>NZ_JSXC01000028.1 GCF_000803215.1 Pectobacterium fontis
CTACATGAGAAAGATACAAGCGCTCCTTGTCGGGCGCGAGCTATGAAGTAGCATGAAAATGACAATGTTATTGCGCACGAAACATTCGCAATGTCTGCATAAAACATAAAAATGTGACTAAGACGTCGCCCCTTGCGGGGCGGCGTTTTTTTCGCGCTGCATCCAACGCCCCCTTACTGAATCTGCACAATATTACGCCCTCTCTGACTACTACCTCTAAATAGTCGTGTGTATGAATTCAGTATAAGCACAAAACGAATGGTTTTATTTTTATCCTTTAAAATCATTTAATTACGTATTTTCTCCATGGTAATTCTTTAGTGGTAGTTGAGGATATACTCCGTTTTCCACGGAAGGACACTCTTGATCGTTATCAAGTTTGACGACGGGTTTGCTGGATACCCTAGCGCCAACATTGAGCAATGTGTCGTCAGCAAAAACAGATAGTTGCTACGAGCATTTCATAACGACAGGGGCCAGCAGGCTTCGCAGCAGGAGAGTCCGGATGAGCAAATTCCTTGACCGGTTACGTTACTTCAAACAACTGGCTGAACCGTTTTCCGATGGTCATGGTCAGACCCTCAATACCAATCGCGACTGGGAAGACGGCTATCGCAGCCGCTGGCAGCATGACAAAATCGTACGTTCTACCCACGGGGTAAACTGCACCGGCTCATGCAGTTGGAAGATTTATGTGAAAAATGGTCTGGTGACGTGGGAAACGCAGCAGACTGACTACCCGCGTACCCGTCCGGACCTGCCTAACCATGAACCACGCGGCTGCCCGCGCGGTGCCAGCTACTCCTGGTATCTTTACAGCGCCAACCGTCTGAAATATCCGATGATGCGTAAGCGCCTGATGAAACTGTGGCGTGAAGCAAAACTGACGCACAGCGATCCGGTTGATGCCTGGGCCTCCATCGTCAACGCCCCTGAGAAAACCCAATACTACAAACAAATTCGTGGCCGTGGCGGCTTCGTGCGTTCCGACTGGAATGAAGTTAACGAACTGATTGCCGCCTCGAACGTTTACACCGCCAAAACCTTCGGCCCAGACCGCATTATCGGTTTCTCTCCGATTCCTGCAATGTCGATGGTGTCCTACGCGGCGGGTGCGCGTTACCTCTCTCTGCTCGGCGGCGTGTGCCTGAGCTTCTACGACTGGTACTGTGACTTGCCACCAGCGTCACCCATGACCTGGGGTGAGCAAACGGACGTGCCGGAATCGGCCGACTGGTACAACTCCTCTTACATCATCGCCTGGGGCTCTAACGTGCCGCAGACCCGTACGCCGGATGCCCACTTTTTTACCGAAGTCCGCTACAAAGGCACCAAAACCGTCGCGGTCACGCCGGATTACGCGGAAATCGCCAAGCTGTGCGATCAGTGGCTGAACCCTAAACAGGGCACCGACAGCGCGATGGCGCTGGCAATGGGCCACGTTATCCTGAAAGAGTTCCACCTCGACAAGCCAAGCCAGTATTTCAGCGAGTACGTTCGTCAATACACGGATTTACCGATGCTGGTACTGCTGGAGCCGCGTGAAGACGGTTACTACGCGGCAGGCCGTATGCTGCGCGCCTCCGATCTGGTGGATAACCTCGGCCAGGACAACAACCCACAGTGGAAAACCATCGCAATTGACGATGCCAGCGGCAACCTGACGGCACCGCAAGGGTCGATTGGCTATCGTTGGGGCGATCAGGGTAAATGGAATCTGGAACAGCGTGATGGCGTGAGTGGCGAGGAAGTGAAGCTGCGGTTGAGCCTGTTGGGGTCGCACGACGAGGTAGTGGATGTCGGTTTCCCGTATTTTGGCGGTGCGGTCAGCGAACATTTCAACAACGTTGAACTACAAGACATCCTGCTGCACAAACTGCCAGTGAAGCGTTTGACGCTGGCTGACGGTAGCGAAGCGCTGGTTGCCTGCGTGTATGACCTGACGATGGCGAACTACGGCTTGGATCGCGGTCTGGGTGACGACAATTGCGCCCGTGATTACGACGATGTGAAAGCGTACAGCCCCGCGTGGGCCGAGAAGATTACCGGCGTTTCTCGCCAGAACATCATCCGTATTGCGCGTGAATTCGCAGACAACGCAGATAAAACACACGGTCGTTCCATGGTCATCGTGGGAGCGGGTATCAACCACTGGTATCACATGGACATGAACTACCGTGGCATCATCAACATGCTGATTTTCTGCGGTTGTGTCGGTCAAAGCGGTGGCGGCTGGGCGCACTACGTTGGGCAGGAAAAACTGCGTCCACAAACCGGTTGGATGCCGCTGGCGTTTGGTCTGGACTGGCAGCGCCCGCCGCGCCACATGAACAGTACCTCGTTCTTCTATAACCATTCCAGCCAGTGGCGTTATGAAACTGTCGCGCCACAGGAACTGCTGTCACCGCTGGCGGATAAATCCCGCTTTAGCGGCAGCATGATTGACTTTAACGTGCGTGCCGAGCGGATGGGCTGGCTGCCGTCTGCGCCGCAGTTGAACGTTAACCCGCTGGATATCGCAAAGAAAGCGCGTGCCGCTGGTTTGACGCCGCAAGAGTATACCGTTGCGGCGTTGAAATCAGGCGACATCAAATTTGCTGCTGAACAGCCGGATAGCCCGCAAAACTACCCGCGCAACCTGTTCATTTGGCGTTCTAACCTGCTGGGTTCCTCCGGTAAAGGCCACGAATATATGCTGAAGTACCTGCTAGGTACGGAGCACGGTATTCAGGGGCAAGATCTCGGTACGGCGGGCAGCGTGAAGCCGGAAGAGGTGGAGTGGCGCGAGCAGGGGGGCGAGGGCAAGCTGGATCTGGTGGTGACGCTCGATTTCCGTATGTCCAGCACCTGCCTGTACTCCGATATCGTGCTGCCAACGGCAACCTGGTACGAAAAAGACGACATGAATACGTCGGATATGCATCCGTTTATTCACCCGCTGTCTGCGGCGGTCGATCCGGCATGGGATTCCAAAAGCGACTGGGAAATCTACAAAGGCATCGCGAAAACCTTCTCCCGCGTGTGTCAGGGGCATCTGGGGCAGGAAACGGATCTGGTGACGTTACCGATTCAACATGATTCCCCGGCAGAAATGGCGCAGCCGTTCGGCGTAGATGACTGGAAAAAAGGCGAATGCGATCTGATTCCGGGTAAAACGGCACCGCACCTGATGGTGGTGGAACGTGATTATCCGAATCTTTACGAGCGCTATACCTCGCTCGGTCCGTTGATGGACAAGCTAGGCAACGGGGGTAAAGGCATCGGTTGGAACACACAGACTGAAGTCGATTTCCTGAAAAAGCTGAACTACACCAAAGCGGAAGGGGCGGCGGCAGGCCGTCCGAAGATTGAAACAGCGATCGACGCCGCAGAAGTGATCCTGTCACTGGCGCCGGAAACTAACGGTCAGGTGGCGGTAAAAGCCTGGGAAGCGTTGAGCAAAGTCACGGGGCGTGACCACACGCATCTGGCCTTGAATAAAGAAGACGAGAAAATTCGCTTCCGCGATATTCAGGCGCAGCCGCGCAAAATTATCTCCAGCCCGACCTGGTCTGGTCTGGAAGATGAACACGTTTCCTATAACGCCTGTTACACCAACGTTCATGAGCTGATTCCGTGGCGTACGTTGTCCGGTCGCCAACAACTTTATCAAGATCATGAATGGATGCGCGCGTTCGGTGAAAGCCTGCTGGTTTACCGTCCACCCGTCGACACCCGTGCGGCTGATCCGGTGATGAATCAGAAGCCCAACGGCAACCCGGAAAAAGCGCTGAACTTCCTGACGCCGCACCAGAAATGGGGCATTCACTCTACGTACAGCGACAACCTGTTGATGCTGACGCTGGGACGCGGCGGCCCGATTATCTGGCTAAGTGAAGATGATGCCAGCGAATTGGGGATTAAAGATAACGACTGGATTGAAGCGTTCAACGCCAACGGCGCGTTGACGGCGCGTGCGGTGGTTAGCCAGCGCGTACCGGCGGGCATGACCATGATGTACCACGCGCAGGAGCGCATTATTAACCTGCCGGGATCGGAAATCACCCAGCAGCGCGGCGGTATTCATAACTCGGTGACCCGTATTACACCGAAACCGACCCATATGATCGGTGGCTATGCCCAACTGGCTTATGGCTTTAACTACTACGGCACCGTCGGGTCAAACCGGGATGAGTTCGTCGTGGTACGTAAAATGAAACGCATTGACTGGCTGGATGATGAAGGTCAGGACTATGTACAGCAAGCGGTACAGCAGGAGAAAGCCTGATGAAAATTCGTTCACAAGTGGGCATGGTGCTGAATCTGGACAAATGCATCGGCTGTCACACCTGCTCCGTTACCTGTAAAAACGTCTGGACCAGCCGTGAAGGGATGGAATACGCCTGGTTCAACAACGTCGAAACCAAACCGGGCGTGGGCTATCCCCATGCCTGGGAAGATCAGGAAAAATGGAAGGGTGGCTGGATCCGTAAAATCAGCGGCAAGCTCGAGCCGCGTATGGGGAACCGCGTCAGAGTGTTGTCCAAAATCTTCGCTAACCCGGATGTACCGGAAATCGACGACTACTATGAGCCGTTCGACTACGACTATCAGAACCTGCGTAAAGCGCCGGAAGGTAAGCACCAGCCGGTTGCCCGCCCACGTTCGCTGATTACCGGTCAGCGGATGAAGAAAATCGAGAACGGTCCAAACTGGGAAGACGATCTGGGCGGTGAGTTCAGCGTACGCGCCAAAGATAAAAACTTTGCGCATATGCAGAAAGAGATGTACGGCCAGTTTGAAAATACGTTCATGATGTATCTGCCGCGTCTGTGCGAACACTGCCTGAACCCGGCATGTGTCGCGACCTGCCCGAGCGGCGCGATCTACAAACGTGGTGAAGACGGCATCGTCCTGATCGATCAGGACAAATGTCGCGGCTGGCGTATGTGTTTGACCGGTTGCCCGTACAAGAAGATCTACTTCAACTGGAAGAGTGGTAAGTCAGAGAAATGTATTTTCTGTTACCCACGTATCGAAAGCGGTCAACCGACGCTGTGCTCGGAAACCTGCGTGGGGCGTATTCGCTATCTGGGCGTGCTGCTCTACGATGCCGATCGCATCGAACACGCGGCCTCGGTAGAAAATGAGAAAGATCTCTACCAAAGTCAGTTGGATGTGTTCCTTGACCCGCATGACCCGAAAGTCATTGAGCAAGCGCGCAAAGATGGCATTCCTAACAGCGTTATTGAAGCGGCACAGCAGTCTCCGGTGTACAAAATGGCGATGGACTGGAAACTGGCGCTGCCGCTGCACCCGGAATATCGCACGTTGCCGATGGTGTGGTACGTACCGCCATTGTCACCGATTCAGTCTGCTGCGGATGCCGGTCAGTTGGCACACACTGGCGTACTGCCGGACGTCGAAAGCCTGCGTATCCCGGTGCAATATCTGGCGAACCTGCTGACCGCAGGGGATACCGAACCCGTGTTGCTGGCGCTGAAACGTATGCTGGCGATGCGTCATTACAAACGTGCGGAAACCGTAGAAGGCAAGATCGATACCCGTGCGCTGGAGCAGGTTGGGCTGACAGAAGCGCAGGCGCAGGAAATGTACCGTTATCTGGCGATTGCCAACTACGAAGACCGTTTTGTAATTCCGTCAAGCCATCGCGAACTGGCGCGTGAAGCGTTCCCGGAAAGCAAAGGCTGTGGTTTCAGCTTTGGTGATGGTTGCCACGGTAGCGATAGCAAATTCAACCTGTTCAACAGCAAACGCATTGATGCCATTGATGTCAGCAGCAAAACGCGCGATATGAACAGCAAGATCATGCAGGAGACTAAACATGATTAGCCTGCGGATTATTGCCCGCCTGCTGGACTATCCCGATAGCGAGCTGTGGGAAAACCGGGCTGAATTGATCGAGGCGGTAGAGCAGAGTGATGCCTTACCGCTGCGTGAAAGCCACCAGTTGATGCAGTTCATCAACGTCCTCTGCTCAGAGGATCTGTTGGATAAACAGGCGGAATATAGCGGCCTGTTTGACCGCGGTCGGGCAACGTCGCTGCTGCTGTTCGAGCACGTTCACGGTGAATCTCGCGACCGTGGTCAGGCGATGGTCGATCTCATGCAGCAATATCAGGAGGCCGGTCTGGCGCTGGATTGTCGTGAGCTGCCGGACTATCTGCCGCTGTATCTTGAGTACCTTTCTCGTCTGGAACCTGCACAGAGCCGTGCGGGTTTACTCGACATCGCGCCGATTCTGGCGCTGATTGGCGCGCGTTTGCAGCAGCGTGACAGTCGCTATGCCGTACTGTTCGATTTACTGCTGGTGCTGTCCGGTAGTGACCTCAAAAGTGACGACGTCACACATAACGTTGTTGACGAGGCGCGTGATGACACACCGCAGGCGCTGGATGCCGTGTGGGAAGAGGAGCAGGTTAAGTTTCTCGGTGAAGAAGGCTGCGCATCGGCCCAACAAACGCAACACCAACGCCGCTTTGCGGGCGCGGTGGTGCCGCAATATCTGAATCTTGACGCGACATCGGCGGGAGGGCAACGCTAATGAGTGCAATCACGAATTATTTTAATGTGTTCTTTTTTGACATCTATCCGTATCTGGCGATGGCGATTTTCCTGATTGGCAGTTGGCTGCGCTATGACTACGGTCAGTACAGTTGGCGTGCCGGTTCGAGCCAAATGCTGGATAAGAAAGGGATGCGTCTGGCGTCGAACCTGTTCCATCTGGGGATTTTGGGGGTATTGGCCGGACATTTCCTCGGTATGCTGACGCCACACTGGATGTACGAAGCGTTCCTGCCGATGGCGGTAAAACAGAAAATGGCGATGTTCGGCGGGGGGATGGCAGGCGTGCTGACGTTTGTCGGTGGCGTGCTGCTGTTAAAACGCCGTCTGACCAACCCACGCATTCGCGCTACCTCCAGCGTTGGCGACATTCTCATTCTGTCTTTGCTGGTGATTCAGGCGGGGCTGGGGCTGCTGACCATTCCGTTCTCTGCGCAACACATGGACGGCAGTGAAATGCTGAAGCTGGTTGGTTGGGCACAAAGCGTAGCGTTTTTCCAGGGCGGGGCGTCTGCACATCTGACGGGGGTTGCGCTCATCTTCAAACTGCACATCGTACTGGGGCTGACGCTGTTCGTGCTGTTCCCATTCTGTCGTCTGGTTCACATCTGGAGCGCGCCGGTCGAGTACCTGACGCGTCGCTACCAGCTTGTGCGTAACCGTCGCTAAAGGCGATAAAACACGGTGGCGTCTACCATGAGGCACCACCGTCAACTCCCTTCTTTTCTTCTTTCTTTATTCATCTCTCCAACGCTTGTAAACGCCTCAAACCGTTGCGCCGTACAGACATAGGGCGAGTGACTCGTGAATGATGAGGTTCATGACATTCCTGTCCATGCAAGCTACTATGGATAGGTAAATTCATTACCTTTAAGTCAAGATAAATGGAAAAGCCAGTTAGTGAGCGCGAATATGATGCGGTAGATGCCATTCTTGATCAGTG
Organism: Pectobacterium fontis; assembly: GCF_000803215.1. Lineage (GTDB taxonomy): Bacteria > Pseudomonadota > Gammaproteobacteria > Enterobacterales > Enterobacteriaceae > Pectobacterium > Pectobacterium fontis. The sequence goes on from NZ_JSXC01000028.1 coordinate 7,508, forward strand.
GCGGCGTGAACGCCCCGATCTGGATACTTCTCCTATGGGACCCATTGGACGCCTCAGACGCTGTGCTGTACTCATGGATCAGCGTCTGGAATCCTGTTTCGCCAGATTCGGGGTGAGCAGTTGGGAATTTGATATGCTGGCTACGCTACGGCGTGCTGGCGCGCCCTATTGCCTGAGCCCGACCGCACTGTTCTCCACGTTGATGGTGACGTCAGGCACCATGACGCATCGACTCAAGCGCCTTGAAACCCGTGGATTTATTGAACGAGTGCAGAACCAGCAGGATGCGCGCAGCACGTTGGTACAGCTTACCAGCACGGGGCTGGCGTTGATCAATCGTGCCGCCGGGGCACATGTGGAGAATGAACGTCAGGTGTTATCTGCGCTGCCCGCCGAGGTTCTGGCTGCACTTGACGCCAATCTTGCCGCGCTGCTGCGAGATTTGGAAAGCCACGCCGTTAAAGAGGCAAAGTAATTTCTGTTATACCTGCATTTGCGATTACAAAAGGAACTGAACGATGTCTGAGTACCATGCTTCAATCTGTTGGCAGCGCGATGGGCAGGATTTTATCGATAACCGCTATAGTCGGCTGCATCAGTGGCAGTTTGACGGCGGCATTACGCTGCGCGCTTCGTCGTCACCTCATGTCGTTCCGCTGCCTTTTTCGCTAGAGGATGCGGTCGATCCCGAGGAAGCGCTGGTGGCCTCATTGTCGAGCTGCCATATGCTGTGGTTCCTTTCCATTGCGGCTAAAAAACGCTTTTGCGTGGAGGATTATCAGGACCACGCGGTAGGAACCATGGGGGTGAACTCGGCGGGAAAAACAGCGATGTTGGACGTCACGCTGCGTCCACAGGTCACATTTAGCGGTGCAAAACAGCCGACCGCCGAGCAATATGCCCAGTTGCATGAACTGGCACATGATGCTTGCTACATTGCCCATTCGGTGAATTTCCCGGTGAACTGCGAGCCGACGTTAGGCTGAGCTAAATAGGGTAACGAGCCGGAGAGATAAGATAAGCGCGTATCCCGTGCGTCGGTGTATTTGTATGCGAAGGAGTAAGAACATGGCGTCTTTACATTACCGCCCTGGATACGTTAATGCACTGATGTAACAGCACGTTTCTTTATCGACATGATGTAACGACTGGCCGTTCGCTGGTGTCGATGAACATTGTGCATTGCATTGTCGGCGCTCGTTTTTTATACTGTATAAAAATACAGTTATTGGTCGAGCAATGAAACGATACCTTCCTGAGTCCTGCCCCGATAAGCTGGCATTAAATCTTTATGCGAATAGGGTGCCAGCGGGGTTCCCCAGCCCGGCAAATGATTATGTTGAACAGCGTATCGATTTGAATACGCTATGTATTCGTCATCCTTCAGCCACCTATTTCGTTCGTGTCTCCGGTCAATCAATGGTGGAGGGCGGCATTCATGATGGCGATTTGGTGGTGGTTGATAGCGCATTGCAGGCGCGTCATGGCGATATCGTTATCGCTACACTGGACGGCGAATTCACCATCAAACAGCTACAGTTGACGCCTACCCCGGCATTGCTTCCTATGAATGTTGCCTATACTCCGATTGTGATTAACGACAGCGACAGCCTTGATATTTTTGGCGTCGTGACCTACGTCATACACGCGACACGCTAATGTACGCACTGGTGGATGTGAATACGTTTTACGCCAGTTGTGAAAAGATTTTTCGCCCCGATCTGGCGGGTAGACCGATCATCGTGCTGAGCAACAACGACGGCTGCGTAATTTCTCGCTCCGATGAGGCGAAGCGGATTGGGATAAAAATGGGGGTGCCGCTGTTTCAAGTCCGTGAGTATATTCAGCAACACAATATCGCTGTGTTTTCCTCCAATTATGCGCTTTACGCGGATATGTCGGCGCGTGTGATGAGCATTTTGGAAGAGATGGCGCCAGCGGTGGAAATATACAGTATCGATGAAGCGTTTTTGAACGTGTCCGGTGTGGATCGTTGTACCTCACTTGAAGCATTTGGACAGCAGATTAAAGCGCGCATCAAGCGAGAAGCGCATTTGAGCGTCGGCGTCGGTATTGCGCCCACCAAGACCTTGTCTAAACTGGCTAATCATGCGGCAAAAATCTGGCGTAAAACGGATGGCGTGGTGGATCTGTCCAGCCCGGTACGTCAGGAGAAACTGCTGGCGATTACGCCCGTCGCTGATGTCTGGGGCATCGGACGACGCTTGGCGCGCAGGATGGAGTCAATGGGCATCGAGAATGCGTTGATGCTGGCACGCTGCGATCTGGCCTATATCCGCAAAAACTTCAGCGTGGTGATAGAACGCACGGTGCGCGAACTCCGCGGTCAGCCCTGTCTGGACGTGGAGGAACAGGCACCTGCTAAACAGCAGATACTTTGTTCCCGCTCATTCAGTTCGCGTATTACCGAGTATGCACATCTGCGTCAGGCGGTGTGTCGTTATGCGGAACGCGCCGCAGAGAAGTTACGCCATGAGAATCAGTACTGCTGTCAGGTTTCCGTCTTTATCCGTACCAGCCCTCATGTCGCACAGGGTGAATATTATGGCGATCAGGCGACCCGCGTGATCGCTATTCCTACCAACGATACCCGAGACATTATCGCACTCGCGGTTGAAGCGCTGGAGCGGATCTGGAAACCAGACTACCGCTACTGCAAAGCTGGCGTGGTGCTATCCGATTTCTACCTGCAAGGCGTGGCACAATTGGACATGTTTGATGCGCGTAAACCGTATGCCAACAGCGCCGGTTTGATGGCAGCCCTAGATCGTATTAATCATTCGGGTAAAGGGAAGATCTGGTTTGCAGGACAGGGGATTAATCCCGGCTGGTCGATGAAACGAGAGCGGCTTTCACCCGCGTACACCACGCGGGCTGAAGATATAAAGGTTGTTAAATCATGATGTTGCCTGAAAAAATGCCGGATATCTATGAATACCCAGAGCATCTGCGTACCGAACTGGCTGGGCTGCCTGCGGCGCCGGGTGTTTACCTTTTCCACGGCGACAGCGAAACATTGCCGCTGTACATCGGGAAAAGTATCAACATCCGTGCGCGTGTGTTATCGCACCTGCGTACACGTAAAGAAGCAAAGCTGCTGAGACAGACGCGACGCATTACGTTTATCGAGACGGCCGGGGAAATTGGGGCGCTGTTATTGGAAGCGCAACTGATTAAGCAGCAGGTGCCGCTTTTTAACAAGCGGTTGCGGCGTTCGCGCCAACTGTGCGCACTCCATTTTAATGGACAACGTATTGACGTGGTCTACGCCAAACAGGTCGACTTTTCCAGAACGCCCGATCTTTATGGTTTGTTTAGCCACCGTCTCGCAGCGATCAATACGTTGAAAACGCTGGCTGATGAAGAAAAATTATGTTTGGGGATACTGGGTATTGAACACCTGCCTGCGGGAAAAGCCTGTTTTCGCCATGCGTTGAAAAAATGCGCAGGGGCTTGCTGTGGTAAAGAGTCCCTCGCGGAACATCACGCCAGGCTGACCAATCGGCTTAATGCCATGAAACTGAACTGCTGGGCGTATCCGGGTAGGATTGCAATTAAAGAGTCGCGTCAGGGGAAGACGGATTATCACATCATTCACAACTGGTTTTATCTGGGCACCGTGGCGAGTTTATCCGAGGTTGCAGCCTTCAAGCAGGTCGCGGCGAATTTTGACAGCGACGGCTATAAAATTTTATGTAAACCAATCGTGAGCGGCAATGTGGATATTGTTGTGCTGAATAAATGAATGGGGGGCGTGAGATTTCATTGGCAGTTTACCGATCGTTTATGAAATCCTTGTCTATAATTGGATTCGCGTCTTATCTGTCAAGGATTGGCGTTTGTACCGGTATAATGAAATAAAAGCGAGGTGGTTATGGGTATTCTGTCCTGGATTATTTTTGGCTTGATTGCGGGAATTTTGGCTAAGTGGATCATGCCCGGTAAAGACGGGGGTGGTTTCATCCTGACGGTGTTGCTGGGGATTGTTGGTGCCGTCGTAGGTGGCTACATTAGCGTGTTCTTTGGGTTTGGTCGCGTGGATGGCTTTAATTTCGGTAGCTTTGTGGTGGCGATTGTGGGCGCGATTGTCGTGCTGTGGGTATACCGCAAGATTCGAGGTTAATTCTCTCTCCGTTGCCCCTGCCTAGGGGCAACGTGCTTTCGTTGCTTCAATATGAAGAAAACCAGTCAATTAGTTGTTCTGCGGCCTCATGAGGCGTCAGCGCAGAGGTGTCCAGTAAACGATGATGGGTTGCATCGATCGTGTCGGTGTAGTCGTAATTCTTCAGAATTTCTTTGAGCTTTTCCTGAGTATTCACCTTACCGAATCGCTTTCGGTCTGCGTTTTCCACGCGGGTTAAAAGGTGTGCTTCGTCGCTACAGAGTTGAATGAAAAATGGCGTGACGCCATGTTCCGTGCACAGTGTCTTTATCGCCTCAATATACCCGTCGTCTTTGCTTCCCTCATAGCAGAAGGTGGTAATCAGATCGCGTTTATCCTCTGCAAAAAGCAGCGTGATGGTGTACAGCCTTAGCTGACAAGCGAAGCGCCGGAGCGTGCTAAATGCACTCTCCGGCGGGAGCACCGCCATCGCTAAATCATACGTCAGATGATTATGAAATAGCGTTGCCCCCGTTTTCTCCGCCAGCAGACGACTGATAGTGAGTTTCCCCACCGCCGGCGGCCCGTAGAGAAAAATAAGCCTCTTCACTGTACCGTACTCGTCGTGCCGGGTTCGTAATAGGTGATATTCAGCGCATTACGTGTTTTGACGGAAACGTCAGTTAACGGCACGACCGCATGCCAGGTTTCATAAAACCCATTGCGGATGATGACGCTGGCATTGCCCATGATCGGAAGAACGGAATGGCAGACGTCAGCATGATTTTCAGGGTTGAGAATCTGAAAAGCACCGCCCCAGCTTTCTTCCCATTCGGCGTTAAAATAAATAATCAGACGGAACCCGTGTTTTAGTGAGGCATCGACATGGGGAAGGTAGTGCGTGTCCCGTCCTCCGCGAAATGCCACCGCTTCCATTTTGAATGCGGAAAGGTCGGCTCCGCAGAATGTGGACAGTGCAGTAGTAAAGGCGTCAGAGACCAGTTCGTCGCACATTCCCTGCCAGGCATCGGACAGCGTCGTGGCGTCGCTCACCTTGCCGGAGGCTAAAGGAATAAGGGTACGACGATAAAAGTAACCCCCATTACGTTCACGATAGTTAAATCCGTCAGTCGGGAACTCATTAGCAAGCGTTGCTGCGATACTGCCGTTGCGCCATATCCGGGTTAATTCACCCCACTGGAATGGGGTTTCATGCCGCTTGCCGTGGATGATGCGTTCAAGATCAAAATAGTTAGACATGCTTTCACTCCCTGTTGTTAATCACATCTGATGGATGTTAATCACGCCTGGCGGGGCCATTAGCGCTCATCAGAGGTTTCCCAGTGCGATAGTCATACGTTGAATCAGCTCCTCTATTTCGTTGGCTGAAATGGTGAACGCTGGCGCCAGTTTTAGGTACGGGCCAGCGGCACCAACGATGACGCCTTGTTGGCGTATCGCCGCCTGCGCGCGACCGCACTGTTCGAGAGACTCAAATGTCATCGATAGCATTAACCCTTTGCCTTGCAGGCTAATTAGCCCCGTGGTTGGAGGAAAATGCTGTTTAGCGAGCTGGAGGATTGTCCTTCCTTTTGCCGTGACCTCATCGTAGAGGTGATGCTCCTCCAGATAATCCATAACAAATAGTGCCGCACGGCAGCCCAGCAGATTGCCGGATTGCGTATGACCGTGGCGGAAAAACGGCGGCGTTTGTCCTGTGAAGCTGTCGGTAATGGCTTCCGTCGCAAGCACGGCGGTGATGGGTATGCCACCGCCCAGACACTTGCTGAAAATAACAATGTCAGGACGCGCACCCTGTGAGACTGATTCACAGAGCGTCCCTGCGCGGCCCACGCCGCAGTAGACTTCGTCACAGATGAGCGGAATGTCGTGCTTTTTTGTCAACAGTGAGAGCTGTTGCAGGAACCCCTTAGGCAGCAGTCGGGTGCCTTCCATGGCCATAATCGGTTCAATAATGACGGCGGCGATGGTCGATTCCTGCGCGTCCAGCAGCGTTTCCCAGGCATGGATGTCGCTGAGGTGTTCAGGTGGCGGCATCGTGATCGTATTGCTGTCGAGTAGAGACGGCAAAATGCCCTCGTTGATAAAAGGGCGCCTTGTCGCCATCATCGCGCCGAGTGTACAGCCGTGGTATGCGCCGTTAATGGCCACGATTCGCGTTCGCGTTGGATTAGAACGGTTGACCTGATATTGCCAGGCCATTTTCAGTGCGCTTTCTACCCCTTCACTGCCGCTTCCGACGATGAACGTCTTGCGAAGGCCTGTACCGAGTAGTTTGGCAGCGAGTTTTTCGGCCAGCTCGCCGGGGAGTTGGGTGTTTGAATAGATGTTGCAGGCATGAATCAGTGTAGAGAGTTGTTGTTGCAGGGCGGCAATAAATGCAGGGTGGGAGTGCCCCAGACAGTGATTATAACAGCCGGACATTCCGTCAAAGTAGCGTTGGCCGCGCGCATCATACAGATAAACGCCTTCGCCACGCTGAATGATCGGGCGTTCGTCTTTCTCCGCGAGAGCGGTGTAAGGCGGCCAGTATGGGTCAGAGGTAGGATTCATATTTTGTCCCTGTCAGCGTGGCTCTGATGTCGTCAAGGTTACTCACGATCGAATCAATCGATCGGGTCTCTTTTTTCCCTGTGCCAGCGCAAAGCCTGAAATCGGAAATACCCAGGAAGGACAGCACCGTGCTGGCAACACTATCAGGTGCTGACATCACCGTTTCGTAGTCAAGGCTAAGGATGTCGTGGTGTCGAAAAGCCTGATGAAACGCGGCCTGATTTTCCAGATTGTTATCGATGAACTCCGTTAATTCATCGGCAGATACCGCTATTTTTTCGTGGGAAATCGGGCGGCTATCATGCTGGCCGACGTACCAGATACGGTCGCGCAGGCTTTTTTTTAACGACACCCATTGCTGTAGTCGGCTTCTTCTTTCCAGCAGGATCAACTTCAGGTCAGGGATAGCCTGTAAAGCAGGCCAGATCGGTGCATTGCCCCAGTAGGTATCAAGATCCCGAAATAGCACGAAACCGACCGCTTCGACGTATTCAAAATAAGGTCTGAACAGGTGACGGTGCAGGATCGTTTCGGTCGTGGCGTCTTTAACGGAATAGGGCAGCAAGTGCTGACCAAACCGGTTAAAAGCTTCACCGTGCATTTCAATATTGGGGTGGGAACCTAGCAGCGTGCGGAGCAAGTGGGTGCCAGCCCTGGGCGTGGAGACGATGGCAAATTTCTGATAGCGAGTTTGTGCTGCCAGAATGCCTGCATCCACACTGCCGCCGACCCATTTGAGTTTTTCAGCGAGGGCGATTTTTTCGCAGAACAATGCAAAATAGTGCGGCGCGTCGTGTTGAAGTTCCTGTAGCGGTTCCTGAACTTCGTCTCCGCGTACTCCCTGAGCACTCCAGTTTACGCCGTTGAGTCGGTATTCATGAACGAATGCCAGTATTGCCGCCAGTGTTTTCTCACTTAACGGTGTCTCGGTTAAATCATCGCGTATCCGGGCTTGAAGGCTCTCTTGCGGGCAGGTGAGCCAGCTATCCCAACGTGCAGCTAACGCGGATGCTGTCATTGAACAATCGGTCATTATCTCTCCTTGCTTATGCGGTCAGGGTTGGCGCGCGGGTGAACATGCCTCGCAGCAGCGTCCTTGGGCTGGCGGGATCGTCCGTATAGGCATGGCGTCCGTGAGAGATTTTATCGTTACGCATGATTAAGGCCTGGCCGCGATAAAGAGGAAATGTCAGATGATAGTGGCTGCCTTCAGCAGCCAGTTGTGACAGGTAATCGACGGCCTCGATAACGCGCGGATTGATGCTATGTGAATAGTCCCAGTCGGCGGTCACATCCAGCGTAAAGCCGCCAATAAATCCGCCGTCGCGATCGGGACGGAAAACCGGACCGATATGGGCGTATTGTTTTCCAGACTGTGTCCCGGTTGAGCGGCGTCTGAAAATCTGTTCTTGAAGCAGAATATGCGCTAAATCAGGGTGTTCGGCCTGTAGCTGCTGAAAGGCAGAAACGCTATCGAACAGAACGGTCGCGCCGCCCTGTCTGGCATGCTGCTTACAAAGCAGAATCGACGTTTTTATGCTTCCAATGGGGATATAAGAACCATCGGTATGAAGTGAAAGGTGTGAGGTACTATTGAAAACCATGTGCGTGCCGCGTGAGAGCCCGCCAATCTGATTGACTCCGGATGTGGATACGCCCTCTTTATGTTCCTGACGGTTAAAATCTGACTGATAAATTTCCCCCAGCGAATAAAGCGCTGACATTTGTTTGAAGTCAGAGTCATCGTATTTCCATTCGCCGGTAATGATGGCAAACCGATATTTTTCGATATGGGCAATGACTGCCGCCTTATCTTCACTATCAATGACTTGTGGGGACCAGCCATCAAAGCAACTTTTCATCGCTATTACTCCTGTAATTAGCTTGACTGAAAAACACCGTATATACCCGTTATACTTCAGGTTGCATGCCTATTGGCTATATTTACGCGCCTCCTCCGTGAGCCTCGTTGCTGTGGAATGATTAACGTTATAATTGATCGCTAATAATGTGGGCGGTATTTATATGGCACTCATTCCTCCATCAATAGAAAGTATTTGGCCCGTAATATATTTACTGGCGTCGGAGGCAAATAGGATCGCCGCACCTTTTAAATCTTCATTATCACCAATACGTCGCAGTGGGGACTTTTGTGCGAGTGCATCAACGCCAATTCTATTCAACAAATTTTGGGTCATGGCGGAAGGGAAAAAGCCGGGGGCGAGCGCATTAACGGTGATATTAAATTCTCCCCATTCGCCCGCCAGGGCGCGGGTAAAGTTCACCACGGCACCCTTGCTGGTGCTGTAAGCGATGCCTTCCAGCCAACCGGGCAGATTGCCTTGCAAGCCAGCAAGCGATGCCACGTTAATGATTTTTCCATAGCGGCGGGGGATCATGCTACGTTTGCCGATTTTCTGCGTTAATAAAAACAGGCTGCGGATATTCAGGTTCATGACCCGATCCCAGTCAGCAATCGCGTGGTCTTCCGCCGGGGATCCGAATGCCGTGCCGGCATTGTTGACGAGAATATCTATCTGACCTGTTTTGGTGATGGCTTCCTCTGCGAGGCGTTCAATATCGCGATCTTGGGCATGGTCAGCAACAATCCAGTCGGCACGAATACCCCGTGCGGAGAGGTGTGACTGCGCGGTTTGTAATTCATCAGCGTGACGTGCTGAGAGAATAATATGCGCCCCTTGTGCACCAAGCGCTTCAGCAATTTGTAGTCCTAATCCACGCGATCCTCCGGTGATGAGCGCGGTTTTTCCAGACAGGGTAAAGAAGTGCAGCGTATCCATACGTATTCCCTTATAGGCGATCTCTGTCCATTAGAATGTTTCCTTATTAATTCAAGCTACAGAGTAAATCGTTATTATTTAATAACGTGACTGAAACTTAAAATAGGAAGGGTTAGTACTAGCAACGGTATTGAGTTTAAATAGATATCAGGAAAAAACTCCAGTGATATTCATTCGGCAATAAAAAGGATATTTTTGAGTTGTGATTGATCACTCATTAATTACCTAAATAAAATTTATGCACTATAAAGCTAATTATTTTTCTGTATTTATTCGGTAGCCATTACCCTTGTTCAGGGTAACGGCTTATTTTTTCTGATCGGCTTTTCCACCTCAGCCTATGCCGTCAGGGCATCACGATTAATGCGTAATGATGCTATCCAGCGCGCGCAGGTGTTCTGGCTGCCATGACAGGTTGACTTCGGTGCCGGTTTTCCAGTGTGGTTGGATCTCGCTGGCGGGGAGCTTCACCATAAACTGTGGTTGGCCAGCGACCTCTGTCATCATCCTGACGTGGTCGCCCAGATAGATGAATTGCTGAATACGGGCGGTGACATGCTGCATACCGTCGTCGGTCTGTGGCGCATTGACGTGAATACGTTCCGGGCGGATGCAGAGCGTAATTTTGCGACCTGGCGAACTAGGGCGAACTTTCAGCGCGCGCAGCGAGGTGCCGTCATCCAGCGTTGCCCGATAGAATGCGCCTTCCGCCTCGGCGCGGGTGGCGATAAGCGTATTATTTTCACCGATAAACTGCGCCACAAAGGCGTTTTCTGGTTTTTCGTAGATATCGCTGGGGCTGTCCATCTGTTGAATCACGCCATCGTTAAACACGGCGACGCGGTTGGACATCGTCATGGCCTCGCTCTGATCGTGCGTCACATACACCACGGTCAATTCTAGCGACTGGTGTAGCTCTTTGATTTCCAACTGCATATGCTCGCGCAATTGCTTATCCAGCGCGCCCAGCGGTTCGTCCATCAACACCAGCTTGGGTTCGAACACCAGCGCACGAGCCAGTGCCACACGCTGCTGCTGGCCGCCGGACATTTGCGCGGGGTAGCGATCGGCCAGACTGGTGAGCTTCACGCGATCCAGTACCCGATCGACTTTTTCTTTAATATCGGCACGGTTCAGGCGGCGGATGGATAGCGGAAATGCCAGATTCTCCGCTACGGTCATGTGGGGAAACAGGGCGTAGTTTTGAAATACCATGCCGATGTCGCGCTGATGCGGCGGGAGATGGTGTAACGGCGCATCGCGCAGCAGGATTTCCCCCTGTGTCGGGGTTTCAAACCCCGCGAGCATCATCAAACTGGTGGTTTTTCCCGAGCCGGATGGCCCAAGCAGGGTCAGAAATTCACCTTCACGAATATCCAGATTCAGATTTTTGACGATCAGGCGGTCGCCGTCGTAGGTCTTCTGAACGTTCCTGAAGCTGACATAATTTCTCATTTTTTCACTCTCCGGCAGTCACTGTTATTCATAAGAATGCATAAACCATGCCGGATGCGTTGCAAACAGAAAATACCGTGCTGCGGTGAGCAAAAAGGTACGAAGGCGTTACGGCTAACGCTCCGTGATGGGGCGTGCTGATATCGATAAGCACCGTGATGGTGCGAATGGGTTGATGTAAAAATGGGGGGCCATCAGGTGATAGAATGAGGTGTATTCAGCGTCTGAATACATGACACAATCACCGCAAACGCTTGCTCCATGGCTGGCTCCTCCACACAGGCATAACCCAGCAATAAACCCCGCTTCTGGGTGGGTTGCAGGTAGTAGCTGGACAGTGGTTTCACCATCACGCCACGACGCAAAATCGCCGCGCTCAGTACCACATCATCAATGTGGGAAGGTAAACTGAGCAGCATATGCAGCCCGGCATTGCTGCTGTCGCCGACGTAATCCGCCCCCAGATGCTGTTCGATCAGCGACGTCAATAGCGCGCGGCGTTTGGCATACAGCAGGCGCATACGGCGGATGTGCGCGGCGTAGTGACCTTCGCGGATAAACTGCGCGAGCGTGGCTTGCGTGAGCCAGTGCCCACCGCGATATAGCTCGGAATGTGCCGTCTTCAGCGACTGCGCCAGTAGCGGCGGCAGCACCATGTAGCTCACGCGCAGGCCGGGATAAAGCGTTTTACTGCATGTCCCGATGTAGATTACCGGCGATTGCGTCTGTAACCCTTGCAGTGCGGGGATCGGACTACCAGAAAAGCGAAATTCGCTGTCGTAATCATCTTCCACCACCCAGCAGCCGTGTTCCTGTGCCAGTGCCAGTAACCGTTGACGACGCGCCAGACTCATCACTGCACCCAGTGGATATTGATGTGACGGTGTCACGCAAATTAAGCGCGGCACGGCGTCGGGTGCCAGCCTCTCCGGCGGTGCCAGCCCTTGTTCATCCACATCAATGGGGGTGATGCGCAGCCCGTTAATCGTCAGAACATTGCGAATCCCCCAATAGCAGGGATCTTCAATCCATGCCAAATCGCCGGGGTTACACAGCATTTTAGCCAGTAAATCCATTGCCTGATGGGTGCCTTCGGTAATCAGAATTTGCTCTGGCGTGCATTCCACAGAACGGGCGATGCGCAGATAATCCACCAGCGCGAATTGCAGTTCAGGGCAGCCGCCAACCGGCGAATAGGACAGTTGTTCGGGACGAACGCGTCGCGTCAGGCGCGTCTGAATACGTCGCCATAAATCATGGGGGAAACTGGCGATATCGGGAATACCCGGCATAAATGCCCCCCATTGCCGGATGGACGCCCCCGCATAGCCCAGCAGGTGCATACCGCGCCGGGAAAGCTCATGTTTAGGCTCACGCACGTCTCCCGTATCGGCACTATCCACGGGCTGCATATTACCGTCAGGTAATTGTTCTGTGACGAAGGTTCCACTTCCTTTACGTGCTTCGATATAGCCTTCCGCCAGTAGCTGTTCGTAGGCCGTCAGCACGGTATTGCGCGATAGCGCTAGCTGCTGCGCCAGATCGCGCGACGACGGCAGGCGAACGCCTGCGGCAATGGCACCATCAAGAATCGCCAGCCGGATGCTGTCGTACACACGTTTATTCAGCGCCCCGTCCTGCTGGTTGGCTAAACGCTGAAGCAATAAGTCGGTCAGAAGTGAGCGCAAAGTGGATCCTTTAAATATTCAAAACTGGCACTGGATTATAGAACCATCTCACGTCTAAATGACACCATCATCTTGCGATTAACTGTCATCGTTTAACTAATCATCTTCAACTAACCGATGTGTTTGGGATACCGGAGCAGACCATGAAGAATAGCGAACTAAATCAACGCCGTCTGGCCGCCACGCCGCGTGGTGTGGGCGTCATGTGTGATTTCTATGCTGAGCGTGCGGAAAACAGCACCCTGTGGGATGTTGAAGGACGAGAGTTTATCGATTTCGCCGCTGGGATCGCGGTGCTGAACACCGGTCACCGCCACCCGAAGATTGTCGCTGCGGTGCGTGAGCAGTTGGAGCGCTTTACCCATACGGCTTACCAGATTGTGCCTTACGGCAGTTATGTCTCTTTGGCCGAACGCATCAACGCGCTGGCACCGATTCAGGGCGCTGCAAAAACCGCGTTCTTTACCACCGGGGCGGAAGCGGTGGAAAACGCGGTGAAAATCGCCCGTGCGTACACCAAACGTCCTGGTGTGATTGCCTTCAACGCCGCGTTTCACGGTCGTACGCTGTTGACCATGACGCTGACGGGCAAAGTGGCACCGTACTCCACGGGGTTCGGCCCGTTCCCCGGTTCCATTTTTCATGCGCTTTACCCGAATGAAAAAACGGGTATCACCGTTGAGCAGGCGCTGGAAAGCGTCGAACGTATTATGCACACCGACATCGGGGCCGATCAGGTTGCCGCGATTATTCTGGAGCCAGTACAGGGTGAAGGCGGTTTTCACGTCGCGCCGCCAGCCTTTATCAGCGGGCTGCGTAAGCTGTGTGATGAACACGGTATTCTGCTGATAGCCGATGAAGTGCAAACGGGTTTTGCGCGTACCGGCAAACTGTTTGCGATGGAATACTACGCGGATAAAGCGGATCTGATCACCATGGCGAAGAGTCTGGGCGGCGGCTTCCCGATTTCTGGCGTCGTCGGTCGCGCCGAAGTGATGGATGCGCCATCGCCAGGTGGGCTGGGCGGCACCTATGCGGGCAACCCGCTGGCTGTGGCCTCTGCGCTGGCGGTACTGGACGTGATTGAAGAAGAGAAATTGTGCCAGCGGGCACAGCGTCTGGGTGCCGCACTGGTGGAAACGCTGGAAAAGATCAAAGCGCAGTGTCCCGCGCTGGTGGCGATTCGGGCGCAAGGGTCAATGGTGGCGGCAGAATTTAACGATCCGAATACTGGCAAACCCTCGTCAGAGATTACCCGTCAATTTCAGAAAAGCGCGTTGGAGGCGGGTCTGCTGCTGCTGACCTGTGGCGTACATGGCAACGTGATCCGTTTCCTGTATCCGTTAACGGTTCCTGACGATCAGTTCAGCAAGGCCATGAGCATCCTGACGCGCGTATTAACACGATAGAAGAGGCGCTATGCAACTCAAATCATCTATTCCATTGAAACAACAAGCCTTATTCCGTCAACACTGCCTGATTGATGGTGAATGGCAAGACAGCCAAAACGGCGAGCGTCTGGATGTGACTAATCCAGCGACAGGCGAGGTGCTTGGGTCAGTGCCGCTGGTGACGGTGTCACAAACCGAGCAGGCCATTGCTGCGGCTGAACAGGCGCTGGTTGAATGGCGTAAGAAGACAGGAAAAGAACGTGCCGCGCTGTTGCAGGCGTGGGCGCGCCTGATTATGGACAATCAGGATGACTTAGCCGCGCTACTGACGGCGGAACAGGGAAAACCGCTGGCGGAAGCGCGTGGCGAAATTGGCTATGCGACCAGCTTCATTGACTGGTTTGCGGAAGAAGCGAAACGCATTGAAGGCAGCGTGTTGCAATCGCCGCAGGGACAGCAGCGTTTGCTGGTCATTAAGCAGCCTATCGGCGTGTGTGCAGCTATCACACCGTGGAATTTTCCGGCGGCGATGATCACGCGTAAAGTCGGGCCTGCGCTGGCGGCAGGCTGCACGATGATCGTCAAACCGGCCGAGCAGACGCCGTTTACCGCGCTGGCGCTGGCGGAACTGGCGCAACAGGCGGGGATTCCACGCGGCGTGTTGCAGGTTATCGTCGGTGATGCCCAGTCGGTGGGTAAGGTGCTATGTGATAGTCCGGTGGTGCGCAAACTGAGCTTCACGGGTTCCACAGAAGTCGGGCGTATCCTGATGGCGCAGAGTGCGCCGACGGTGAAAAAGTTGTCGCTGGAGCTGGGTGGCAACGCACCGTTTATCGTGTTCGACGATGCCGATGTGGATCAGGCGGTGAAAGGCATTCTGGCCTCCAAGTTTCGTAACAGCGGGCAGACCTGCGTTTGCGCCAACCGTATCTATGTGCAGGACGGTATTTACCCGACGCTGGTAGCACGACTGATTGAGGAAGTACGCAAGCTGAACGTCGGCGACGGTACGCAACCGGGTGTGACGCAAGGGCCGCTGATTGATAACGATGCGATTAACAAAGTCGAACAGCATATTGCCGATGCGTTAGCACACGGAGCCACGCTGCTGTTGGGAGGGAAACGCCACGAGTTGGGCGGTACGTTCTTTACACCAACGATTGTCGGCGACGTGACCCGCGAGATGCGTTTCGCGCGTGAAGAGACGTTCGGCCCCGTCGCGCCGTTGTTCCGCTTCAGTGAGGAAGCTGAAGTGATTGCGATGGCGAACGATACGGAATTCGGGCTGGCAGCTTATATCTACACGCGTGATGCGGTGCGCCAGTGGACCGTACCGGAAGCGCTGGATTACGGCATGGTCGGGATCAACACCGGGCTGATCTCGAATGAAGTCGCGCCGTTTGGCGGGGTGAAGCAATCAGGGCTGGGCCGTGAAGGATCGCGTTTCGGCATCGAAGACTATCTGGAAATGAAATACCTTTGCGTTGATCTGTCCAGATAACACGCAGTCCCGATCGTCGGTAAAAAACAGGCGTCGGCAGTGAATCTCGGCGCATGGGTGACAGGCGTACATGCGTCTGAGTGGTGCAGGGCAATATTGGCCTGCACCACAATATGGCAGAAATGGCGACATCTTATCAGGCTTCAGACATTGCGGTGTCTTACTGATATTTCTCATCGCCGTTCCCGCCATCGCAGTGGAAACATCAATAAAATTTTTGAATTGGCACAGTTTATGCTCATATTTTTTTGCATGAGTTCATTGATCAATGACGCATCAAAAATGCACGGCATAAAAAGTAGGGTATGCAAAATTGTGATACGCATTTGACCTTTACGTTGACTACCACTCCAGGAGCAAAATCATGTCCAAATTCACTACTCCTTCCAAAGCAAAAGGGTTCTTCAAGCGTCAGACGCTGAAAAAAATGGCGGCGACGGCTTTTCTGGTGACGCTGGCCTGCCAGGCGCAGGCGGAATCTGTCACGGTGATCTCATTCGGTGGCCTGAATAAAGAAGCGCAGGATAAGGCATTTTACAAACCGTTTGCCGCCGCGGGCAAAGGCACGGTAGAGGCCGGTGAATACAACGGTGAAATGGCGCGTATCCGGGCGATGGTGGAAACCGGGCAGGTGGGCTGGGATATTGTGGAAGTCGAAGGGCCTGAGCTGCTGCGCGGCTGTAGCGAAGGGCTGTTTGAGCCGCTGGACTGGTCAAAACTGGGCGATCAATCCCAGTTTGTTAAAGGGGCGGTCAGCGAATGCGGCGCGGGTATTTTCCTGTTTTCAACCGTCCTGACGTATAACGCACAGAAGCTGAAGCAGGCACCGAAAAACTGGGCGGATTTCTGGAATGTCAAAGAGTACCCCGGTAAACGTGCGCTGCGTAAAAGCGCCAAATTCACGCTGGAAATCGCGCTGCTGGCCGATGGCGTGAAGCGTGACGATCTCTACAACGTATTGGCGACGCCGGAAGGTGTCGATCGTGCCTTTAAGAAACTGGATCAGATTAAATCGAACATTCAGTGGTGGGAATCCGGTGCGCAGCCACTGCAATGGCTGGTGTCGGGTGATGTGGTGATGACCTCCGCGTACAACGGCCGTGTTGCCGCCGCGCAGAAAGAAGGGCATGACTTCAAGATTGTCTGGGCCGATAGCATTTACGATCTGGATAGCTGGGCGATTGTCAAAGGCTCCAAGCATAAGGCGCTGGCGGAGCAGTTTATTGCGTTTGCCAACCAGCCGGAAAACCAGAAGGTGTTCGCCGAAAACATTCCGTATGGCCCGACACACGTTAAAGCCACCAGTATGCTGGCACCGGCCATTTCCTCTAATCTGCCAACGGCACCCGAGAATCTGGCGCAGTCTTTGCAGGTTGACACTGAGTTTTGGATCGATCACGGCGAAGAGTTGGAACAACGCTTCAACGCCTGGGCCGCACAGTAACACCGCAGTGATTGATCGTACGTGATGATGGAGAAAGAGCCTATGTCCCAGAATACTATCGCCACCGCTGCACCGTCCGGCGGAAACGAGGACTATTCGACACTGAAACAGCAATTATCGATGGCGCAGAAAGCCTATAAAAAACGCTCTCTGCTGCTGATTGCGCCGCTGTTTCTATTTATCGTGGTGAGTTTTCTCTTCCCGATCACCTCGATTTTGGGGAAAAGCGTCTCTAACCCGGAATTGCGTGACAATATGCCGCAAACCATTGCCGCTATGCGGCTCTGGGCGGGCAACAATGTGCCGGATGAGGCGGTTTTTCGGGCGTTGGTTAGCGATCTGCGCGATGCCCGTAGCAGCGGTAAATTAAGCACGATCACCAAACGATTAGGGTATGAAGGCGCGGAGTATCGCACGCTGATAACCCGTACATTGCGCAAGCTGCCCGCCGAGGGCAGCAGCGATATCCGTGAGCAACTCATACGTGAACAGCCGATGTGGGGCGAATTGGCGACCTGGAAAACGTTCGATCGCGCCGCACGGCCTTTCACCAGCTATTACCTGTTGGCGGTGTTTGATCACAAAGTCGATGCCACAACGCAGCAAATCGTCCCGCAGCCAGCCGATCAGGCGCTGTATGTCGATGTACTGTTGCGCACGCTATTGATGGCGGGTGTGGTGACGCTGCTGTGTGTGGGATTAGGGTATCCGCTGGCGTACTGGCTGGCAAAACAACCCGCTAACCGCGCTAACCTGCTGCTGATCCTGGTGCTGCTACCGTTCTGGACCTCGCTGATTGTGCGCACGGCAAGCTGGATTGTACTGTTGCAGTCTGGCGGATTGATCAACCGTTCGCTAATTAACATCGGTATCATCGACGAGCCGCTGGTGCTGGTGTTTAACCGCATTGGTGTCTATATCTCAATGACCCATATCTTGCTGCCGTTTTTCATTCTACCGTTATATGCGGTGATGAAAGGCATCTCCCCAAACTACGTGCGGGCGGCGATCTCGCTGGGGGCGCATCCGTTTATCGCTTTCTGGCGAGTCTATGTCCCGCAAACCTACGCAGGGGTGACGGCAGGGGCGTTACTGGTCTTTATGATGGCGATTGGTTACTACATTACCCCCGCGCTGCTGGGCGGGCCGAGTGACCAGATGCTGAGCTATTTTGTCGCGTTCTTCACCAATAGTACGATGAACTGGGGAATGGCGGCCGCGCTGGGGACGCAACTACTGATTATCGTGACGCTGCTGTATGTAGTGTACATCCGCGTGACGCGTACCAATGCCGATGCGGCGGCGCGCTAACCACGATATCTACAACCTTATACTAGGGAGATAACAAATGAGACAGCAGGGTGCAGTGGTTATCCGCCTATGGAATGCGTTCTTTAATTTCTATGGGGCAGCGATGCTGTTGTTTTTAATCGTGCCTGTGTTGGTGATTGTTCCGCTCTCGTTTAATGCGGGGTCGTTTCTGAGCTACCCGCTGACGGGGTTTTCCCTGCGCTGGTATCGCGAGTTTTTTAATTCCAGTGAATGGCTGGGCGCACTGGGGAACAGTTTGTTGATTGCGCCGCTGGCGACACTGCTGGCGACGATACTCGGCGTATTAGCCTCAGTCGGCCTGGTGCGTGGAGAGTTTCGCGGTAAATCGCTGGTGATGGCGGTATTGATTTCACCGATGATTGCGCCAGTGGTGATTGTCGCAGTCGGGATGTTTTTCTTTTTCGCCAAGCTGTCGCTGCTGAATAGTTATCTGGGGCTGGTATTGGCACATGCGATGCTGGGGGTGCCATTCGTGGTGATTACGGTCACCGCAGTGTTGAAGAACTACGATCATAACCTGACGCGAGCCGCTGCCAGTCTGGGTGCCTCGCCACTGTTGGCTTTTCGCAAAGTGACGTTTCCGCTGATTGCACCGGGCGTGTTCTCCGGCGCGCTGTTTGCCTTTGCGACCTCGTTCGATGAGGTGATCGTCACGCTGTTTCTTGCCAGCCCACGTCAGCGCACGTTACCGTTACAGATGTTTGCCGGTATCCGTGAAAACCTTGACCCGACGATAGCCGCTGCCGCAACCATGATGGTGGGCGCGGCGCTAATCCTGCTGGTCGTGATGGAGATTTTACGCCGCCGTTCAGAACGGTTACGGAGTGGGAATTAACATTCCGCAGTGAACATTCGTTCACTGCGGGATCGCGCTGAGGACGTCAGATGCGAAACGCCGCAACGGCATGACTGAGTTCATCAGCCCGTTCGGACAATGAGCTGGCAGCGGAGGCGGCCTCGTTAACCAGCGCGGCGTTTTGCTGTGTGACCGTTTCCATCTGTGAAATTGCGGTATTAATCTGCCCGATCCCCAGACTTTGTTCATGGCTGGCGGTAGAGATTTCGGTGACGAGTGAAGCAACCTGTTTGATGTCTTCCACCACGCTCTGAATCGTGCTGCCAGCGTCGATGACAACCGTGTGCCCGCGATTCGCCTGTTCGACGGATACCCCGATCAGTTCTTTGATCTCTTTAGCCGCATTGGCGCTACGTTGTGCCAACGTGCGAACCTCTCCTGCGACGACCGCAAAGCCTCGCCCCTGTTCTCCCGCCCGTGCGGCTTCCACGGCAGCGTTCAGCGCAAGGATGTTGGTCTGGAATGCGATACCGTCGATCACACTGATAATATTGGTGATTTTATCTGCGGAAGACACCATCTGTTGCATGGCGGTGGTCACTGCGCCCATCATTTTTCCGCCATCAATGGCGCGCTGTGAGGCGGTTGTTGCCAGTTGGCTGGCGTGGGCGGCATGAGTGGCATTCTGTTTAACGGAGGAGGTCATCTGTTCCATTGACGCGGCGGTTTCCTCCAGTGAGCTGGCCTGTTGCTCGGTTCGCGAGGAGAGATCAATATTGCCGCTGCTGATCTGGCTGGATGCCGTTGCAATAATGTCGGCGTTACTGTGTACACGCTCAACGATATCCGTCAGATTCAACACCATTTCTCGCAGCGCGGTTTGCAACTGTCCCATTTCATCACGCGAGGTAATCGCGATGCGATGCGTCAGATCGCCGCTTGCGACTTTCCGCGCTAAATCCACGGCATGTTTTATCGGGACGGCAATCGACGTAATCAACCGCCAGCCGGATAAGGCAACGATAGCGATGCCCACTACAAGCGTAATCACGAGGAAAAATAATATATTACTGAAAATATTTTGTGAGTCGGAATAGAGTGTATGGCCTACATCAAATTGTAATTTAATCAACCGATCGGCAATGTTTTTCAGGGGTTCATATTCGCTTTTTAGTGTGTGATTGATGATGTACTCTAAAGTATCTCTGTCGTTTTTCTTTATGGCATTAATGGCGGGAATGACGGCTTTGTCATTGTATTGTTTGTATAATGTTAGAAACTGTTCTTCTAATTTTTTTTCTTCGTCTGTTAAATAGGTTTTACTGTATAATGCCCATTGCGCATCGTAGATTTTTTGTGCCTCCTCAATATGCGCCAGCCCATTTTTGACATTGTTCGGTTGAGATAGATCAACGCTGGCGATTTCAAACATCACGTTGTTCACCTGCCGGGCGATATTATCCAGATAGCCCAATGCGATTAGCCTATCCTCATACAAAGTTTTCATCGACTGGTTGGTATTATTCATGCCAAACAGCCCGATAAGTGAGACAACCAAAAGCAGTAATGCCATTAACAACATAACCGAAATTAATTTAAATTTAATGCTCATAAATACCTCTAATTACTCCCAGGTAAGGAGCGGTATTTCTATATCGACGGAATAAAGAGAAGGTTTATATTGAAATAAACTACAGTTTGAAAATGGTAGTAAGGGGATTTTTAATAGCATCAATTCACATAAGAATATAAATTCATCGGCATTCTATTCTGAATAAAAAATAGCAATAGAAATATTATTCTGTTTGGGAAGCGGCGTTGTGGCGAAAAGCAGGGAATAATACGTATTTTTACACCATAAAATCAGTGCGACGATCTTTCCTCTGCGCGAAAAACGCAGAGGAAAAAGCAATGCTTAATGTTGTTGAGCCAATTGTGCGGCGTCATGCAGATTAAGACGCTGCCAGAAATTCTGCGGCCCCTTATCTCCCGCTGCGCCAGAGAGCGGATAACCGTCAGGCAGCGCGGTTTTCACCATCAGGTTTCTGCGCTGGGTTGCGGAGAGATGGGGGAGCACTGGCTCCAGCAGGACGTCTGCCCCCAGAGGAACACTCACCGGAGACGCCGTGCCAGATTGAACAGGCAGACCGTACGTCATGGTGTAGTGATAAAACGTCTTCATTTCCGGTGCCGCATAGGGATCATCCTGTGGCGCATTCCTGGCACAGGCGCTCAGCGTGGTGCCACAGGCTTTCTCTAAGGCGCTGCGCAATTCAGCCTTAGCCTGTTCAAACAGCCGACGATACTGGGGATCGTTGAGGTAGTAAGCCACGTTGCGTTCGGCAATCATTCGTGAACCGATCACGTCTAAGGGATAATGAACACCCAGCACAACGCGCGAATAACCATAGCGCGCGCCACGATCGATCAACGGAACGAAGCGTTCAGGGATCATTTCTGCTAACAGCAACGCGTCGGTGTAACCGGCGTTGGTGTGCCCGCTCGGAAACGCCCCGCCGGAAGCGGTATAGGGTTTGTTATCGCCAATCACTGCGGTATCAGGCACCAGATGAACGGTGTTATCCGGTTGTAGAAAAGGGCGGGGATAATTGAAGTAGAGTTTAGCCTCGGCGGTACTGACTTCTGACGCTTTGATTAAGGCTGCCGCCTTACGCAGTTCGCCACGATTATAAGCGCTGATAAATGCATTGCCGAGCTTCGGACCTAGCGCATCGGCCAGAAAATAGAGATAGTTGATGCCCTCTGCATCCACCAGAGCCTGTTCGCGTTGTCCGATGGTAGCTTCGCGATTAATGCGCGTTACGATAGCTGTATTGTGCTGCAACACATCGGCAGAAAGGTGTGAAAAAGATGCCAGCAAGGCAATACCGGCCTGCTGGTTAACTTTTACGGCGAAGTCGTAGCCGCTCGCGCTCAGCCACTCGGTGTCTGCCATTAGCGACGTCTGCCTTGCCTGCTCCAACTGTGCCCGGTTGAGCTGTGGCGCATCTCCCTGGATTGCCTTACGTAGCGCGGCCTGAATGGATTGCTCCAGTTCAATGACAGGAGGACGATTACTGGCCTGCGTGGTGGAATCTACAATAGCGCGGATAGACGTGTTATTCGGCTCAGATGCCGCAGCAAACCCAGAAAACGGTAGCCAGAAAAGGCTGACGCCAGACAATAGCTTGATGACAGGGAGAAGAATAGAGCGATAACGCATTATGGCATCCTTAATTGAGGAGAACATTTTTAGTGATGCGTTAAGACTAGGTGTTGATTGTGATGGTAATGTTTCGAAATACATTTCGAGATACTTATCAACGAATTATCACGATTTATTATCTTTGGTGATACAGTGAAATTCGCGGCGAAAACGTGACGTATTTAAAGAAAAAACGGCTTTGCAGCAATAATGGAATTTGCAATCAGGCTTTTCTTTTCCCTTCAAATTACTCCGCCTCGCGTGTCGCATGAACGGCACCTTTCGGGAACCGACGCTGTGTTGTCACTCAGTCTACGACTAGGTTACGCCGTTTCTATCGGTGGGCATTGATAGCGATGGATATCGGGTAGATCGTGCAATGCCACTGCTTTACTAAAATACCATCCTTGTATTATCGCTGAAGGGCACTGTTGCAGGATGTAAGCCGCTTGCTCACGGGTTTCTACCCCTTCGATGATCACCGGGATGTTCAGTTTTTTGATCAAGGTGAATAGCAGATCCGCCATAGCGGCATTAATCGTGTCCGTACCGATGGAGCCGACAAAAATCTTGTCAATTTTGATCATATCGAACGGTAAGTGGCTCAGATAGTCGAGGTTGGAATAACCCGTACCAAAATCATCAAGCGCGACCTTATAGCCCGAACGACGGAAGGCCGCAAGACCGTTGGCAAGCGTCTGATGCGACGCGCTCGAACGCTCGGTAAGTTCCAGCATGATGCGCGTTCTATCGATCGTCAACTCGTCGCACATGTGCTGTAGGAAGTGGAGATAATCAGGTGAAACAATATCAGATACGGACAGATTAATGCTGAGAAGAAACGGCGTTTCCTGCGTGAGGTACGGCTGCATATCGCGCAACGCTTGACGGGTGATGATGCGGGTTAATTCGGCCGAGCACCCCATTTTTTCTGCAATGCTGATGAAATATTCTGGCGAGACATTGTCACCACACTCGTTTTTCCAGCGCGCCAGAGCTTCGACGCCAATAATAGCGCGCTGTGGCAGGCTGATCAGAGGCTGGTAATGTACCTGAAAACGTTGGTGTTTAATGGCGCGTTTTAGCTGTGATGCTAACGCATGGTGCCGATCGTAGTAGAGCTGATAGGAAAGCGTAAAACTGGCGCCAATGAGTGCCCCGACAAAAAATAGCGAGGCAATGATATACCATGGACGATATAGGATACCGGCGGAATCCAACTGAGCCAGTACGCAGATATTCCGGTGCGGGGCGCAGAAAAACGTCTGGCGTTTTCCCATTGTCAGCCAGGTGTTATTCTGGTGCGGTGCTTGTTTGAATGCAGTGAGATCGATGTTGCCAAATATTTGATAGACGTGATCCAGATTACTCGTTAATAGTATCGCGCTGTATTCGACGGGTGGCTGAATAAAACGGCGAAATGCAGCGGCAGAGGTAATGGTGACAACCTCGTGGAGGCCTGCCATATCCGCAGTAATGCGCGGATCTATCACATCCTTCATTGCTGTCCACAGTTGCACGCCCTCGGAGGTCGTCAGGTTTGGCGGCAGCAGATAAATCGGTGGGTTGAGTATGCCCCAACCCGCAGAGCAGATAAGATAGTTGTTCTTGATGCGCCCGATATCACGTAGATAAACGGAATAAAAGGAGATCAGGCGTAATTCTTTCAGGTCGGCGCTGGAGCACGGCTCGTTATCTAGCGTCAGCACGCGGTTAATGGTTTCCCTGGCTTCATTTGCAACGGCGGTTCCTTGCTCGAGCACATCCTGGCTATAGCTCTGCAACTCCGTTTGCTCCTGCCTGGCTAGAACTCCCTGCCCAATAAACAGAGCCAGGAGTGCGCTACCCAACGAAATCAAAATAAGTCTGAACCACAATCCGGTGTTGGTAGTTAAATTGGGCATAGCGGCCATCTGGAAGCGTGACGGGAATAATACGGCATGGGTTCAAATATCGCATCCTTGCCAGTTGTACAGCATAAAAAACCGTTCCTGCAAATCAGAAACAACGTACGGCCTTTCGGTAAGGTAATAACACTTTTTACTATTCTAAAAGAAATCTCTGATAACTAACGGTCGGAAACACAGATAAAAATAGGCTAGTTCTTCCCCTCGTTTCGTCACTGCTGAAAAAATTTGCTTTCAATAGGCACCCATTGGCCCGCTATCCCACTGAATGAATGGGCAAGATGACAGTCTGTACAGCATGGCAGTTCACTTGCGTGAACATGCATAATATTCATATACATCATATGGCTATTGGTTTTGGGATTGTGGCTCAGGAGGCGGCTGACACTCTGAATCTTGCCATGCAGGTTCTCTGGCTCGTGCAGTTGGCGCTCAGGAACAGAATATAGGCAAAAGTGAACCCGGTCAGAGGATAACCGTATTGAAAAAAGCCGCCGGGGTATCTAATGCTGTTCACGTAGTGTGAGTTTAGGGGAAACACGGTGACGAGGTTCCCGCAGGGCTACCTCGCACCGTGGTCACCCCCGGTATCTCGATCTTTAAACGATTGGCGTTACGCCGATGTCTCTGTGCTCCTGATAGTTATCGCGATGTTGATAGCATTGATGGCCGTAAAACGCTATGACAGAGTCCCGTTAACTTCCCATCGCGTTCATCACTGCCAGTGTCATGGCTTCTACCCCAGTGCGTATTGTCGGTTCAGGTACGGGAGCAAAGAAAGGCGAGTGATTACTGGGTATCTCTGCCCCTTCATTTTTCCATTTCGCGATTTGCTCCGGCGAATAAACCCCGATGTTGAAATACAGTGAAGGGATCCCCTGATTGACGAATGCTGAGAAGTCTTCACTGGCAGAAGCTGGTTCATCTGCTTCAATGAAATTGGCACCGAATTTTGCTTTGAACACTGCGCCAGTCGAGGCAGCCAGATTGCTATCGTTGATCACGGAGTCGACTTTGCTCTCTCCGATAGAGATCACCGGTTTTGGCGCTCTGCTCGCAGCGGATGAGGCATTCGCAATGCGTGTCACTCCGTCGATCAGTGTGCTGCGCACATTATTATCATAGCTACGGATGGTTCCCTGAATCTTGGCCTCGTCGGGGATGATGTTACCAGATGAGCCGGCATTGAAGGCACCTACCGTAATCACCCCGAACTTATTGGGGGAGATCTCACGACTTACGACGGATTGCACATCCGTAACAAAACGGGCTCCTATGACCACGGGATCGATGGTTTTCTCGGGCATGGAACCATGTCCACCTTCGCCCTTAAAGGTAATCGAGAAGGAATCGCCATTTGATGTCTGCACGCCGGGCTTGAAAGAGACCTTTCCGTATTCAGTCGGAGACGTATGAAGTGCGAATGCATAGTCGGGTTTGCCAAAACGATCAAAGATACCGTCCTTAATCATCGCGCTGGCTCCGGTAATACGCTCTTCTGCGGGTTGCGCGACAAACAACAATGTGCCATGCCATTTGGTTTTCATCTTGACCAGAGCAGAAGCGGTGCCGACCCATGTAGCCATATGAATATCGTGACCACAGGAATGCGCGACATACGTTTCCTTGCCCGTTAGATCAGTTTGTTTCGCATGGCTGGCATAAGGCAGGCCACTCTTTTCCTCCATAGGCAGAGCATCCAGTTCTGTACGAACCATGATCACTGGCCCGTCGCCGTTCTTATAGATAGCAACAACCCCGGTTCCACCAACCTTCTCCGTCACCTGAAAGCCGAGAGTTCGCATCTGGTCAGCCAACACCTTTGCCGTCCTCACTTCTTGAAAGCCCAGTTCGGGATGCTGATGGATATCTTTGTATAGCGTATCGAGCTGCTGATAATTTGCGTCCAGATATGTGTGAATATCCTTATCGACACCTGAAATATCCAGCGCATAGGTGGACTGCGCCGTACAGAGGAGGAGGGCTGCCATGCTTAATGGGAATAGCTTCTTCATTTATCTTCCTTTCAAACAACGAAACATAAGTTGGTTATAAAAGCCACCTTTCAGAAAATAATGGACGTAAGCTCGCCGATGCTTTGCTTCGGATAAGCTGAACGTTGTCCTTCTGTTTCTTGAAGGCCGCGGGGCAGGTTGGCAATATTGGCTTGCTAATCACAAGCCCGATCTTGTACTGCTGTAAATCGTGCAGGGGGAATTGCACGACAAAAATCCGTTTTGATGAACATATGGAAATTGTATTTATAAATTTTTGACTTTCAAACGCTGATTTTTCGTGTAACCCATCGAATAATTAGATATGTTGTCACCATGTCAAATATTCCCCGTTCTACACTTGAGCAATGGGCGGTCTTGCGTGCGATCGTTGATGAAGGCAGTTTTTCGGCTGCCGCGAGTGTACTCAACCGTAGCCAATCATCGGTCAGTTATGCTGTTGCGCGCCTGCGCGACGCGATCGGCATAGAACTGTTGGTCATGGAGGGCAGGAGTGCAACCCTGACACCAGCGGGAGCGGCACTTTTGGCAGAGACCATTCCCCTGATCGACGCACTCAGTAATGTTGAGCGACGCGGGGGCGGCATCGCGGATGGCGAACCTGTGAAATTGCACTTACTTATCGATATGCTGTTTCCCCGTGAACGCCTGTTTGATGCACTGTCGCAGTTCCGGCAGACTTATCCGGGTGTTGATATTCATCTGGAGGAATCAGTACGCCAGCTTCCTGATAATGACATTCTTGACTGGCATGATCTATCGATTCTCCTTGCCCCGCCGGGGGAAGTGGGCGATGCGACGGTGGCTAATATAGAATTATGTCCCGTTGCCGCACCGGGCCATCCTCTTGCCGCAACGACCAGCCCAAACCTGACAGGACACATTAAAGTAGAAATACGCGGTGCTTCGCCCAATGCGGCTTTACATACCGCCCAACGAACATGGCTGATGAATACGATTGAAGGCGCTACGGATGCAATCCGGCGGGGGCTTTGTTTCGGCTGGCTACCTGTCGATGCGATAAGGGGCGATCTGAGTAACGGCTTGCTGGTCCCCCTCAAACTTGCCGCTGGCGACAGTCGAATTATTCATCTAAACCTTTATCGAGGGAGTACCGATGCGGCAGCATCAAACGCGGCAAAGTATCTGGAGCGTTTGCTGCGCGCTCCTGTTTGAACCGCGTCCTTTACCGCAGGATACCTGTACTCATTTTTAGCTACGCTGTCATGAGATGATGTGAGACGACATGAAATGAAAAATCCACGCAACTGCGTGGATTTTAACGGGTTTGTTAGTCTTTACGAGATGCAGTGATATCACATAAGACAACAGAAGCAAATTAGACGTTGAACAGGAAATTCATGACATCGCCATCTTTTACGATGTAATCTTTACCTTCTGAACGCATTTTTCCGGCTTCTTTCGCGCCTTGTTCGCCTTTGTAGGTGATGAAATCTTCATAGGCAATAGTTTGCGCACGGATGAAGCCTTTCTCGAAGTCGGTGTGGATCTTGCCTGCGGCCTGTGGGGCGGTGGCACCGACAGGAATGGTCCAGGCACGAACTTCTTTCACGCCAGCGGTGAAGTAGGTTTGCAGGTTCAATAGCTCATAGCCCGCGCGGATCACGCGGTTCAGGCCCGGTTCTTCCAGACCTAGTTCAGCCATAAATTCTTCACGGTCAGCATCGTCCAGCTCCGCAATATCTGATTCAACGGCGGCGCAGACAGCCACGACAACGGAACCTTCAGCAGCCGCAATGTCACGCACTTTATCGAGGTACGGGTTATTTTCGAAACCGTCTTCGTTGACGTTGGCAATGTACATCGTTGGCTTCAGGGTTAGGAAGCTCAGGTATTTGATGGCAGCTTTATCTTCATCAGTTAAATCCAGCGAACGCAACATACCGGCATTTTCCAACTGCGGTAAGCATTTTTCCAGTGCGGCCAGCTCAGCTTTGGCATCTTTATCACCGCCTTTGGCGCGCTTCTGCACGCGATGGATGGCGCGTTCACAGGTATCGAGATCAGACAACGCCAGTTCGGTATTGATCACGTCGATGTCATCGGCCGGATCAACTTTGTTGTTGACGTGGATGATGTTGTCGTTTTCAAAACAGCGCACAACATGGCCGATGGCTTCCGTTTCACGGATGTTGGTCAGGAACTGGTTACCTAAACCTTCACCTTTGGAGGCGCCTTTTACCAGACCTGCGATATCAACAAACTCCATGGTGGTAGGGAGAATACGTTGTGGTTTAACGATTTCTGCCAGTTTGTCCAGACGCGGATCGGGCATCGGCACTACGCCGGTGTTTGGCTCGATGGTACAAAACGGGAAGTTGGCCGCTTCGATGCCGGCTTTGGTCAACGCATTGAACAGTGTGGATTTACCGACGTTAGGCAGCCCAACGATACCGCATTTGAATCCCATGTTTATATCACCTTAAATAACTTATTAATCAGGCGATTACTGTATATCGCCTGTCAGAATGGAAACATTACGGCCGATTATACACGGAATGGTGATTTATCTCGATCTGCCATCCGCATTCTGACCAGATTATGCCGCTTTGAAGGCATGCAAGCGGTTCATCGCTTTTATCATGTCTTCTTTCATCAGAATTTCTGTACAGCGCACCGCCTCGTCAATCGCACCGTCGATCAGGGTCTGTTCGCTTGTCGGCGGTTTGCCCAATACGAAACCCGTCACTTTGCTTTTATCACCAGGATGACCGATACCAATGCGCAAACGATGGAAGTTCGGGTTATTGCTCAATTTACTGATGATGTCTTTCAGACCGTTGTGACCACCGTGCCCGCCACCCAATTTCAGTTTGGCAATCCCTGGTAATAAATCCAGTTCATCGTGGGCAACCAGAATTTCATCAGGCTGGATGCGGTAGAAGGTGGCCATTGCTGCGACGGCTTTTCCGCTCAGGTTCATGAATGTTGTGGGAACCAGCAGGCGTACATCTTGCCCGGCCAGATTCAGACGAGAGGTGTAACCAAAAAATTTACTTTCTTCTTTCAGCGGCTGGCGGTAAGCGTCGGCTAAACGATCGACAAACCAGGCTCCCGCATTATGGCGGGTGGCCGCATATTCAGCGCCGGGGTTCGCCAGACCGACAATTAATTTAATGCTGCTCACGGTATATTCCAGATTACGTGCTTACACTTAGGCAGGGTAGCGTGATAATGAGGGCATTAGTTTACACACCGCATGGTAGATAGCCAAATATACCCGCCATTCTTCAGGCCACATGTGCATTGGCTGTTGGAATGCGAGAGTCGTGTTATTGGTTTAAACGTAAAAATATTCATCATTCCTTTTGTCTGTGATCCCTCCCGCAATCATTCAGGTGCATGTTGCCTATAATTAAGTCAATAGGTGGTAATGGCACTCCGATTCATCCACAGAATTAATCTGGAGGTGGCAGATGAAACGTAAAAATGTGGCAATGTTGGGTAATGTGTTGATGGGGGCCGGTCTGGTGCTAATGATTGGCGGCATTGGTTTATCTATCGCCAGCCAGTTCCCTAAACTGACGGTTCCTACGTATATGACTTATACGGATCTTGTCGGTATCTTTGCTGGCGCAATATTTTGGTTGGTGGGCGCGCGCGTTAGCGGGCGTGAAGAAGTTGCAGACCGTTACTGGTGGGTCAAACACTTTGATAAACGTTGTCGTCGCCAGCGTCACCCATAAGCGTCATTAAAATTGAGCAGATTAAGGCTACAGTAACCTCGCCATATATTTTATAGCGGTAATACTATCAGTAAAGAAAGCCACCTTGTTACAGGTGGCTTCATGTCGTTTGCGATCGGTCGTTCAGTCAGAAGTGATTAGTGTTCAAACATCGCAGAAATGGATTCTTCGTTGCTGATACGACGAATCGCTTCGGCCAACATACCGGATAGCGTCAATGTACGAACATTCGGCAGTAAACGAATGTTTTCCGCCAGCGGAATGGTATCGCAGACAATCACTTCATCAATGACAGAGTTCTTGATGTTCTCGTAAGCATTGCCTGAGAAGATCGGGTGTGTGGCATAAGCGAATACGCGTTTAGCCCCACGCTCTTTCAGCGCTTCCGCCGCTTTGCACAGCGTACCGCCGGTGTCGATCATATCGTCGACCAGCACACAGTCACGGCCAGCGACGTCACCGATGATGTGCATCACCTGAGAAACGTTGGCACGCGGGCGGCGCTTGTCGATGATCGCCATATCGGTATCGTTCAGCAGTTTGGCGATTGCGCGGGCACGCACAACACCACCGATGTCTGGAGAAACCACGATGGGGTTTTCCAGATTCTGTTGCAGCATATCTTCCAGCAAGATCGGGCTACCGAATACGTTATCGACTGGTACATCGAAGAAGCCTTGGATCTGCTCAGCGTGCAGGTCAACGGTCAGAACACGGTCAACACCGACGCTGGACAGGAAGTCAGCAACGACTTTCGCGGTGATGGGCACACGGGCGGAACGCACACGACGATCCTGACGGGCATAGCCGAAGTAGGGGATCACAGCGGTAATACGTCCCGCAGAAGCGCGACGCAGAGCATCGACCATCACAACCAGTTCCATTAGGTTGTCGTTGGTGGGTGCACAGGTGGACTGGATGATGAAAATATCACCACCGCGTACATTTTCATTGATTTGCACGCTGACTTCGCCATCGCTAAAACGACCGACAGCGGCGTCGCCGAGGCTAGTGTACAAACGGTTGGCAATACGTTGTGCTAGTTCCGGGATGGCGTTACCAGCAAAAAGCTTCATATCAGGCACGAGAAGAACCTCAGGCTTGCGTCCAGAGAAATATTGCACCTGCCAGGCAGGGACGATCAACAGGTACAATATGCATACGGGTGTATGAATTAAGTTTGCTACAGACCGGCCGCACGGCAGTCGGTGTGTGGCAAAACCTAACGTTGCCCGGAAAGCGTACGTTGTAGCGGAGAGATATTAACACCTCGCGCGACGAAACCGTTTAACCATTCCGGGGCCTGGTCAAGCACCTGACGGGCTGCGAACTCGGTGTCAAACTCTGCAAACACACAAGCCCCCGTTCCAGTCAGGCGCGCCGGGGCATATTCTAGCAGCCATGAAAGTCGCTGTTCAACCTCACGAAAACGTTTTCTTACGATAGCTTCACAATCATTGACGAAGGTCTGGTTTAATAAACTTTCTAAATCACGGACTGGTGAATTACGCGTCAATTCCGGGTCGCTGAAAATCAATGGCGTGGCGATACTCACGCCAGGGTGAACCACCAGATACCATTTCTCTGGCGGATCCGCAGGGGTTAACCGCTCACCAATCCCTTCGGCAAAGGCCGCATGTCCACGGATAAACACGGGAACATCCGCACCCAATTGCAGGCCTAGTTCTGCCAACGCCTCAACGCTTAGCCCACTTTGCCACAGATAGTTAAGGGCAACTAGCACGGTCGCTGCATTGGATGACCCCCCACCCAGCCCGCCGCCCATCGGCAGGCACTTCTTAATACTGATATCTGCGCCGAGCCGGGCAGTGTGAAGATGATGGCGCTCGCAATACTGCTGTAATAAGCGTGCGGCACGAACAATCAGATTTTGCTCGTTCTCTACACCGTCAATCGGTGTAAGCAGGTTAATCTGGTTATCGTTACGTGGTTGAATCGTCAGTGTGTCGCCATAATCCAGAAATTGAAATAGCGTTTGTAGCAGGTGATATCCGTCGTTTCTCTGACCAGTAATGTAAAGAAACAGGTTCAGTTTGGCGGGGGAAGGCCATGTTTCAATCACTGTCGGTTGCATCGCTTATTTAACCATCCAGTTATTCATCTTCAGTTTAATACGTTGTTCACCTTGAACCAGTTCCAGACTGGTTGGTAACGGAGGCGTTAACTCGGTGTTGTAGCTCTGATAGCTAACATGCCAGTTTTGATCGCCCTGACGATAGGTGACGGTTTTCAGCAGATAACGTTCATCCAGCGTGAATTCGCTGGCGTCGCCCGGAATACCGCGTATCCACTGACGCAGGTTATTCAGCGGGATTGCCATGCCGGTCAGTTGCTGAATCATGTATTCCGCGTCTTTACCCACATAGCGTTTGCCCTGGTTATCGGTGATTTGTACGCCGTCAGGCTGGGCGCGCAGTTCTAATTCAGTGCTGCCGAGCGGGTTGGTCAGCAGCAGTCGGTAACGTTGTGGCGGCGTGTCCTGCCAGAAAAAATTGGCTGATACTTTCTTGCTATCGGAGATATAGGCAAAAGCGCCACGCGTCTGAAATTGGCTGAGCTGCTGTACTTTTTGCTGATGCTGTTGCCACTCTGGCGAGGTGGGGCTTTTACCCGTTTGAGTCGGTTGATTAACGCTACAGGCAGCGAGCAAAATGCTGGCTAAAGGCAGTAAACGCAGGCATCGGACGGTTTGGGTTTGCATGTCGGTCGTATCCTGTAAATGAAAGAAGTCCGTGAAAGACATCACGCTAACGGGCTTACCGCTCAGCGTCAATGGTTGTTATCCGTTAATGGCGTTTATTGGTTTTTGTCAAAAAGTGATTACCCCAGACGAGGTGTATCGCGTGCTGTCGCTTTTCTTGCACCCCTGCATCAAGTAGAATGCGACTCAAACGAAACCCATACTAAGACCGGTATTACTCAGAAACAGCCTCATGACCCTGCTTGCGCTTGGTATCAATCACAAAACCGCACCGGTTTCTCTGCGTGAACGCGTTGTGTTCTCACCAGATAAATTAGGGGTGGCTCTCGACAGTCTGCTACAGCAATCGCTGGTGCAGGGCGGCGTTGTGTTGTCTACCTGCAATCGCACGGAGCTCTATCTCAGCGTTGACGAACAGGAAAACCAGCGTGAACAGTTGATTCACTGGTTGTGTGAATATCATCATCTGCGCCCGGAAGAAGTTAATGGCAGCCTGTATTGGCATCAGGATAATGCCGCCGTTAGCCATCTGATGCGTGTTGCCAGCGGTCTGGATTCTCTGGTGTTAGGTGAACCGCAGATTTTGGGACAGGTAAAAAAGGCGTTTGCTGAATCACAACGTGGTCATTCCCTGTCCAGCGAACTGGAGCGGTTGTTCCAGAAGTCTTTTACTGTTGCCAAGCGTGTTCGCACGGAAACGGATATCGGTGCCAGTGCGGTGTCGGTGGCGTTTGCGGCTTGTACGCTGGCGCGACAGATTTTTGAATCATTGGCGGATGTCACGGTACTGCTTGTTGGTGCCGGAGAAACCATTGAACTGGTCGCTCGCTACCTTCGCGAGCATAACGTACAGAAAATGGTGATTGCGAACCGTACCCGTGAACGCGCACAGGCGCTGGCAACGGAGGTAGGAGCGGAAGTCATTACGCTGGCAGAGTTGGACGAACAGCTTGTTCAGACCGACATTGTGATCAGTTCAACGGCGAGTACGCTGCCGATTATCGGAAAAGGGATGATGGAACGGACGCTGAAGGCGAGACGAAATCAACCAATGCTGATGGTGGATATTGCGGTTCCGCGTGATATCGAACCGGAAGTGGGTAAACTGCCGAACATTTATCTCTACAGCGTGGACGATCTGCATGCGATCATTCAGCATAATCTCGCGCAGCGCAAAGCCGCAGCGGTGCAGGCTGAATCCATCGTACAGCAGGAAAGCGCCGATTTCATGGCGTGGCTGCGTGCGCAGTCTGCTGTGGAAACGATTCGTGATTATCGCGCTCAGGCTGACGAACTGCGTGCGGAAATGACGGCCAAGGCGCTGGCTGCCATCCAACAAGGAAGTGACGTTGAAACGGTGATTCAGGAACTGACACACCGTTTAACCAACCGTCTGATTCACGCGCCGACCAAATCCCTTCAGCAAGCCGCTCGTGACGGCGACCAAAACCGGTTACAAATTTTACGCGACAGCCTTGGGCTGGACTAGCATTCATCTCTATTACAGGATTTAACCGCCCGCATGAAGCCTTCTATTGTTGCTAAACTGGAAGCGTTACAAGAACGCCATGAAGAAGTTCAGGCGTTACTCGGTGAGCCTAGCGTCATCGCTGATATGGAGCGTTTTCGCGCGTTGTCGCGAGAATATGCTCAGCTTACGGATATTACCCGCTGTTTCCAGCAATGGCAGCAGGCGCAAGAGGATCAACAAACAGCAGAAATGATGCTGGACGATCCTGAAATGCGCGATATGGCGCAGGAAGAATTGAAAGAGGGCAAAGCGACAATTGAAGCCCTGGAACAGCAGCTTCAGGTGCTGCTGCTGCCGAAAGATCCTGATGACGAGCGCGGCTGTTTTCTCGAAGTGCGCGCCGGGACGGGCGGTGACGAGGCTGCGATTTTTGCTGGCGATTTGTTCCGTATGTATAGCCGTTATGCCGAATCGCGTCGCTGGCGCGTTGAGATAATGAGCGCCAGCGATGGTGAGCATGGTGGCTACAAAGAGGTTATCGCTAAAATTTCCGGCGATGGCGTATACGGCCAGCTTAAGTTTGAGTCCGGCGGTCATCGCGTACAGCGCGTTCCCGCCACTGAATCTCAGGGACGGATCCATACGTCAGCCTGTACGGTCGCTGTAATGGCGGAAGTGCCGGAAGCGGAACTGCCGGATATCAATCCTGCGGATCTACGTATCGATACGTTCCGTTCTTCTGGTGCAGGCGGGCAGCACGTTAACACCACCGATTCTGCAATCCGTATTACCCACTTACCAACCGGTATTGTTGTGGAATGTCAAGACGAACGTTCACAGCACAAAAACAAAGCCAAAGCGCTGTCTGTGTTGGGGGCGCGTATTCGTGCGGCAGAAGTACAGAAGCGTCAGCAGGAAGAAGCATCAACCCGCCGTAATTTGCTCGGTAGCGGCGACCGCTCTGACCGTATCCGTACCTATAATTTCCCACAGGGAAGGGTGACCGATCACCGCATTAACCTGACGCTTTATCGACTGGATGAAGTGATGGAAGGGAAACTGGATACGCTGATTCAGCCAGTAGTGCAGGAATATCAGGCTGACCAGCTTGCTGCACTGTCCGAGCAGGAATAATGACGTATCAGGATTGGTTGATTTCTGCGACGACACATCTCGCGGCGGGAGAAAGCCCGAAGCGAGATGCGGAAATTTTGCTGGGCTTTGTGACCGGGAAATCCCGCACCTTTCTGCTGGCATTTGGTGAAAGCCAACTGACAGAGGTTGAACAGCAGGAGTTAGCTGAACTGCTGGCGCGCCGCGCACAGGGAGAACCCATCGCTTATTTGATCGGCGTGCGCGAGTTCTGGTCACTGCCGCTTGCCGTGTCGCCCGCCACGTTAATTCCTCGTCCCGATACCGAGTGTCTGGTGGAACAAGCATTGTTGCGTCTGCCTCAAACGCCGTGTGCGCTGCTGGATTTGGGCACAGGAACCGGCGCTATCGCGTTGGCGCTGGCCAGTGAGCGACGCGATTGTCGGGTGACGGGCATTGATGTTCAGCCCGACGCCGTTGCGTTGGCGATAAAAAACGCCCAACAATTGGGTTTAGACAACACCCATTTCTTATCGGGAAGCTGGTATTCACCACTTGATCAAACGCGTTTTGCGCTTATCGCCAGTAATCCTCCTTATATCGATGCCGATGATGTGCATTTGTCACAGGGCGATGTCCGTTTTGAACCCGCCAGCGCACTGATTGCTGCTGACAACGGGTTGGCGGATTTACGCACCATTATTGAATCTGCTCCGCATTATTTAGAGGCTGGTGGCTGGTTGCTGCTGGAACATGGCTGGCAACAGGGCGAGGCGGTACGTCAGCTCTTGCAGGCGCGAGGATTTACACACATAGAAACCTGCCAGGACTATGGTGGCAATGACCGCGTATCGTTAGGACGCTGGTCAGATTCCACCACTTAATTAGGAGCAATAGACGTGATAACCCTTTATTCCGCCACGATATATCTGCATCTGGCGACGGTTGGCATCAGTATTTCCCTGTTTATTATTCGTTTTTTCTGGTTGTGCCGACAATCACTTCTGCTGCAACAGCGCTGGGTGAAAATCCTGCCGCATATTAACGATACCTTGTTATTAATCAGCGGTATTGGTTTAATCATTCTTAGCCACAGGTATCCGTTTACGCCCGAGCAAAGCTGGCTGACGGAAAAACTGTTTGGCGTTATCATTTATATCCTTTTTGGCGCTATCGCCTTGGGAAAACGTCCCCGTAGTCAGAAAATTCGCTGGCTGACGTTTGTGTCTGCTTTAATATGCTTTGGTGTGGTCGTGCTGCTGGCACTGACCCAATCACCGCTGCTAATGGAATAATTATGAGTGCTATTGCTGATTTTGAATTTAACCAGTCACGCCTGAGTGATGGTGTCGTGTTGGTTTCACAGGCTATTCGCCGCGACTTTCCCGCTCAGGATGTGCGGCAAAATCTGCAACAGTTGGTTGAGAGCGCTCGAGCCGTTATTCCTGACGACCTTGAGCAAGATCTTCAGCTTGAAAAACTGATTGAACTGTTTTATCACACCTGGGGGTTCGGCGGTGCGGGCGGCGTCTATCGTCTGTCTGATGCACTGTGGTTGGATCAGGTGCTGGAATCTCGTCAGGGTATGCCTGTGTCATTGGGCGTCATTTTCTTGCATATCGCTAATGAACTGGGTCTGCCGCTGATGCCAGTCATTTTCCCAACGCAGTTGATTCTGCGCGCCGACTGGCTCGACGAAGAGATGTGGCTGATCAACCCGCTCAATGGCGATACGCTGAGCGAGCATGTGCTGGAAGTTTGGCTGAAAGGTAACATTGGCCCGTCAACCTACTTGCTGGATGAAGATCTGGATGAATCTGAGAACGTCCTGATTGTGCGTAAAATGCTCGACACATTAAAAGTCGCGCTAATGGAAGAAAAACAGATGGAGTTGGCGTTGAGAGCCAGCGAAGCGGTGCTGCAATTTGACCCGGA
Source organism: Pectobacterium fontis (assembly GCF_000803215.1). GTDB lineage: Bacteria > Pseudomonadota > Gammaproteobacteria > Enterobacterales > Enterobacteriaceae > Pectobacterium > Pectobacterium fontis. The sequence continues at coordinate 44,667 of NZ_JSXC01000028.1, forward strand.
CGATCCTTATGAAATTCGCGATCGCGGCCTGATTTATGCTCAATTGGATTGTGACCATATTGCGCTGTCCGATCTCAACTACTTCGTTGAGCAATGCCCGGAAGATCCCGTGAGTGAAATGATAAAAGTACAGATTCACTCGATAGAGCAGAAACAGATTGTCTTGCATTAAAAAAACAGTCTTACATTAAGAAACCGTTTTGCAGTAATGCAGCGTTAATTTATTTCCCGACATGAAGGTAAAAGTATGACGAATAAAGTGGTCAAGATAGGGGATATCCCGGTTGCCAATGATCTGCCTTTTGTGCTGTTTGGTGGCATGAATGTTCTTGAATCACGCGATCTGGCGATGCGCATTTGTGAGCATTACGTCACGGTCACGCAGAAATTGGGCATTCCTTACGTGTTCAAGGCGTCATTCGATAAGGCTAACCGCTCCTCGATTCACTCTTACCGTGGCCCCGGTTTGGAAGAAGGGATGAAAATCTTCCAGGAGTTGAAACAAACCTTTGGCGTAAAAATTATTACTGACGTGCATGAGTCGCATCAGGCGCAGCCCGTTGCGGATGTGGTTGATGTGATCCAGCTTCCTGCGTTTTTAGCCCGTCAAACCGATCTGGTCGAAGCGATGGCGAAAACCGGCGCGGTGATCAACGTGAAAAAACCACAATTTGTCAGCCCTGGCCAGATGGGGAACATTGTCGATAAGTTCATCGAAGGTGGTAATGATCAGGTGATTCTGTGCGATCGCGGCAGCAACTTTGGTTACGACAATCTGGTTGTTGATATGCTGGGCTTCAATGTTATGAAGCAGGCCTCCAAGGGGTCGCCAGTGATTTTTGACGTTACACATGCGCTACAGTGTCGCGACCCGTTTGGTGCCGCGTCCGGTGGTCGTCGTGGGCAGGTGACTGAACTGGCTCGTGCCGGTATGGCCGTGGGTCTGGCCGGGTTATTTATTGAAGCTCACCCTGATCCTGCTAACGCGAAGTGCGATGGCCCATCCGCGCTGCCGCTGGATAAACTGGAGCCGTTCCTGCAACAGATCAAAGCGATTGACGATCTGGTGAAAAGCTTCCCGGAACTGGATACCAGCAAGTAATCCTGTATGTAGTGGATTGATGACTGACGTAAAAAAGTAGAGAACGTTTTCCAACGTCGCTTGCGACGGCCCGCAGGGTAGTGGGCAGGAAGCTTGCCATAAAAAAACCCGCGATAACGCGGGTTTTTTCGTTTATAGCGTTTGTGGTTTCTACCACGCAGTGCGATCGCCGTTATTTATAGAGATCGGCGCTAATCGTCATGTTGTTGCCTTTGCCTTCCCACTGCCTGGTGATGTGGTAGTATTTGGCACCTTTCTCGCCCGCGCGTTTAGCAACGGCTTCTGATACCTGTGTCATATTAGTGTAGTTGCCACGGAACTGAATCGAATCGAAAGGCACCATCTGTGCTGCCGTTGCGTTGTTCAGTTCCTGAATTTTTGTGCCATCAGATAACGTTACCGTGTAACGTCCACCTTTTGACGACTGCGTTTCGAAAAAGTTACCGACGTTGCGACTAGGGCTGCCGGAGTTGGCAACACCAGGGATTTCTACCTTCGCGGCTTCTGCTCCACCAGCGGCCAGTGCGGCGCGACCAGCATCAGAATCCGCCGGAATCACGTCCGTGCTCTGCGTCTGGCGTTTTGGGGCGTCGGCTTTATAAATGTACGCGGTGACTTTCTGATTGGCACTATTCGAATTCACATCAATCTGACGGACGATGTAGAACGAATCAGCATTTTTCTCTTTTGCCGCTTTTGCAATAGCATCGTTCACGTCTGGCTGACTGCGGAAGAATCCACTCACCGTGACGGTGTCATACGGCTCCAGTCCGTAAGCCACGGCTTTCGGCAACTCTTTTACGCCGTAGAACGTGCGGAATTGAGCGTCTTGATTCGCTTTTGGCGCATCTTTGCGATATAGGTCGACAGTGACATTCCAGTTTCCGCTCGAATTAGCGTCATCCATCGCTTGCACATAGAAAGAGTCGGCACCCATTTTATCGGCGCGTTTTGAGGCCGCGGCTACCGCTTCATTGATCGCATTAAAACGACCTTTAAACGTAATTCGCTCAAAGGGTTGCAGTGATTCAGCCTGTTGTGGCGTAAGTTCCTGTGCAGCCTGCGCTGAAAATGCCGAGAGTGATAACAATAATGTAGATGCAATAACAGTAGTCTTCAGCTTCATAAAGATCCTTTCGCCTTCCTGCAACTCGAATTATTTAAGGTATAGCAATCAACCTATAACGGAATAGGGCCGATTATCGCACGGAATAAATTCTTGTGCTTTAGCATTTTCAGCGGGACTGAAAAGCCGTGGCGCTTGGGGTGGGAACAAGAAAAGTGCTAATAATAACGGTTAATGATTGCTTTGCCATCATAAGGGATATTTATATGATTTATCATATTAACAACCTTGTAACACGTCGTTTTTGTGAAATAACGCTGAAAAATACTTCTGTAATAATGCTACAAAAAGCAGAGAAGAGCATGATTTTCGACCAAGAAAGGCAAGTAGAACCTGTAATAACTCGGCTTTTCTGTGAAATTCATTTTATTTATGGATCATCGATCACATTTTCAGTACGTTATAAATGAGTTCGCCTACAGTGAGACGCCCCAAAAAAGCGTGTGGCAAGAAGATGATAAGAGTCTCTTCCTACCGCGTAAATGCGGGGATACAGGGTGCAGCAGGTCTCGGCGAATTCGTATAACAGAGTAGGGTGAAAATAATAACCTTCGTTAAAAATAAGCGAAAAGGGTATCAGTATGCGTATTGGTGTACCAAGAGAACGGTTGGCCAATGAAGCCCGTGTTGCAGCAACGCCGAAAACGGTTGAACAACTGCTGAAACTGGGTTTTACGGTCGCGATAGAACGTGAAGCGGGAAAACTGGCAAGTTTTGACGACGCCGCATATGAAGAAGCTGGTGCGTCGATTGTTGACAGTTCGGAAGTCTGGCAATCCGATATCGTCCTGAAGGTAAATGCACCGCAGGATGATGAAATCGAATTGACCCGTGCGGGCAGTACGGTTGTCAGCTTTATCTGGCCTGCGCAGAATCCGGCACTGCTGGAGAAACTGGCAGCCCGTCAGGTGACGGTGATGGCGATGGATTCCGTGCCGCGTATTTCGCGCGCGCAGTCACTCGATGCGCTTAGCTCGATGGCTAACATCGCGGGCTATCGTGCCATCGTTGAAGCCGCTCATGAATTTGGCCGTTTCTTTACCGGACAGATTACTGCGGCGGGTAAGGTTCCTCCTGCCAAAGTCATGATTATCGGCGCTGGCGTGGCTGGTTTGGCTGCGATCGGTGCCGCAGGCAGTCTGGGAGCCATCGTTCGTGCTTTTGATACCCGTCCTGAAGTCAAAGAGCAGGTTAAAAGCATGGGCGCCGAGTTCCTCGAACTCGACTTTGAAGAAGAAGCGGGCAGCGGTGACGGTTATGCCAAAGTCATGTCTGAAGCCTTTATCAAAGCCGAAATGGAACTGTTTGCCGCACAGGCGAAAGAAGTCGACATTATCGTCACGACCGCGTTGATCCCAGGTAAACCAGCTCCACGCCTGATCACCAAAGAAATGGTGCTGAGCATGAAGCCCGGTAGCGTGATTGTCGATTTAGCCGCACAAACGGGTGGTAACTGCGAACTGACCGTGGCCGATCGCGTCACCGTAACGGAAAACGGCGTCAAAATTATCGGTTACACCGATTTACCCAGCCGTCTGCCGACACAATCCTCGCAGCTTTATGGTACGAATCTGGTTAACTTGCTGAAATTACTCTGCAAAGAGAAGAACGGCGAGATCAATGTCGATTTTGACGATACCGTGATTCGCGGTGTGACCGTCGTGAAAGAAGGTGAGATCACCTGGCCAGCGCCGCCCATTCAGGTTTCAGCACAGCCACAGCAGGCAAAACCTGCCGCTGCGGTAGTGAAGGAAGAGGCGAAACCTGCGTCACCGTGGAAGAAATATGCGTTCCTCGCGATCGCTATTCTGCTGTTTGGCTGGCTGGCCGATGCCGCACCGAAAGAGTTCCTGTCTCACTTTACCGTTTTTGCGTTGTCCTGCGTCGTGGGCTATTACGTGGTCTGGAATGTCAGCCACGCATTGCACACGCCACTGATGTCGGTCACTAACGCGATATCAGGCATTATCGTTGTCGGAGCATTGTTGCAGATCGGCCACGGCGGATGGGTGTCGTTTTTCTCATTCATTGCCGTATTGATCGCCAGCATCAATATTTTCGGTGGTTTCACCGTGACTCAGCGCATGCTGAAAATGTTCCGTAAAAACTAAGGGGTAACACATGTCTGGTGGATTAGTAACTGCTGCATACATTGTTGCCGCAATTCTCTTCATTTTCAGTTTGGCGGGTTTGTCCAAGCACGAAACGTCGCAACAAGGGAACATCTTTGGTATCAGCGGGATGGCGCTTGCGTTGATCGCGACAATTCTGGGGCCTGATTCTGGCAACGTGGGTTGGATCATCGTGGCGATGGCAATCGGTGGGTCGATCGGTATTTATCTGGCGCGTAAGGTTGAAATGACCGAAATGCCCGAACTGGTCGCGATTCTTCACAGCTTTGTCGGCCTGGCCGCAGTACTGGTTGGTTTTAACAGCTTCCTCGATCACGGTGAGATCACCGATCCGGTGATGGTTAATATCCATTTGACGGAAGTCTTCCTGGGTATCTTCATCGGTGCCGTGACCTTCACAGGGTCGGTTGTCGCTTTCGGCAAACTGCGCGGTAAGATCTCATCCAAACCGCTGATGCTGCCACATCGCCATAAAATGAATCTGGCGGCGCTGGTGGTGTCCTTCCTGCTGCTGTTAGTTTTCGTCAATACGGGCAGCGTGGCATTACAGGTTCTTGCACTGATTCTGATGACGGCGATTGCGCTGGTATTTGGCTGGCATCTGGTTGCCTCGATTGGTGGTGCCGACATGCCGGTCGTGGTTTCTATGCTGAACTCCTACTCCGGTTGGGCGGCCGCGGCGGCAGGCTTCATGCTGAGCAATGACCTGCTGATCGTAACCGGTGCGCTGGTGGGGTCGTCTGGTGCGATTCTGTCTTACATCATGTGTAAGGCAATGAACCGCTCCTTTATCAGCGTCATCGCCGGTGGTTTTGGTACGGACGGTGTGGCCTCCAGTGAGAGCGAAGAGGTTGGGGAATATCGTGAGGCTTCAGCGGAAGACGTGGCTGATTTGCTGAAGAATTCAACTTCGGTCATCATCACTCCGGGGTACGGCATGGCTGTAGCACAGGCGCAATATCCAGTGCATGACATCACCGCGAAACTGCGCGCGCGTGGTATCAACGTTCGCTTTGGTATTCACCCGGTTGCAGGGCGTTTGCCTGGTCACATGAACGTGCTGTTGGCAGAAGCGAAGGTGCCTTACGACATCGTGTTGGAAATGGATGAAATTAATGACGATTTCACCGATACCGACACCGTGCTGGTGATTGGCGCGAATGACACGGTTAACCCTGCCGCTCAGGAAGATCCACATAGCCCAATTGCTGGCATGCCTGTTCTGGAAGTGTGGAAAGCGCAAAATGTTATCGTGTTCAAGCGTTCCATGAATACCGGTTATGCTGGCGTGCAGAACCCACTGTTCTTTAAAGAGAATACGCAGATGCTGTTTGGCGATGCCAAAGACAGCGTTGAGGCGATTCTGAAAGCGCTGTAAGCGTCATCGATAGCCGATAACGAAAAGGGGCAAGTGTCGCCCCTTTTTTATATCCATAACAAATGCTAAAAATAATGCCAGCGCTGAGGCTGGCATTATTTGACCTGAACGTATGGCGCGATTAATTAGCTGTTATCGCCTTCTTCCTGTGTAATTGGCGAAACAAAATCATCGGGTTTAATCGCAAGCAGGTCGCACTTCAAATGATCAATCACATGCTCGACGGTGTTGCCGATAAAGGCTGCGGAGAGACCGGTTCGACCCAGCGACCCCAATACCACGACACCCGCCTGTAAATGCTCCGCCAGATCGGGAATCACTTCCTCTGGCAGACCCTTTTCTACGTGCGTTACGCGTTCATCGAGACTGAACTTCTGTCGTAGCGATTTCATGGCAATAAGGTGTTGCCCTCGAATCGCATCGTTGTAGACGCTGGGATCGAAATCGGGCAATTCAATCGCGATATTGATGGGGGTAACGGGGTAGGCACCAACCAGATGAACCTCGGTCTGATCAACCTGTTGAGCCAGTTCCAGCGTTTCTGATACCAGTTTGATATTGAGGGGATCGTGATAAGGGTCTTCGCTGGCCAGATTAACCGCAACCAATGCACGACCTTCGATCGGCCATGGCTGATCTTTTACCATCCACACAGGGCAAGGGCATTTGCGCAGTAACTGCCAGTCTGTTGGTGTAAAGATAACCGCTTCCAGCCGATCGTGCTGATGTGCCATTTTCAACAACAGGTCATGTTGCCCAGAAATCACTTCCCGAATAATGGCCTCAAAGGGTTTGTTGTGCCAGACCACTTTGATTTCTATCGAAACACCCGCTTCAAGGTAGTATTTGCACTGTTCCGCAATCCACTCGGTTCGCTGCTGAATAACGCCCTGACGCATTTCCACTCTTTCATCGGGGGAAAGCAACGTGGTCATTTCATAAGAGAAATCGTAAATCGGCAGAAACGCCTTGATACGGCCGCCAAGTCGCTGAACCAGATAAACCGCCCGACGCAGCGCTGGTTGGTCATCCTGATTTGGGTCAATAGCTACCAGTAAATTCTGATACTTTGCCATAGCTCCTCCAAACAGCTTTTACTCCACAGCGTGTAAATCAAGAGTACCGCAATGGAATCGATTTGGACAACAGAGATAAGCGATAGAATAAAAAAATAAGAAATATCACGAACAGCACGGTAAAGGGGGAGGAGACGTTGACGCCGAAACCGTAAAACGGTGGTAGCGTCAACAAGTTAGGCCAAAACGGTTATTTACGTGAGGATCCTGCTAATTCGGAAAGCGCATCAAGATTCTCTATCGTGATGTATTTCCCTTTCACTGCCAGCGTGCCGCTCTTCTGGAAACGTCCCAGCAGACGACTGATAGTTTCAACGGTGAGGCCGAGATAGTTACCTATATCACCACGCGTCATGGTCAGACGGAATTCACGCGGCGAGAAACCACGTTGAGCAAAACGGCGCGAGAGATTGTAGACGAATGCCGCCAGACGTTCTTCCGCGTTTTTCTTCGACAGCAGCAGGATCATGTCCTGATCGCCACGGATTTCACCGCTCATCAGACGCATCATCTGTTGACGCAGATTAGGCATTTTTCCTGAAAGATCATCCAGCGTTTCGAAAGGAATTTCGCAGACCATCGATGTTTCCAGCGCCTGAGCGAAACTTGGATGCTGAGCCGTACCGATAGCGTCAAAGCCAACCAAATCACCTGCCAGATGAAAGCCGGTGATCTGTTCGTCGCCTTGCTCCGTGATGGTATAGCTTTTTATCGTACCGGAACGGATGGCGTACAGCGATCTCAATTCATCGCCTGCTTTAAACAGCGCTTGCCCCTTTTGGATAGGCTTCTTCCTTTCAATGATGTTGTCGAGCTGATCAAGCTCGTGTTCATTCAGGGTGAAAGGGATGCATAGCTGACTGATACTGCAATCCTGACAGTGGATTGCACAACCGCCAGACTGGATGCGTCGGATAATTCGCTTTTCCGGGATCATAGGCTTTGCTCAGGCAATAATTGATATTGGTCAATTTTAACAGCTTTTATCGACCGTGATAAGACCGATAATCACAGGAATAGACCAATAAATAGTGAACTCACTATAATTTTTCTATTTTGCTGAGAAACATTCCGATATATAAACCCTGCGTGACAATATATTTTCGTCTATCACGTTAGCGAGCCGATTAACTCATTGGCTAATCCGAATCACTTATGCGGATAAGCAATTCGGAGGGCTGTCGTCTGTCGGGAGGGCGGAAATTATATCGGTAAACTATTTTGGCGGGGTAAAAAACCTTCGTGAGTCAGTAACCATTGCTTACGGTGAATGCCCCCCGCATAACCGGTCAGTGCGCCGCCAGTGCCGATGACACGATGGCACGGAACCACGATGCTGACAGGGTTTGAGCCGTTTGCCATACCGACGGCGCGCGCTGCGCCTGTGCGCCCGAGCAGCGTGGCAAGCTCACCGTAGGTGGTAATTTCTCCACACGGAATCCGACGCAATTCCCGCCAAACTTGCTGTTGAAACTCAGTCCCGATGGAAGCGACGGGCAGCGTATCAATAATCGTTAAGTCGCCATCAAAATAGCGTTGCAGGCAGTCTGTCAGACCACCAGGGTTATGGCGTGATTGTAACGAAAAGGGATCATTCCGATAACTGCGATTGAGCGAGCGAAATAAATCGTCCTCATATTCGCGCCACTCGACGGCACGCAAATGATTATTTTTATCAGCAATAATCAATAACTCCCCAAGCGGGGTTGCCATCGTGTCCTGAAAAAAAGTCTGCATAGTGATTCCTTACGCGTTGGTCGCTTGCTTGCATCTTTCATGAGTCACCAGGTGATTATCCAGCATCATCAGGTGGATTGAAAATAAAATACGAAGTATGCCGGGTGGAGAAGTGAAAGAAGGGGAACCCGGCACGATCGTCGTCCTGTGTCACTGCGACACCATTTTAGAGCGAATTCCGTTTGCATACGGACACTTAAGAGATCCACCTGAGCATGTAGGATGTGATATTCCTAATATTGTCAATAAAATCAAATGTTAATATGAAGTGAGCCAATTTGTATTTATGAGAGATGGAGCATGTGAATCTTCATTCTACTGCCAGATAACGTTATCACATGGCAATAATGTGAAGGTGAGCGTTGTTGGTATGTTCTATTTTTTATGGCAAAGACATAGCGTGTGGGTCGTGTTCTACGTTATTTAGAGGAAATGCGCAGCATGAAAAAGAAATATGCCGTAGTGGGAACCGGGGGGCGCGCAGGCCTTTATCTGGAGTCTATCGCCAGAGATTATCAAGAACAGGGGAAATTCGTTGCTTTTTGCGATACAAACCAGACTCGAATGAATTATGCCAACCAGATTGTCCATAAATTTGGTCACGATAATGTGGCGACATATCATGCCGAACAGTTTGAACAGATGATTGCGGAAACCCAGCCAGATATTGTGATTGTGACGTCGATAGACCGTACTCATCATAATTATATTATTCGGGCGATGGAATTAGGTTGTGATGTCATCAGTGAAAAACCGATGACGATTGACGAAGAAAAATGTCAGGCGATTATTGATGCGATTAATCGTACTGGGCGTAAATTACGGGTAACGTTTAATTACCGTTATGCGCCACATCACAGCAAAATTCGTGAACTCATTGCCGCCGGATTGATTGGTGAAGTTTATTCCGTGCATTTTGAGTGGCTGCTGAATACCGAGCACGGAGCAGATTATTTCCGACGCTGGCACCGGGACAAACGCAATAGCGGCGGGCTATTGGTGCACAAATCCACACACCATTTCGATCTGGTCAATTTCTGGCTGAATAGCGAACCAGAAACGGTTTATGCACAAGGCGATTTGCGTTTTTACGGTAAAGCCAATGCCGAAGCACGCGGCGTCAGCGCATTCTATTCGCGTTCACACAAAAGTGCTGTGGCCGAAAACGATCCCTTCGCGCTGCATATGAATCAAAGCGAACAACTGACAGCACTGTATTTAGATGCTGAACATGAAGACGGTTATTACCGTGATAAAAGTGTGTTCGATGACGGTATTAATATTGAAGATGTACTGGGTGTGATGGTGCGCTATAAAAGCAAAGCCATCATGACATACTCGCTAAATGCGTATTTACCCTGGGAAGGGTTGAATGTCGTATTTAATGGCAGCAAGGGCCGGTTAGAAATGAAACTGGTGGAAAAATCTTATGTAAACGGAGGCGGGCAAAAAGAGGATGAAGGTGCGCTTAATGAATGTGAAATAAAGATCTATCCGATGTTCGATGAGCCTTATGTCGTACCCGTTGAATTTAAAGCCGGTGGACACGGCGGCGGCGATCAGGTCATGTTAAACGATCTGTTTGGTACACCGGAACCCGATCCATTACATCGTGCAGCGGATTATCGTGACGGAGCCATGTCTATTTTAACCGGTATCGCCGCTAATCGATCATTACGCACCGAACTGCCAGTGAAAATAAGCGAACTGGCCGTTAATCTTAAAAGAGAGAATTAATCAGAGTCTCTGTCTGACGAATATTTCAGGCAGTCAGCGCTTTCGCATCCGTAGTACCGGTCTGTTTGCATGCAGCCAGACCAGTGGAAACCTCCGAATACTATTATAAGGGTTCTATTATGGCGAAAACACGGAACACATTACCTCACCTACTCTTACTCTGCGCCGCGCTTCCACTGGGCGCTGCATTTTCTCATTCTGCCGACGCTGCTGAGATCCGCATCTCCTGGTGGGGAGGCAATCAGCGGCACGAGGCGACGCTGGCGGCGATTAACGCATTTCAAAAAGCCAATCCGACCATTACCGTTAAAGCTGAATATGCTGGCTGGGACGGCTACCTTTCACGTCTTTCAACCCAGATGGCTGGGGGGCAAGAGCCGGATGTCATTCGTATTGACTGGAACTGGCTACCGCAATTTTCCCGCAATGGCGACGGCTTTTATGATTTGAATAAACAAAAAGATATTCTGGGGCTGAGCGATTTTCCGGCTAACTACCTGAAAACGTCGGACGTACAAGGGAAGCTGCAAGGCTTGCCGATTTCGATGACGTCCCGCAGCATGATCTACAATAAAACCACCTGGGACAAGGCGGGCGTTGCTTACCCGAAAACCTGGGATGAATTGTTTGCCGCAGGCCCGGTGTTTAAGCAAAAACTGGGGGATAATTATTACCCGCTCGGTGTTGCTCAGGGATCCAGCGATGTGCTGGATATGCTCACGCTTGGCCGTAGCTATATGGCACAAAAATATGGCATCGACCTGATCGATGAAAAGAAACAGAGTATTGCTTATAGCCGCGATCAGGTACGGGAGCTTTTCGGTTTTTACAAAAAGCTGGTTGATTCTCATGTGATACCCGATCAGCGTTATTTCTCTTCGTTCGGGCGCACTAACGTCTATGAAATCCGCCCCTGGATTAACGGTGAACTCGCGGGCATGTATCTGTGGGATTCCGCTATCTACACCTATTCCAGCAACATGCCGAAAGAGACGGTGCTGGAAACGGGGCCGTTTATCACGATGCCAGGTGCTAAAGATTCGGGGCTGACCACCAAGCCGTCTTCTCTGTTCGCGATTAGCAAGAACAGTAAGTATCCCAAAGAAGCGGCGATGCTGATGAGTTTTATGCTAAGTAATCCAGAAGGCGTGAAGGCAGTCGGGTTACAAAACGGGATGCCAGCCAACCCGAAAGCGCAAAAACTGTTGGAAGAGATTGGCGTGATCAACTCTGGCAACCTGTTAGCAAATGCCTATCGGGCGGCAGCGGAACAACCCGCGTCTAAAGTGCCTGTGTCACCTTTTATGGAAAATCAGGAGTTAGTCCAGTTGTGGACAACCAGTCTGCAAAAACTGGACTACGGCAATGGCGAAGTGAACAACGTTGCTGACGATTTCCTGAGCGGTGCCAATCGAATATTAAAACGCGCTATCCGATAACTAACGACGGTTAATGTGCGATGCCGTGCTACGAAGGATATACGGCATCGCACGTCTTCTTACTTAATCACACCACATGCCATTTTTGCTCCACCACCGCCTAATCGCTTTTTATTCATGGTCTTTCCGCAGTGAGTTGTACCGTGCTAATGGTGCGTGCGCGAAAGCCCGCTTCACAATAGCAAAGGTAAAACACCCACAGGCGCTGGAAAGATTCATCAAAGCCCTGAGTATTCAGCGTATGCCACTGCTGATAAAAACGCTTCCGCCATTCGCTGAGGGTGCGGGCATAGTCCTGACCGATATCAAACAGATCGCGGGTGATAAAATCGGTATGCCGCGTCATGGTCGTGGTCATTGCCGTGACCGAAGGCAGAAAACCGCCGGGGAAAATGTAGCGTTGGATAAAATCAACGTTACGACAGTAATGGCTGTAACGCTGGTCGGCAATGGTGATTGCCTGAAGCACCATACGGCCTTGTGGACGCAGCAATTGCTGGCAACGCTTGAAGAAGGTGGGTAAATAGGCTTTTCCGACTGCTTCGATCATTTCGACCGACACCAGCTTGTCATACTGACCTGTCAACGCGCGGTAATCCTGTAGCAGCACCGTCACTCTATGGCTCAGGCCTGCTTGCTGAATGCGCTCAACCGCGTAGTCATACTGCTGTTGCGACAGCGTGGTGGTGGTGACGTAACAGCCATATTCACGGGCGGCCAGTTCGGCTAATCCCCCCCAGCCGGTGCCGATTTCCAGTAAATGATCCGTTTCACAGAGCGCCAACTGTTCGCAGAGACGGCGCAGCTTGGCGCGCTGTGCATCTTCCAGCGTCATTTCGGGTTGCTGATACCAGGCGCTGGAGTAGAGCATCTCGCTATCGAGAAAGCTGCGGTAAAAATGGTTGCCCAGATCGTAGTGAGCGGCGATATTTTTCTGCGCCTGCTGTGGGCGGTTACGGCGACACCAGTGGATAAATCGATGAAATGGCCCCGTCAACCAGCCAAAACGCGTTTCAAGCGTATCGACTAACGCCTGATTTTGCGCCAAAAGCTGGAGAACGAGCGTGAGGTTGGTTGAGCTCCAGTCACCATCGATATAGCTTTCGCCAGCAGCGATGCTTCCACCCAGTAAGACGCGGCGATAAACGCGATGGTTATGTATCGTGATTTCACCTTGCAGCGTCGCGTGTTGATCCCCGAATAACGTTTCATTGCCTTCTGGTTCACGAAGGCGCAATCCTCCGCCGTCTATTCGACTAAGCAGAAGAAACACCATTTTTTTGGCCCGAGCATAGCGAGCGGTATTGCTCGGGTGACGCACCAACTGTGTTTCCGTTGAACTCATGGGGTGTCCTTTTTTCCAGACTGCGGATGAGGATAAACGGGCGAGCGTTTAATCCACAGTTTCAAAGCCTGCCAATAGATGGTGCAGGCGGTTTTCATCGTCATTAACGGCAGAGACCAAAGCTGAGTACGCAGAGTGGCGCGAGTGAGTGGCTGACGATGCAGCACCAGCGTCGCATCAAACTCGCGTCCTTGTCGGTGGTTCTCAATGTGGATCCTCAGACGCGCGTCGGGCGGCGTGAGTCGCCAGTGATACACCATCTCCATCGGGTTAAAAGGCGACACATGAAACGCTTTAGAAACAGGCGTAGAACCATCGGGGACGACGGCATAAGTATGACGTTCGTTCCAGGGGGTATTGCGCACTTCTGCCAATAACCAGCGTAGTTCGTTATGCTCATCGTACAAATAATAGAAATTGACCGGATTGAAATAACAGCCCAGATAGCGTAGCTGACACAGCAGTAAAACTTTCCCCGTGAGGTGTTCACCGGTCAGTTCTGCAATCCGATCCTGCGCTTTGGTTTTGATATCGCCGCCACCGAGGTAATCACCGCGACAAAATGACGCAGGGGAAAAACGCTCCAGCGCAATCCCCGCATGCGGCAAGGCGGGGATCTCATCTAAATCAATTAACGTCATGAATAATGCATAGTCAAAACGATGTGTGACGGGCGTAAAGCGTCGATGGCGAACCTTACCCACATACAGAGCGCTATTCATATGGCACGCTCTGGGCAATCTGACTCACGACATCCAGTGCGCTTCTTACGCCATCCTCATGAAAACCGTTGTACCAATAAGCACCACAAAACCAGCTTCGGTTGTGCCCATTAATACGTTCACGCTGCTGTTGGTGCTCTGTCGTCTGTTGAGTAAACACCGGGTGATGATAAATCGCGTGGTGCAGTATTTTATTCGGGTCGATGTCCTGCTGAGGGTTCAGTGAGACACAGAAGGTCGTGGATGAACGAATACCTTGCAGAATGTTCATGTTATAGGTCACGGAGGCACGCACGCGGCTAAACGCCTGATCGACTGGCAGGCGGTAATTCCAGCTCGCCCATGCCCGCTGGTTATGGGGCAGAAGCTGGGTGTCGGTATGCAAAATCACGCGGTTAGGTTGGTAGCGTATGCCACCGAGGATACGCTGCTCATCGGGCGTACTCGTTTCCAGCAGCGCCAGTGCCTGATCGGAGTGGCAGGCAAAAATAACCTGATCAAATTGATACGCCTGACTGGCGGTATGCACAGTAACACCTTTATCATCGCGTATGACCTGATTGACGGGCGTCTGGATATGGATTGTCACCCGATCGCGGATACGCTCGGCGAGTCGCCGCACATACTCCCGTGAACCACCGGGCACCACCATCCATTGCGGGCGATTAACCAAATCCAATAACCCGTGATGGTTGAAGAAAGTCAGGAAAAGCGATAGAGGAAAATGGCGCATATCCTCAAGCGATGACGACCAGATCGCCGCGCCCATTGGCAAAAGATAGTGCTGGGCAAAGAACGGCGAGAATCTTTCCTGCTGCAACAAATGGCGTAGCGTCAGCCCCTGGTAATCGCCGTTGGCAAGATACTGCTTACACACGCGGTTAAAGCGCACAATCTCCGCAACAAAACGATAAAAACTGAGGCGGAACAGGTTGCCGCGCTGGGCGAATAGCGTGTTTAACGTATGCCCGTTATATTCCAGACCAGAAACGGGATTACTGACCGAGAAGCTCATTTCGGTGGGCTGGCCAGTTAATTCCAGTTCATCCAGTAATGCAATAAAATGGGGATAGGTCCGTTCATTGTAGACAATAAATCCCGTATCGATGGCGTAGGGGACGTCATCCTGAACGACATCGACCGTTGCCGTGTGGCCCCCCAGATAATCGTTCGCCTCAAATACCGACACCTGAAAGCGATCGGATAACTTGAATGCGCAGGTTAAGCCAGAAATGCCGCTGCCAATAATGGCAATCTTCATACGTTTTACCTTACTAACCGGCTGGCGAGCAGACGTTGCCATGACTGTGGGAGAACAGAAATCACGTTGAGCAAGAGCGCAAAGCGCAGAGGAAAGGCGATCTCGCGTTTTTTCTTTGCCAGACCACGGCGAATAGCCTCCGAAGCTTGCGACACAGAAATCAGCATCGGCATCGGAAAGTCATTACGTGCGGTGAGCGGGGTATCGACAAAACCGGGCAGGATCAGCGACACGGTAATATGGCGAGACTGCAAATCCAGCGCCAGGCTGCGGGCGAAATAGGCCAGCGCCGCCTTTGAGGCACCATAAGCCTCCGCTCTTGGCAGCGCAACGAGGCTGGCGGTCGAGCCAACCAGCGCCAGATGGCTACCGTTGGCAAGCTGTGGCAATAACACCGACAGGCAATTCACCGGGCCGATCACGTTGGTTGTCAGCACCCGACGGATTTTTTCCGCGTCAACGACGCCGTTATCCAGATATTCGCAGGTTCCTGCACTGAGAATCACCAAATCGGTTGTGACGCTGCCCAACGCCTGCTGCGTATCCGCCAGGTTCGTCATGTCAAATGCTGCCGTACTAATGGTTGGGAAGGCAGCGGTTAATGCGTGAAGCCGCTGTTCATCACGACCACAGGCGAGCACATCCCAGCCGTCGCTGGCATAATCCAGTGCCAGTTGCTGGCCAATTCCAGAGCTGGCCCCGGTGATCAATACACGTTTCATGTCTGCATTCTTGATTTCAGGTAACGGATAAGCGAACCAAGCAGAGGGATATGCTGATAAAGCATGTCGCCCATATCGTAATAGTCACGGTGGTAGATTACTTTGTTGTCGGCGAAGAGCAGGTGGCTACAGCCAGCTAATGTCAGCGGCGCATTACGCTTTAACGACGGGTGTGCATAGTGCATCGTCCAGAACATCATTGCACCGCCGCGGAAAGTGTGGACATCGGCGATCTTGAACTGACAGTAGCTCATCTTGTCGAGTGAATGAGAAAAGTAGCGATGTAAAGCATTCAACCCATGATGGCTGGAAATGGGGTCGATAAAGTGAATATCCTGATGATAGATATCACCCAGATCCGTTAATCTTTTGGCTGTTAGATCTCGATAAAATGCCTTTATTCTCAGCAGAATAGGTTCGTATTCGTCGTTCTCTACCGAGATGTCGTCTTCCTCACGCGCTTTTTCTATCGTCATCACCACTCCTGTTAAGGTCACCCACGTCCACGCAGTGGAGATGGCTAACAGATAGAGGAACGTCAACGCTTATTAATTGAAAGATATCAATTTAGGTATAGATTGAATCCACCGTTCGTCAAATAAGATTTTGAGGAACGGCAAGGGCGATAAGTACATACGGGGGGGAGAAAGAAGAAAACATGGCGCAAAATTTAGTGACAACGTCACGCCATGTTTTTTGGATCGACAGCGGTAGGCTGAAGGTTACTTCTCAGCAGGTTTAATCAACGTCAGAATTGTGCCTAGTTGTTCACGCTGCTTAGCGCTGACTTCTCGCGCCGCGGAGTAACCCGCATTTTGGATAATCATCTCATTCAGACCGACCAGCCAGTCATAGATATAAAACGCCGTATTGTTGGTCGGCGTGAGCGACAGCTTGGTTAAGCGCTGTGAAGCCCCAAAGCTCACCGCCTGTTTTTCCGGCTTGGCGAAAATCTTATGACCGCGATTAATACGGCTGGCAGGGCGCAGCGATTCATCAAGCTGCTGGAAGCCGAGCCAGGCAACAAAGTCACCAAGAATAGTCAGCACGCGTGAAACCTGACGGTCGGCTTTATTCTCACGGTTGATCCCCAATTGCTCCCCGTCGACCAACATATCGACCAGCGCGTCTTCAATCCGCAAACGGATGCTGCCGGTAATCAATTCTTCAACCAACATTTCGATCGTGGATTTTGGCACGTTCAGTAGATCGAGCAGTGGAGCATTTTCCGGCAGACTGCGCAGGTAGTTAATCCAGTAACGATAAACGCCGTGTGCATAGTCTGCCTCATAGCTATGATCGGTCGTCAACATCGGCGGTGCTGGCTGATCGATAGCGATCGGCTCATCGGCAAACAGATCAATTTCGATCCCAACGCCAAACGGATCGCTATTGGCCAACGGTGCAGAGAGGTCTTCAACGTCAGCGTGGAAACCACCATAGTGCCCCCCTTGCTGTTGCAGATACAGGCGGCGTAGCTCATCACGCGAGGGCAGAAGCCGCTCCAGCAGTTCGCCGTGAACACCGGTACGGGTCTGGAGCGATTTAAGCAATGTCTCCGCGATACGCTGCTTTTCTGCCGGATCGTCAACATCGACGGGCAGATACCAGTTACCCAGCAGGTTATCGCTAAGTTCCCGTTGAAGCTCGTTAAGCTGTTCGCCAATACGCCCCAGCTTCACTTCTCGATGAACCTCGGTCCCCAACCACGTCGCCATGCGTGCTACGCCACGTTTATCCATGGCCAGCATGGTTCCCCAGGCGTCACCTGGATTACCGACATAACGCTGTACCGCAGCATCGTAATTTTGCCCGTGTGTAATACGTCGATCGTAGCGGGTTACCGCCCAAATCAGCCCCGGTTTACGATGGCTACGAACCTGCGCATTTTCACCCTGAGTTTGTTTAACCCAGTGATCCAGCGCCTTGCCGACGACTTTAACGTCAGCACGGTCGCCTGCGGCGCTGCATACCATCAATACGTTCATTTCCTGATTATCGGTATAACGTTCCAGCAGATAGGCTCGTTTCGCACGCAAAAGCGTGTGCGCTAACGGATGCAGCGAGTTGCGACGTCTTGCTGGTGGCTCCTCCTGCGTTTCGCGAACTTCACCAAAACCGGGGAAATCGAGCACATCGACCTGCTCGAACAGCGCTTCCTTGGGGGGCGAATGCAGAGGGATCAGCAACTCCGCAGCCAGCATGGTTAACTCGGCCAGCGAGAGTTCCGCTGTTTTCCCGGCACGACCGTTTTGAACCGGACGCACCAGAATGCTGGGGTCGTCGGTACTGTGCAGTCGTTCCAGCGCGGAACCGTCGATCAATCCCTCTGCCGGATTTAAATCCTCATCCACCAGTGTCCGTAAGGGGGCTAACAGCTTACGCGTACCAGACAGATGTTGCAGCGTGTGGCTGAAATGGCGATAGGCGGCGGTGAGAGAAGGCAATTCGCCCCACAGCACGGAGAAAAGCTGAGCGCGATCATCTACGGTGAGATAGGGTGCTAATTCAATGGCAACGGGCCAGAAGTGCGCCGCTAACTGTTTTTGCCGTTTGGCATCGTGGCGCGCGAGGTAGTCCCAGAGTTCGACGACTTCATCGCGGTTGATGCCTTCAACGGATTCAGGCTGGCGGTGCATCAACGACGTTTTAATGTGCTCGGCAATATGGCGTTCATCCAGCTCTTCGAACGTTGTCCCCTGATTGAGATCGTTCAAAAACGCGTTTGCCATGATCTTGCCGATATCCAGTTCGCTGAGCAGTTGCAACTGAACGGGGAAGGATTTGTTCTTCACGCCTGACTGTCGGCTAAAGCGAGTGACAAGCGAGGTGGCTCGATCGGACGGATTAATATGTTCGATAAAATCTAACTGCTGCCCCTCGAACGTGGTTTCCAGTTTGCCGCTTTCGCCCCCGGCCAGCGAGGCGATCAGATAGGATTTTCCCGCCTGAGACAGACCAAAAAAGCCGATGGCAATCTCTTTCTGCGCCACGTCGGACAGGTGCTGTGCTTTATTGTAATTGCGGCGCAGTTTGACAATCAAACGATCGGCTTCGATGTCCAGGCGTGGTGCGTTCTGGCGTGTGCTTTCAACCCAGCCTATAGCCTGTTCAACGCCTTGCGCGACGGCCTGTAGCTGGCCGTGAAGTCGGGTAGAAAGTTGTTTGGGCGTTAATCGTTTCATTTTTTAAATACACTCCCACTATCGATCCAATAATGGGTCGCTCCTGAACCGTTTGCGGATAATGTGTTCAATTTAAGCCGTAAATGCTGTGGCGGAACACGGGTGCCGTCTTCCAATACGGCTTCGGTAATCTCAAAGCGTTCGGGACTATGTTGATCGTCGCTCTTTGTCACCGCCAGTCGGACGTGCAGCTTACTGTCGCCAACGACCTTCCGCGCTAAGTCCTGATCGACAATCGAGAGCATATAGAGTGAGGATGCGGGCCAACGCTCATTGTCCAACTGACGGAATCCAAGACAGAGAGAACCACGCACCTGAAAACTGTGTTGTGGATCGAGCACAAAATCTGGCGCATCCAGATCGATATCACTGTAATACACATTATCCAGCGTCAGCGCGTTGCTGCTGTCCATCATGCCGAGATAGCGGATGGTGGAATAGGGCTGGAAATCACCGACCTTAAAGTAAAAACCTGGCAGGCGCAGATCGAGTGCCAGCAGGCACAACATCGCGCCAACAGCCGCGGTGGATTTCGGGTTATCAATGCGTCCACGTTTGTTAAACGGATACCAGTCATTGGTGTGATATCCATCCAATGACAGCATCCGGTTAATCGGCAGCGGTTGCAGGTGGCGGAACAGCGCCTGAATCCCTGGGAAGCGAGAAGGTCGCCCCGTGAGCAGCAGCACATCGCATGAATACAGCGATACGACTTCAGACATCAGGCGCAAATTCTGCGTGATGTTCATTTTGTTAGAGAGGAATTCGCCATGCAGTTTGCTCAGTTTGAGGATGAGCGGCACCTGCAAAATATCGAATACCTTGTCGCTAACTGGCAGTTCGCGCTGAACTTCCGTATTGATGTATTCCAACACTTTTTCCGTGGGCGCCTGTTCCAGTAATTCACCGAAGGTGGACTCGATCTCAGCGCTGGTATCCAGCGGATCAAAGCGCTCGTAGGCTTCCAGTATCGCGCGACCAATCGGGATGAAGACCTGTAACGTCACCTGTTGGCGCAGCGTAAGCTGTGCATCCATCCGACCTTCATTGCCGAACAGTTTCGCCATTAGCGCATCCGGGCTGGCCATGCCTGCGGTTTTTAGCGCGGCCTGTAACGCAGGGAGGATATAAAGCTGAATGACGTCCAACAGGATATCATCGCCAGCGACCTTAAAGCCTTCGCGGAACAGCAGGCGCGGAATAATTTTAACGTTGTTACCCACACCGTCATCAAGCAGATATTGCGTAATGGCGAGATCGGTGGTGCCTCCGCCGATGTCAATTGAGGCAATACGTAACGTTTTGCCTGCGGGTTCCCCCTCGTCCAGCTCTTTATCCGGGCGCGCCATACTGGCAAAGAAATCTTCTGCACGACCGCCAAAGTTCACCTGCGCTTCGTTATACAGGTAAACCATCTGCCCGCAGGTGGCTTCATCCCACTCGATTTGTACTTCAGGCACCGGAACCCGGCTCAGTTGTTTGTCTGTTGGGGTAGTGAAATCCTCATCCATCGGGTGCCAGTCCATTGCTTTCCAGACCAGCGCGATCGCTTCATGCATCCGGCGGCGGAAGATTTCACGTTCGGGTTTCGGCATCGCTGAAGGTAGCGTCAGAATGATATTTCGCAGTTGGCGCGGCGCGGTGCTGTGGATCATCTTTAACCGCTGAGCGGCGCTATTCATCTGCATGAGCGCCTGTGCCAGCAATTCGGAGAGCATGAACGTCATGATCGAACTGCGACTATAGTGCGGCGAGAACACAGGTAAGCGTTCTTCCAGCGGCTGGTTGTAGAGCGGCTGACCTTCATCATTAAGCATGATGGTCAACGGCATGGCGGTGGCTAGTGGTTCGGTCTGAGAATGTGCGTCCGTCTGGCTGAAACGCCAGCCTGGCGCATAGCTTTCTTCATCCCACAGGTAGCGACGCGGGCTGGAAATTCCGCTCGATCCCTCCGTTCCCTGACGCAGCAGCGCCATGTGGCTGGCCTCACGCCCGACGCGGGTGATCGACGGCCAGATGAAAGCATCGTCACGGCCGCTTTCTACGGAGAAATTTTCTTTGCCGAACTTCGCCTGTGAAAACTCAACGCGGCTCTCGAACAGCTCGTTGTACAGATAATGTGGCTCACTCAGATCGCGCAATTGCAGTTCATAGGTCTGCTTCAGACCGTTGCTTTCATCTGCATGATCCTCTACCAGAATGCCGCAGGTATGCGAGTTTCCCACATCCAGAATCAGGTCAACATTGACTGCCGGTTCCTGCAACGTGCAGGTATTAATGCGAATTTCTGGTATCTCAAGCTGGTTGCCCAGCATATCCAACACATTCAGGTAATGCGCCTGATATTCAAATCCCCTGAGCGCCACTTTTACATCGTGGCTATCGCGGTTTTCCAGCGCTTTAACTCGCTGAGTAAAGACCTCACGCAGCCAGCCGTCGACCCAGGTCTCATCGAGGAATTCACCCAGTTCATCGCTGTGATAAGCCAGCGCGAAACTCCCGCCAGTTTTGATGTCATTGGCATTGGGCGCCAGCGTTTCATATTCGTGACCTTCCGGATAGGTCTTGGTATCGAACGCCAGACAAATCCGGTGCGTGTTGCCGTCCTGATCGGGCGTATCCAACGCGAGGATCTGCATCCGCGCCCAGTTGTCAGGCCCGCCCATAAAGGTACGAGGTGGATTAAAGCGGAAGAAGGGCAACGGCAACCAGATCTTCTCCAGCAGCTTTAGCGATTGCTCAAGCGAAATACTCAGCTCCGGTTTCACGACTTCAGGCGGCATACCCGTTGCCGAAGGCAGCAGGAACTTGTCCGTATGTTCATCGTAAAGCAGGTGGAGCAAGGGGCCATTGGCACTTTTACGCACATAGCAATTAGGCTGCTCAGCCAAAAATTGCGGCTTTAAAGCAAAATCCAAAAACTGAATTCCGCTGTCCTGAATCAACGTAATGCGTTGTTTATAATCGGTAATTGTAGCCAGCATGATTATTTACTCTCGCGCTTTATCGTCATCGGGAAAACGGTATTTTCGTCATAGCGACCGATACACTCCGCTGCTGCGCCGGCCGCGCCTTGTTTACAGACCAGTTCCGGCATTTGGAAACGCGAATTATCGGAACAGCGGGCACCAGAGCGACTGTTGATGATCAAATTGCCGGAACTCATTAATCCTGCCTCGATGTTGGCGCGACATGTGACACCGTCACCATGAGTGATACGCGCCGTGCCTTTTCCATTTTGAATCTGGTAACGCAGGCTAGGTGGTCTGCCGGTAATAGGGGCTTTGCCATCGACAATGACGCGCCAGTTGCCGTTCAGAAACTTAATAGAACCGACTTTCACCGCGTCGGCAGGCATGACTAAATCATCTTTACCTGCGGGGATCGCTGGCACTTGTTCGACAGCAGGCTCTGCCTGTGGAACAACAGAGGTTTCCGGTTTAGCCGCTTCTACGGCCGGTGTTTCGGAAACAGCAGTAACCGCAGCAGGAGGTGTAGGAACCACTGGCTCAGCCGCTTTAACGATCTCTTTTTCAGCAACGGGAGGAACGGGAATACTTTCTTGCTGTGGTGCTGTTTCAACTGGCGTAGAAGAAGGCAGCACACGTTTTTCCGGCTTGACCGTCGCAGCTAATTCGGATGTTGTTTTTTCGTCTTGCCCTGACATGCAACCGCGTATCTGCAATGACAAAATAGCTAACAGCGCGGCAGCAGGTAGCAACCACCATAGGCGGAAAAATGGTGGGCGAGCAAGCGGTGTAGCCGCCACCGCAGGCGTTGGTTCAACAGATTCGGGTTGAACGATAGGCAGGGGTTCTGGCTTGGGTTCGGTATCGACCAGCGGAAGCGTTGGCGTGCTTGCAACTGGAGCGGGGGCAGCAAAAATCGGTTCGATTTCCTTGACGACGGGTCTCAGGCAATCCAGCGCATCAAGGCGGGATTTTTTATCGAGATTGACGAAACCCCAGAATGTTAAGACCGGTTTGCCATCAACCAGATAAACATGGTTTGCGCCAGGAAACTGTATCGCTTTTGCCAGCAGGACACCGAAAAGTTTCTGCCCCGCTTTTTCTGCATTTTGCGCACGCTGGCTGATGTCGGCAACTGCGGTTTGATAGGTTTCCAGTAACGACAGCGCCTTTTCACGTTCTTCTTCACTGGCAGCAATCCAAGAGGTGACTTTACCGTCAAGTGGTGAATACCAGTCAATGCGATCGCCATGCTCGTTGGGTTGGGGAATCGCCAGACAATCGGCAATCTGCTGTTGTTTTCTGAGACGTAACGTTTCCCGCAATTGAAGTGCTGATGCATAAACTGGCTGCCCATTCTCACCCAGCGCCAGAAAATCATCCAAACTTCCACTACGTAAAAATAATTTTGCCACGCAAAAGAGACCTTTTGTAATGATGCCTAAAGCAGAAAATAGAATGCAATCTGCGACAGGGTATACTGTAGTGCGAATGATGGCGAATCAAACGCTTAAAGAAGTGATAAAACTAACAAATATTTGGGCAATAGGAAAAGTGGGAAACGAGAAGTGTCCTCATGTGCAGCAGATGCCATCCAGATAATATGATGAAAACGCAGACAAAAGTGCCGTTGGTTTTTTTCAATGCGATCAGGCAGCCGCGAGGGAAGCTGCACGCTGTCAGCATCCCTCTGGCTATTGACGATTACAGTTGGACGTTGCCTGTGATCAGGTAAGCGGATGAGGTACTTTGTGACATTGGCGGCAGTGTATCACTGAGGACATTGCCTTTTACGTCGGTGAATTCAATCGGGATGTCATTCATTCCGACGTGTTCAACAATAAAATGGTTATAATCAGTCTTCTGTGCCGCAATCCATTGGTTATCGCGCATATATTTCATTTCAATAACCGGATATTTCACGTTTCTGAATTGCACCGCGGCCCAATAAGGGTTTGACCCTTCCTTGATACGATAAATAACGTTGCCATTTACTGGTGCTTCGATCAGCGTCCAGTCTATATTTATTTTCCCATCTTGCAGATCACCTATTTTTTCGAAAGCATTAAACGATAAATCTAATGCACAATCCCCACCTTCAGGGTAAAGATCTGTGACATAGACGACCGTACTGCCTTTGGGGCCATTGACTTTCAGGTAAGCTCCGGCCAGTGACGCCTTCACGCCACGATAGTCAAGTTGGCTCCGGTTCAGCGCGGCGATCTCCATGTCTTTGGGGATAGGATCCAACAACAGTGCGCCGCCCTGATACCCAGAGCCTGTTGCGGTAGCGTAGCCGTAACAAATATCGTTCAATTCCCACTGAGCGTGAGCGGTATTAATCAACGGAATAACGCATAATGCAGACAACGCTAATGAGGTTATTTTATTCATGTTTCACATCCAATATGATTCAAGATTAATAACATAGATGAGTGATAAAAATAATAACGCCAAGACAAAGATTCACTTTTAAAAATCCATTGCATTGGAAATCTCACTTGGCATAAAAATAATCAGTTTTTTGTATAAATAAGTAAATCGGTTTTATCTTAAAACAATAAAGCAGTAAATATATTATCGAGTTTATGTCTATAGGGTGGAATTATTATATGATGAAATAATAGATTTGGATTTATTCAGAATATGTTCTACGGATTGACGGTATCACGTTCAACCCAGCCAACCATCGCGCAGCACCTTGCGGTGAAGCGATTGGGAATTGATGACACACCGACATAATATTATCAAAAAGGCGACGCCAGACTACCCGGAGTCAACAGCAGAAAATGCTTACCAAACTCAAATTAGTGATAACTTTTACATTTATACAATCAAAAACAATGAATCAATTAAAAATAATTTAACATCTTTACCGTAATGACCATAAAATTAGCATAGTCATCGCTCCGTGATATGGGCAATGATGTAGGACGCAATATAACAAAAGCAAGATTGGGCTGGCCAGTATGTGGTGGCCAGATTCTCTGAGTATGTCGTGCTGTGGAACACAAGCGAGAGTTCAAGATGAATAAAATGACCAAGATCTGTTTTTCTGTGCTGTTGGCTGGGAGTTTGTTGACACCTGTTTTGGCGAATGCAACGGTATCGGAAGATATGCGAGGTATGCAGAAAAGCTATACCGCCGCTACCAAAGCTGACGATACCGCAGCGCTGAAAACCGCACTGAGTACATTTCGTGAGCACGTCGAGCACGCCAAAACGCAGGTGCCGCCTGATTTCGCGAAAGAGCCAGCAGATGGCCCAGACAGAAAAGCCTATATAGAAGGGTTGGATAAAATTTTGCAAAAAGTCGACAGTGCGCAGGCTCTGGCCGATGAGGGTAAACTGAGTGAAGCTAAAGCCGTATTAGCTGAGATCAATACGCTGAAAGGTGAATATCATAGTAAATTGAGAGGCTAAGTCGCTTTTCGGTTACCATAAGCCGCCAATGGGATGTGAATCCGCTGGCGGCTTTTTTGTTATATAAGGATCGATAACGTGAACACAATGGTGAATTTGATAGATATGGCAGAGGGGGATTACCCCGAATATCGCCAGTTTTTTATTCTTGAATATGCTCAGGATCTACAGAGTTCACGGGGATATGACGAGGAAAAGGCGAGGGCGATCGCCACACAATCGATCGATACTTTGCTACCGCTGGGTGTTTACACAGAGGCTAATAAATTATGGTGTATCGTTAGACTGCGGCTAAGCAGAGTCCTAAAAACGCCCGTAGATTGGTACGGGGGGAGTTTTTGCTGCCGTTCGCTGGCCCGAGCGGGAAAATTTATCATTATCAGATTGTCAGCCGTAGGGATGATGGTTGATGCTGGAAAAAGAGTTTTTCTGGATGCGGGGATTTACTCAGCGGAACGGCCAGTTCCTGTGTGTGCCTCTATTGGTTCGCATAATGTATATTATGTTAAATCACCTGTGGTGGTTAATAAGTTCATAAGTCACATCCACGTTACGATAAATCAATACGTTAGTAATTTCTGACTTCCCTCTCGTTTCTTGCGTTAGGTTCAGAGTACATTTTCTTCATAACCACAATCATTATGAGGTTAAGTCATGTACTCACTCAATCAGTTGGTTATCTCCGACTATAAACGGCAATGGATCCTGATGGACATGGCAACCTGTTTGCCATTGTTGTATCCACTCAGGTATTACATTGATCATCTTGCTCATCGTTCATTGTCCACACAGAATGCTTCGCTACAGGCTGTGAAATTCTTCTACGAATTCTGGCAGCAAAAGCATCGCGTCACGTTTTGCTACAGCTTCTATTCATCTGGCCATAATCCGGACATTGCTATCGGGGAAATGCCCGATTTTTTACTGTATCTTGAAAATGGTCGCATCATCCAGTCAAAGCGACTGCCATTTACGACGGTCTCTGAGCCCCACGGTTCTACTAACGCAGCCCGATTTAGGGCGGTGGTTCACTTTATTTCTTTTTTAATTAACACTTATATATCACCAACATTTTGTGATGATTCTCCCAAAGCATTATCACTTGTGGCTTCACGTTTACATACCCGTTTGCATCTTTGCCGGGACAACTATCGAACACTGACGACACCAAGGAAATCTTCGCAACGCAGTCACAGTAGCCAGGGATTTCAGAGCTTAACTGGTGCTATGGTGATCAGCTTGTACGGTATAATAGCCCCCTCCTCTCCCCAAAAGCATAACCCACTAAATCCTTTCCCTTTTGGGTATCTTCAGTTCCGAAATTTTCTGATTGTTCGTCTGTTATTAAATTATGGATTACGAATAGGTGAGCTATTGTTGTTAGAGCGCAGCTCTATTAAATCAAATATAAAAGGAGATAAGTTTAGTCTGATCATCACGACTGTTGAGGACGGATACGATCCCAGAAAGAATGCTCCTTCCCTAAAAAATGTATGGGCGAATCGAGTGCTGGAGCTCGATAAACAGGATTATAGTTTTCTGAGTATTTATATAGGGAAAATACGACCAAAAACTGATAACCACGATTTCATTTTCACATCGGATCGGCGGGCGGGGAAACCATTATCCTACGCTGCTATTCGTTCTGTTTTTTCGAAAGTCGAACAGGTCTTTACTGATAATCATCCTGAGTACAAATCACCGTTGTATTTTGACTCGTTGCAAAAATTAACACCACATACTACCCGACATACATGGGCTTACCTGACTTTGCAAAGGATATATCGTTTAAAATATTTGAAGAATCAGTCAAACAGAAAGCACCTTGCTGTTGAGCTCCCTACTCTCTCAGGATTAATGGAAGAAGCCAAAGATGAATTGCGATTAATGGGGGGATGGAGTCCGACAAGCCAAATGCCTGATCTGTATGCAAAACGTTTTCTGTCTGAACAGGCAAATCTAGCCAATATCCAACGCATTGCCCAGGATAATACTGTACTGAATGAAATCTTAAATATCATAACGGATGAGTATAATGATGAGTTCCAGTAAAAACACGCTTATGTCCGACGTCGGGATTTCAATGTATTCTTCCGACTTAACCAAAGCCATCCTCGATCTTAACATTCCTGAGCGGATTTATCTGAAGACTGCAATGGAGTTTGATGACAGATACATAATTAATGCTGGCAATAAATGGGAATTCTATTACGCCGGCAGTCGTCGCTGCTTGTTATTTAAACAAGATAATGTGTCGAATAAATTAATTAAGTATATTTGCTTCAAATATGCATCGATGAGATTTCCAACGAGACTTCCAACTTTGTATCTTGACTGGAAGCATACAATCGAACATTGCCGCGAACATGCTGAGTTTTCCTTTGCTACGCTCCGTAGTTTTCTGGAAAAAGACGACATTGATAGCGGTGCCTTTTACTCCGTATTATTCGGACTAAAAATCCTCTGCGCTGAAACATTCCCGAGTTTTACTCTTGAAGATTACGATGATCTTGAATTCATCCCTCGTCCGCATTCCGATCGTTGGAGTATATATCAGGAAATCGATAATGTACTGGACCCGCTTGAGAAAAACATGATTATCAATGGGTTGTTTGAAATGGCTTCGCTGTTACGCCATGGAAAAAATTTCAGTCAAAGCGATGTGCGAAATGCAGCGATTCTTGGGCTGGTCTATGTAACAGGGGCACGTCCCGTACAATTGGCAAGACTGGCGGTGAAAGATTTTCGTATCGATACGCGAAATCAGAAATCTGGGCTGGTTCGATACAGCGTGTTTTTGCCATACGCCAAACAAAGACGTGTGACGACAGAGCGATTATTTCTGGCAATTCCACCGGAAGTTGGTGAGTTGGTCATGCACTATACTGGGAGATTTGAGCTCAAACCTGAGGACAAACTATTTGATTTCAGCTTTTCAGCACCGCGTTATGTATCTCAGGCAATTAATCTGGCGCTCCTCAGTTTCAGCCCGCCAGATTATCAGGCGGCAGTTGCTCGCGGAGAGGCTGCCGAACCCATAATTACACCTACTGATTTACGTCACAACGTTGGTCACTCTCTGGCAATGCAAGGTGCAAGTGCCGAGGAAATAGCACATATACTTGGGCATTCCTCATTGGTGGCCGCAAAACATTATATTTTAGCTACCCCAGCGCTGGCATTGATCAGAGCCAAAGCGCTCGGTATTAATCCTGTCTGGCAAAATATGGTTGCCATGATGCTGACAGGAAAACTGACATCCGCTCAAGATTGGCAAGGTTACCGAGTGACAGGAGTGGTTGGCGACCAATTGCATTATGATATAGGTGGCTGTTCCAGAACTGATGGTAAGTGTCCTTTCTGTGAAGTGCGATGCTGTTACGGCTGCTTGTATTACCGCCCTTTCACTGACGGCGATCATCAGGCAGTTTTGGATAGTGTAATCAAAGAAACTGATGAATTAATAACTATTTCAGATAGTGTTGGTAACGCGCGTAATCCTCTCATTTCCATTCATGAAACCACGCAATTTGAAATCCAGTCTGTTATTGCTCGTTGCCGTTTTCATCTGAAAAAAGAGGTACATGATGAAAAAAAACTTTGAGCAATTTCAAATGTTCATTACCGAACAACAAACCTGGTTTGAACAACATCTTGCAACTGACTTCGCCCACTCATGGGATGACTCTGCCTGGGCATGTGGTACCAAAGGCAGCGGTTGGTTGAGGGGAAATGGTAAAAACTCGTTGCGATTTGATGAAATCAGTCGTTTCAAAGGCATTGAAGGTTTCCATACAATTGACAATGCTTATATGTATTAGCTCAGACTTGA
>NZ_JSXC01000029.1 GCF_000803215.1 Pectobacterium fontis
GAACTGGCTAAAGCCAAAAATGTAAAAAAGCACCCAAGATGGGTGCTTTTATCAGGCTGCTATTTAGGACTAATGATTAGCCGTAAATATTAGCACGGTCGCGGAGTTCCTTACCTGGCTTAAAGTGAGGGACGTACTTACCTTCCAACTCAACTTTGTCACCCGTTTTCGGATTACGACCTACACGCGGTGCACGGTAGTGAAGTGAAAAACTGCCAAACCCACGGATTTCAATACGATCGCCTTCGGCTAACGTAGAAGCCATTTGTTCAAGCATTTCTTTCACTGCATCCTCAACCACTTTGGCCGGGATATGAGATTGCTGTCCAGCAAGCCTTTCAATAAGTTCAGACTTGGTCATAGCTCCTCCAAGTGCGTGGTTATCAATAACCAGGATAACTGACTACCGTTACAAGAATGAGCAACTTACGTTGCTCATTCCACCGTAGTGATTACTCGCCTTTAGCTGCTTTGAACGCTTCTGCCATCGCGCTGGAGAAATTGCTTTCTTCCGGCTTGTTGTTGACAGTGGCGATTGCATCTTTCTCGTCAGCTTCGTCTTTTGCACGAACAGACAGGCTAACAACGCGGTTTTTACGATCAACACCGGTGTATTTCGCTTCAACGCTGTCGCCAACGTTCAGTACCAGCGTTGCGTCTTCAACGCGATCGCGAGAGGCTTCAGAAGCACGCAGGTAGCCTTCTACGCCGTCTGCTAATTCAACTGTAGCACCTTTGGCGTCAACTGCGGTAACTTTACCAGTAACAATAGCACCTTTCTTGTTAACAGACAGGTAGTTATTGAACGGGTCTTCAGCCAGTTGTTTCACGCCCAGAGAGATACGCTCGCGCTCTGCGTCAACTTGCAGAACAACAGCGGCGATTTCATCACCTTTCTTGTATTCGCGAACGGCTTCTTCGCCAGCCACGTTCCAGGAGATGTCGGACAGGTGCACCAGACCGTCGATGCCGCCGTCCAGACCGATGAAGATACCAAAGTCAGTGATAGACTTGATTTTACCTTCAACGCGGTCACCCTTGTTGTGGGTTTCTGCGAACAACTGCCATGGGTTGGATTTACACTGTTTCAGGCCCAGAGAGATACGACGACGTTCTTCGTCGATATCCAGAACCATCACTTCCACTACATCGCCAACGTTAACCACTTTGGATGGGTGGATGTTTTTGTTAGTCCAATCCATTTCAGAAACGTGTACCAGACCTTCAACGCCTTCTTCGATTTCAACGAAGCAGCCGTAGTCAGTCAGGTTGGTTACGCGGCCAGTCAGACGCGTGCTTTCTGGGTAACGCTTAGCGATAGCAACCCATGGATCTTCGCCCAGTTGTTTCAGGCCCAGAGATACACGAGTACGCTCGCGGTCGAATTTCAGCACTTTAACAGTGATTTCGTCGCCCACATTGACGATTTCGCTTGGGTGTTTAACACGTTTCCAAGCCATATCAGTGATATGCAGCAGGCCATCAACGCCACCCAGATCAACGAATGCACCGTAGTCAGTAAGGTTCTTAACGATACCTTTAACTTCCATGCCTTCTTGCAGGTTTTCCAGCAGTTGATCGCGCTCAGCGCTGTTTTCAGATTCGATAACTGCGCGGCGGGAAACGACAACGTTGTTGCGTTTCTGATCCAGCTTGATAACTTTGAACTCAAGCTCTTTGCCTTCCAGATGCAGCGTATCGCGAACCGGACGAACGTCTACCAGAGAACCTGGCAGGAACGCACGAATGCCGTTCAGCTCAACAGTGAAACCGCCTTTAACTTTACCGTTGATAATACCGGTAACCGTTGCAGCTTCTTCGTAGGCTTTTTCCAGCGTCAGCCATGCTTCATGACGTTTCGCTTTTTCGCGAGAAAGCAGCGTTTCACCGAAGCCATCTTCGATAGCGTCCAGAGCAACGTCTACTTCATCACCGACCTGAATTTCCAGTTCGCCAGATGCGTTCTTGAATTGCTCTACCGGAATGGCAGATTCAGATTTCAGACCGGCGTCAACCAGTACGACATCTTTATCAATAGCAACAACAACACCGCGTACGATGGAACCAGGACGGGTTTCGATTTCTTTCAGGGATTCTTCAAAGAGTTGAGCAAAAGATTCAGTCATGTTGATAATCTTAAGGGTTTCAATTTAACGTCCATCTGGCATCCTGCTCGATGGGGTTGTTTAACATGCCCCGCTGTGCATCCTTACAGCGAGGTAAAAATTCAGTTTTCTGTGATTACGCTAAAATTTCGCGGGCATAAGCCAACGCACGCGCTATCACTTCATCAATTGTCATTTCCGTTGAATCCAGCACCAGCGCATCGGCTGCGGGCACTAACGGCGCAACGGGGCGGCTGCGATCACGCTCATCCCGTTCTTTTATCTCAGACAAAAGACGTTCAAAGTTAACATTAAAGCCCTTCCCCTGCAACTGTAGCATGCGACGTTGTGCACGTTCTTCTGCACTGGCATCCAGGAAAATCTTCACGGGCGCATCAGGAAAGACCACCGTTCCCATATCCCGTCCATCGGCAATCAGCCCCGGAGCCTCACGGAAAGCACGCTGCCGGCGCAACAATGCTTCACGAACACGGGGAAACGCCGCAGCCTGAGAAGCCGTGTTGCCCACCGCTTCAGTACGAATTTCGTGGCTGACGTCTTCGCCTTCCAGAATGACTTTTAACTGCCCGTCGTCTGCAACAAAACGGACGTCGAGATGAGAAGCCAGCGGAACCAACGCATCTTCCGAGCGGATATCCACATGGTGATGTAACGCGGCCAAAGCCAAAACACGATAGATAGCCCCCGAGTCCAGTAGATTCCATTGTAAAGCTTCAGCCAATGCCTTACACAAAGTACCTTTGCCTGCGCCACTCGGTCCGTCAACCGTAATTACCGGTGCCATCACCGTCATTTCTCTCTCCTTTCATACTGGGAAGTTCCGCTGATGCCGTTTATCGCATCCCGGAGCCTCATTATACGCATCAATACAAAGAAAGGTTACCCCAATGCCAGAATGGCGGGAAAAATAAGACATTCTCTGAACGCAGTACGCAATTTCAAAAGAAAAACAGCGTATCGTCGAAGAGAAGCAGAGAGAAAAGGCACGGAAACCGTGCCTCAGAGAAGAATCAGGCCAGCTCGCTGAGACGCGCCAGTTGTTCGAAGTAGTCGGGGAAGGTTTTAGCGGTACATTTCGGGTCAAGGATCGTGACAGGCGTATCCGACAGCGCCACCAGCGAGAAACACATCGCCATACGATGATCGTTATACGTCCCGATTTCTGCCGTTTGCAGCTTGGCCGGCGGCGTGATGCGAATATAGTCGTTACCCTCTTCCACTTCCGCGCCAACTTTACGCAGTTCGGTCGCCATTGCCGCCAGACGATCGGTTTCTTTCACACGCCAGTTATAGATATTACGCAGCGTGGTCGTACCGCCCTGAGCGAACAGTGCCGCCGTGGCGATTGTCATCGCCGCATCAGGGATGTGATTCATATCCATATCGATCGCATGCAGTTCGCCGCGTTCGCATTCGATGTAATCCTCACCCCAGCGCACCGTCGCGCCCATTTTCTCCAGAACATCAGCAAAGCGAATATCACCCTGGACACTATTGCGGCCGACCCCCGTAACACGCACCACGCCGCCTTTAATCGCCGCCGCCGCCAGAAAGTAAGAGGCCGATGACGCATCGCCTTCCACCAGATAATCTCCCGGTGAACGATACTGCTGGCGGCCTACAACGAAGAATCGCTGATAGTTTTCATGATGAACGTCAATACCAAACGCTTTCATCATATGCAGCGTGATATCAATATATGGTTTAGAGACCAGGTCGCCCTGAATGCGAATTTGCGTATCTTGGGCAGCCAGCGGAGCCGTCATCAACAGTGCCGTCAGGAACTGGCTTGATACGCTGCCATCGACGCTGATTTCGCCGCCCTGAAAACCGCCGTGCAGACGAAGCGGCGGGTAGTTTTCCTGCTCCAGATAATCAATTTTCGCCCCGCCCTGACGTAACGCGTCAACCAGATGCCCGATGGGACGCTCTTTCATCCGCGGTTCGCCTGTCAGGACAATATCGCCCTCTGTCAGACACAGTGCGGCAGCCAGTGGACGCATCGCGGTGCCTGCATTTCCTAAAAATAACTCTAGCGGTTGCGATGCCGTAAATGCGCCCCCCAGACCTGAAATCTCACACACGGTTCTATCAGATGACAGATGATATTCAACGCCCAGCGCCGTTAACGCGGTCAGCATGTGACGGACATCGTCACTGTCTAACAAGTTAGTCAGACGGGTTGTTCCTTCAGACAAGGCTGCCAACAAAAGCGCACGGTTAGAGACGCTTTTTGAGCCAGGAAGGTTAAGCGTGCCGTTAATCAACTTGATGGGTTGTAGGGTCAGGGATTCCTGCATGTAAAGCCTATTCTTTCAACGTGGACATAAAACCCCGGAAAGACCGGGGTTTCTCAAAAGGTATAACGAGGTTTGTATGAATCAACCGTGGCGACGTGCGAAGTCGGCCATAAATTCAGTCAGCGCTTTCACGCCTTCCAATGGCATCGCATTGTAGATAGAAGCACGCATGCCGCCCACTACGCGATGGCCTTTCAGTGCGTGCAGACCCGCAGCGACAGACTCCTCCAGGAACACGTTATCCAGTGCGGAGTCGGCCAGCAGGAATGGTACGTTCATCCGAGAACGGTTCGCCAGCGCGACATCATTGCGATAGAAGTCACTGTTATCGATTGCGCTATACAGCAGCTCCGCTTTCTCCTGATTACGTTTTTCCATTTCAGCCAGACCGCCATTCTCCTTCAACCATTTAAACACCATGCCGGACAGATACCAGGCAAAGGTCGGCGGCGTGTTAAACATGGAGTCATTGTCTGCCAGAATCTGATAATCCAGAATCGATGGCAGTTCACGGCGCGCTTTACCCAGCAAATCTTCGCGCACAATAACCAGTGTCAGACCCGCAGGACCGATGTTTTTTTGCGCACCCGCATAGATCACGCCATAGCGGCTGACGTCAATGCGGCGAGACAGGATGCTGGAAGAATAGTCGGCGACCACAATTTTATCGCCAAAATCCGGCTCTTCTTCGATCGCAATACCGTCAATGGTTTCATTTGGGCAGTAATGCACAAACGCAGCGTCATCAGACAATTGCCATTCGCGCATCGGCTTAATGCCGCGCAGACCGTCTACACGCGTTTTTACGTCAATCACATTAGGCGTGCAGTATTTTTCTGCCTCATTGATTGCGCTGTGCGCCCAATAGCCGCCGTCAATGTAATCCGCTGTCGAGCGATCGCGTAAGAGGTTTAACGGCACGGCTGCAAATTGCGCACGAGCGCCACCGTGACAAAAGAGCACTTTGTAGTTGGAGGGGATTTTCAGCAAATCACGCAGATCTTGTTCGGATTCAGCAGCAACCTGCATAAACTCTTTACTGCGGTGGCTGATTTCCATGACCGATGTGCCCAGGCCATTCCAATTACACAATTCCTGTTCAGCACGACGCAATACTTCAACCGGCAGCATTGCTGGACCGGCGCTAAAATTAAAAATCTGAGTCATTTCCCCTCACCACACCTGAAAAATAGCGGCTGTTTTATCACCGATGTACAAATACCGCTGTTACAAGACCGTAGTTATAACGGAATGATCGCCATAACCACACTACTTTTACCCTGCTATCGGTTTTATCACTCGTCCACCGCGGCTGCAACGCTTATTGCGCTTTCATTATGCAAAACGACACGTTACGCCGCCTGTTGTTTTTCACTGTTGCCGATCTGTTATGAATAAATAGAGTCTGGACAGAAAAATCCGTATCATGCCGCTTCCGCTAATCTCGATAAGAGTGAACACCATGACTCAAACGTTTATCCCAGGCAAAGACGCCGCCCTGGAAGATTCCATCGCCCGTTTTCAACATCAGCTCCAGGACCTGGGGTTTAACATCGAAGAAGCGTCATGGCTCAACCCAGTGCCGCACGTCTGGTCTGTCCATATTCGGGATCGCGACTGCCCACTCTGCTTTACTAACGGCAAAGGTGCCAGTAAAAAAGCGGCACTGGCTTCCGCGTTAGGTGAGTATTTCGAACGTCTGTCCACCAACTATTTCTTTGCTGATTTCTATCTCGGCAAAACCATCGCTAACGGCGACTTCGTTCATTATCCGAACGAAAAATGGTTCCCGATCCCGGAAGATGACACCTTGCCGGAAGGTATTCTGGATGCCCGCCTGCACCAATTTTATGATCCCGAACAGGAACTGAGCGCCAGCGATCTGATCGATCTGCAATCCGGCAATGCCGACAGGGGCATTTGTGCGCTGCCATTTACTCGCCAGTCCGATCAACAAACCGTCTACATTCCGATGAATATCATCGGTAACCTGTACGTTTCTAACGGGATGTCAGCCGGGAATACCGCCAACGAAGCCCGCGTTCAGGGGCTGTCTGAAGTGTTCGAGCGCAGCATCAAAAACCGTATTATCGCCGAATCCATCAGCCTGCCAGAAATTCCACAAGCGGTGCTGAACCGTTACCCTGGCGTGGTTGAAGCGATTGCTACGCTGGAAAAAGAAGGCTTCCCAATTTTCTCTTACGACGCGTCACTCGGCGGGAAATATCCGGTTATCTGCGTCGTGCTATTCAACCCCGCTAATGGCACCTGCTTTGCCTCCTTCGGTGCGCACCCTGACTTCGGTGTGGCATTGGAGCGTACCGTCACCGAACTGTTGCAAGGTCGCGGTCTGAAAGATCTGGACGTATTCACCCCGCCAACGTTCGATGATGAAGAAGTAGCCGAGCATGCCAATCTGGAAACTCACTTTATCGACTCCAGCGGCCTAATCTCCTGGGACATGTTCAAGAAACAAGCCGATTATGAATTTGCCGACTGGAGCTTTAAAGGATCGACGGAAGAAGAATTCGCCACACTGATGGCGATCTTCGAGCAGGAAGATAAAGAAGTTTACATTGCTGACTATGAGCATCTGGCTGTTTATGCCTGCCGCATCATCGTGCCGGGAATGTCAGACATCTACCCAGCCGACGACCTGTTACTGGCTAATAACAGCATGGGCGCTCATCTGCGCGACACGCTGCTGGCACTGCCTGATAGCCAGTGGGAAAAAGAAGAGTATCTGGCTCTGTTACAACAACTGGATGATGAAGGACTGGATGACTTTACCCGCGTACGCGAACTGCTGGGCATTGCCACCGGTAAAGATAATGGTTGGTTCACGCTGCGCGTTGGTGAGTTGAAAGCCATGCTGGCACTGGCCGGGGGCGATCTGGATCAGGCGCTCAGTTGGACAGAGTGGACGCAGGACTTCAACGACTCCATCTTTACCGCAGAGCGCAGCAATTACTACCGTTGCCTGCAAACTCTGCTGTTGCTGGCACTGGAGCCCGAGCGCGATCCGAGTGACTATTACGATGCCTTTACCAAAATGTACGGCAGTCAAACGGTCGATGCCGCCAGTGCCGCCGTTGCGGGCGAAGCCTGCTTCTATGGTCTGTTTGCCGTAGATGACACCTTTAACTCTTTACCTGCGCACCAGTCACTGCTGGCGGCCTATGAAAAACTGCAACAGGCAAAACGTCGTTATTGGCAGGCAAAATAATGTCAGAGTGATGCAGTCAGCACGCGTCTTATATCGATGAGTGCGATCGAGTGCAAATAGCGACCTACCAATAGCCCTTTATCTTAAAGGGCTATTTTATTATCTTAAGGGCAATATTTATTATTCGTAATGCATAATCAGAACATTGTTATTGAATAGTAAATTTTTAATTAAATTACATCGACAAGGTGGTACTGAAATTCTACAAAACATGATTTTCATTAACGCTAAATCGGTAGGTTTAACGTCTATCATTCAACTCTTTTTATAAAATTTAAAATATTTTTTTATTATAAAATTCAATAAATTAACCATGAAAACACGGTGTGTTACCCTGTCTACCAACCTGCTAATTTCTTGCAATATGATCCACGTCAAATTTTACCGTATACTGCTTTGTTAGTATCTCAACGCTGATAATTTTTAAGAGAGAGTTAGTGTGAAAGCTGACAACCCCTTTACTCTATTACTTCCGGCCGCCATGGCAAAAGTTGCTGAAGACGCCGGAGTCTATAAAGCTACAAAACAACCGTGTACGACGTTTTATTTAGCGATCACCGCGGGTGTATTTATTTCGATCGCCTTCGTCTTTTATATTACGGCTACTACTGGAACTGCGACGATCCCTTTCGGCATCGCGAAATTGATCGGTGGTATCTGTTTCTCCCTTGGCCTCATGTTGGTTGTCGTCTGCGGTGCAGACTTATTTACCTCAACCGTTCTCATCGTGATTGCCAAAGCCAGTGGACGTATTACCTGGAAGCAACTAGCCTATAATTGGGCAAATGTCTACATCGGCAACCTGATTGGCGCGCTTTTCTTCGTTGGCCTTATCTGGTTCTCGGGAGAGCACATGGTCGCAAACGGTGCGTGGGGTCTCAACGTCCTGCAAACGGCAGAGCATAAACTTGAACACACATTCGTTGAAGCGCTGTGTCTGGGTATCCTCGCTAATCTGATGGTTTGTCTGGCCGTGTGGATGAGTTACTCTGGCCGCACGCTCACCGATAAAATGTTTGCTATGATCCTGCCTGTCGCCATGTTTGTTGCCAGCGGATTTGAGCACAGTATCGCCAACATGTTCATGATTCCTATGGGCATTGTTATCAAAAATTTTGCGGCTCCAGAATTCTGGAATGCGATCGGAATGGTGCCGTCTCAGTTTGAACATTTAACCGTTAGCCACTTCATTACCGATAACTTGATTCCCGTTACCCTGGGGAACATCATCGGCGGCGGCGTAATGGTTGGTTTAACATATTGGGTAATTTATTTGCGCGGTGGAGACAAGCACCACTAAGGTGCCATCGGCCGCAACGTCGGGTTTTAAGAAATCCATATCAAAGGTAGGTGTAAAATGACCGAGCTGAATGAAAAATTGGCCAATGCATGGCAAGGCTTTAGCAAAGGTGAATGGCAGGATAACGTCAACGTTCGTGACTTTATCCAGAAAAACTACACGCCGTATGAAGGTGATGAGTCTTTCCTGGCTGGCGCAACCAAAGCGACCTCAGCGCTGTGGGACAGCGTTATGGAAGGCATCAAACAGGAAAACCGTACTCACGCGCCTGTTGATTTTGATACCAATGTTGCTGCAACTATCACGTCTCACGACGCGGGATACATCAACAAAGGTCTGGAAAAAATCGTTGGTCTGCAAACTGACGCTCCGCTGAAACGTGCGTTAATTCCGTTCGGCGGCATCAAAATGGTTGAAGGTTCATGCAAAGTTTACGGTCGTGAACTGGATCCTCAACTGAAAAAAATCTTCACTGAATACCGCAAAACGCACAACCAAGGCGTGTTCGATGTTTACACGCCAGATATCCTGCGTTGTCGTAAATCAGGCGTTCTGACAGGTCTGCCAGATGCCTACGGCCGTGGCCGTATCATCGGTGACTACCGTCGTGTTGCGCTGTACGGTATCGACTACCTGATGAAAGACAAGTTTGCTCAGTTCACTTCTCTACAATCCAAACTGGAAAACGGCGAAGATCTGGAAGCAACCATCCGTCTGCGTGAAGAAATTGCCGATCAACATCATGCACTGAGCCAAATTAAAGAAATGGCAGCTAAATATGGCTGTGACATTTCTGGCCCAGCGGCGACAGCTCAGGAAGCCGTGCAGTGGACTTACTTCGGCTATCTGGCTGCGGTGAAATCACAGAACGGTGCGGCGATGTCCTTCGGACGTGTCTCTACCTTCCTGGATATCTACCTTGAGCGCGATCTGAAAGCAGGCAAAATCACGGAAGAAGACGCTCAGGAAATGATTGACCACTTGGTCATGAAACTGCGTATGGTCCGTTTCCTGCGTACGCCTGAGTATGATGAGCTGTTCTCTGGCGACCCAATCTGGGCAACCGAATCTCTGGCCGGTATGGGTCTGGATGGTCGTACGCTGGTCAGCAAAACCAGCTTCCGCTTCCTGAACACCCTGTACACCATGGGGCCGTCTCCAGAACCAAATATGACCATTCTGTGGTCTGAAAAGCTGCCACAAAGTTTCAAAAACTATGCGGCTAAAGTCTCCATCGATACCTCTTCTCTGCAATACGAGAATGACGATCTGATGCGTCCTGACTTTAACAACGATGACTACGCGATTGCTTGCTGCGTAAGCCCGATGATCGTGGGCAAACAAATGCAGTTCTTCGGTGCGCGTGCAAACCTGGCAAAAACCATGCTGTACGCTATCAACGGCGGCGTGGACGAAAAACTGAAAATGCAGGTTGGTCCGAAATCAGAACCGATCAAAGGCGATGTGCTGAACTTCGATGAAGTGATGGATCGCATGGATCACTTCATGGATTGGCTGGCTAAACAGTATGTCACCGCGTTGAACATCATTCACTACATGCACGACAAATACAGCTACGAAGCGTCGCTGATGGCTCTGCATGATCGTGACGTGTTCCGTACCATGGCGTGTGGTATCGCTGGTTTGTCTGTTGCTGCTGACTCCCTGTCAGCCATCAAATATGCCAAAGTGAAACCTATTCGTGATGAAGATGGTCTGGCTATCGACTTTGATATCGAAGGCGAATACCCGCAATTCGGTAACAACGATGCTCGCGTAGATGAACTGGCTTGTGACCTGGTTGAACGTTTCATGAAGAAAATTCAGAAACTGAATACCTACCGTGGCGCAACGCCAACGCAGTCTGTTCTGACCATCACCTCTAACGTGGTATATGGTAAGAAAACCGGTAATACACCAGACGGCCGTCGCGCAGGCGCGCCATTCGGACCCGGTGCTAACCCAATGCACGGACGTGACCAGAAAGGCGCGGTTGCCTCTCTGACATCTGTTGCTAAGCTGCCGTTTGCTTACGCCAAAGATGGTATTTCTTATACCTTCTCCATCGTGCCAAACGCGTTAGGTAAAGACGACAACGTGCGTAAAGCTAACCTCGCCGGCCTGATGGATGGTTATTTCCACCATGAAGCCAGCATTGAAGGCGGTCAGCACCTGAACGTTAACGTCATGAACCGTGAAATGTTGCTTGATGCGATGGAAAATCCGGAAAAATATCCGCAGTTGACTATCCGTGTATCCGGCTACGCAGTGCGTTTCAACTCACTGACGAAAGAACAGCAAAAAGACGTCATCACCCGTACGTTCACCCAGTCAATGTAATTTCCATGACTGTCTGAAAAGGCGTAAAATAAAGGCTCCACGTCCGTGGGGCCTTTTTCTCACCCTCGCGTGTCGCTCAAATTGTTAACCTGTTTTGCCAGCCCGCTATATCACTCTCACCATGTGGATGGCTCGCAAAACAGATTCGACGCAGCATCTGTCACACGGTGTTTTTCTGTCATAGTTTTTGCCAGAGTGATACCAGCTTTCTCATGACTGCGCTCATTAAGACCGCTATTGTTCGGTCACATTTGGAGAAAACCTCGCAATGTCAGTAATCGGTCGCATCCACTCCTTTGAATCCTGTGGCACTGTCGATGGCCCAGGTATCCGTTTTATCATCTTCTTCCAAGGCTGCCTGATGCGCTGCCTGTATTGCCATAACCGCGATACCTGGGATACGCACGGTGGCAAGGAAGTCACGGTTGAAGAACTTATGAAAGAAGTCGTGACCTATCGCCACTTTATGAATGCATCGGGCGGCGGCGTTACGGCATCAGGCGGCGAGGCTATTCTGCAAGCGGAGTTTGTACGTGACTGGTTCCGTGCCTGTAAGGCAGAAGGCATTAACACCTGTCTGGATACCAACGGATTTGTGCGCCGTTACGACCCCGTCATTGACGAACTTTTAGACGTCAGCGATTTGGTCATGCTCGACTTAAAGCAAATGAACGACGATATACACCAGAATTTAGTTGGCGTATCGAACCACCGTACTCTGGATTTTGCTCGCTATCTGGCAAAGCGCAACCAGCGTACCTGGATACGCTATGTAGTCGTTCCCGGCTGGTCCGACGACGATGCGTCTGCACACAAGCTGGGAGAATTTACCAAGGATATGACGAATATCGAAAAAATTG
Source organism: Pectobacterium fontis (assembly GCF_000803215.1). Classification (GTDB taxonomy): domain Bacteria; phylum Pseudomonadota; class Gammaproteobacteria; order Enterobacterales; family Enterobacteriaceae; genus Pectobacterium; species Pectobacterium fontis. The sequence goes on from NZ_JSXC01000029.1 coordinate 12,153, forward strand.
AACTGCTTCCCTACCATGAGCTTGGCAAACACAAGTGGATCGCCATGGGGGAAGAGTACAAATTGGACGGTGTTAAACCGCCAAAAGCCGATACCATGGATCGCATTAAATCGATTCTTGAAGGCTACGGTCATAAGGTCATGTACTAGTCTACCTCCTGAAAAATAGCGCGCTCACGGCGCGCTATTTTCATTGTGCCTAGAAAACCCCCAGCTAGGCTGGGGGTTCAGTAAAGCTTTCAGCTTTGAGCCAGTTATAAAAACCCCTTTTGATTTGTTAAAACAGTTTGCGGTCTGGCAACTGCAAACGTTCAACAAGAAATCAAAAGGGGGTCCCAATGAGGGACGAAAAGAGCTTAGCGCACACCCGATGGAACTGTAAATATCACATAGTTTTTGCGCCGAAGTACCGAAGACAGGTGTTCTACGGGGAAAAACGCAGAGCGATAGACAGCATTTTAAGAAAGCTGTGCGAATGGAAAAACGTGAATATTCTGGAAGCGGAATGCTGTGTGGATCACATCCATATGCTTCTGGAAATCCCGCCGAAGATGAGTGTCTCGGGATTTATGGGGTATCTGAAGGGAAAGAGTAGCCTGATGCTTTATGAGCAGTTTGGCGATTTGAAGTTCAAATACCGTAATAGGGAGTTTTGGTGCCGAGGGTATTACGTTGATACGGTAGGAAAAAACACGGTCAAGATACAAGAATACATAAAGCACCAACTGGAAGAGGATAAAATGGGAGAGCAACTCTCGATCCCGTATCCTGGTAGCCCGTTTACGGGCCGTAAGTAATCCATAGATGCAAATGTCAGATCGCGATGCGCCTGTTAGGGCGCGGCTGGTAACAGAGCCTTATAGGCGCATATGAAAAACCTCCGGCTATGCCGGAGGATATTTTTTTCTGGCGGATAAATATTGCGACAGAATAAACGCGGCTAGGCCAGATTCCCTGCTGCCTTGATTTTCACCTGCACCGCATTCCCCGGTAAATAAGCCAACGGAATTTCCTGATAATCAATAATTTCAACGCTGCCCGGCATCGCTCCTGTCTCTTCTGCCAGACAAATGGTTTGCTGTAGCAATTCGCTTTTTATCTTTTCACGCTCGTTATCCGGCATTTTCACCACACGCTCGATTTGTGCTCCCACCATTCCTAACGCCACGCCAACCGCATTTGCCGCATCGAAATTCTGTGGACGCATGACCTGACTGACGCCAGACAAAACGTCAGGCAGCAAGATACTACCGCCACCAACAAGCACAGCGGGGATAGCCGTACTTGACGATTTGATGCGATCGATAGCATTTTCCACTTTATCAATCATCTGACGGTAAGCCTGCTGGCAAAGTGCGTTATCCAGTACGGGTAATGAACAAGAGAGATCGGATGTCCATCGCTCACGATGAAGTTGTAGCACGATATCGCTAAGCGTTAACGTCTCCCCGCCAAAGCTGACACCCTGTTCAAGAAGACGGTAGCCAACACTATCGGGTCCAAGGGTAATCTTCCCATCCTGAAACTGACGAACACAGGTTCCACCGCCAATACCGATAGAGATAATATCCGGCATTCTGAAATTCGTCCGTACAGCGCCTACTTCAACGGCGATGGCCGATTCACGCGGGAACCCATTGATCAACACGCCAATATCTGTCGTTGTACCGCCGACATCGATAATCAGCGCATTATCTAACCCGGAAAGATGGCAAGCCCCGCGAATTGAATTCGTTGGCCCACAGGCCATCGTCAAAATAGGATATTGCTTCACCACACTTTCGGACATCAATGTGCCGTCGTTTTGTCCGAAGAAAGGGGTAGCCTTGATACCGTGCCGAATGAGCGCTTGTGTAAAGCCGTTAACAAAACGGTTGGCAGTGCTTTGCAACGACGCATTCAGGATCGTCGCATTTTCTCTTTCCAGTAACCCCGTGCTGCCTATCCGGTGGGATAACGACAGGGAGACATCGGGTAATGCTGCATTGACCCACTGAGCAACCTGCAATTCTTGTGCATTATTGACAGGAGAAAATACGCCACAGATAGCCACGCTATCCACATGACCACGCATCTTGTCACAAATCGCCAACACTTCATCCTGCAATACAGAATGGATCTCTCGGCCATCAAATTCATAGCCACCGTGAATCTGGTAGAAATGCTCGCCTAATGTCCTTTGCCATTCGTCGTCCCAGCCAAACAGCGGCGGAACGCTATCACTGCTTGGCAAACTCAAGCGCAATAATCCAACGCGATCCAGCCCCTTGCGCTCAACGATCGCATTGGTACATTGCGTTGTGCCTAACATTGCATAGCGAATATGCTGCGGTGCAATGCCAGACTGAGCTAATACCGCCGCAATCACACGCTCAATGCCGCTATAGACATCCACGCTGGTAGGAAATTTGGCCGTCGCAATACAGCGCAGGTCAGCATCTAAAATGGCTGCGTCCGTATTCGTACCGCCGACATCAATCCCGAGTCGGTAATCATTTTTATGTAACATCGGGAAAACCTCAGCGGTTTGCAAGCTGTTCTATCGGCACATACTGTACCGGATAACCGAAATACTCCGGTCCCGCAACATCAATCCCTTTTGGCGTTCGCCACTTGTCATTGCACGGATAGGCAATAACATCGACGCGTTGCCCATAGCGTAAATGTTCCGTAATGATCGGGCGTCCGGTTTCACTGTCTACGATGGAGATTAAATCGGGAACAACAGCCAGCAGATTATCCTGCGTAGGAACGGTCATCTGTGATGAGCGATAAGCGAGCAATAATTCGTTCTGAAAAAGCACCGTAAACGATTCGCCCTTGTCATTCCCCATGCCGTCGATCACGACTTGCCCACGGGCAAAACCACCAGTTGTGCGCCGTGCTACATCAACAATTTTTCCTGATGCAACGATATAGCCATTCAACACTTTGAGTAGAGATTGTACCGGATGACTACCTGACTGATGAGCCTGACGCAGCATTCTTCCGATATCCTGCGCCAGTGACAGCGTGCCTTTGATAGCGCTACGCTTAAGTTGGTTACCGCGTAAAGGGTAATCGCATATCGCGCAAGCAGCGCCCATTTGTTCAACAACCGCGCGGGCCAACCGTTCCGACCACATACCATCTATGGGATTAAGAATGACTGCGTTGCCCTTCTCATCTGCCAATGTATTCGGTGCGGAGGTTAAATCATCAAGAAAAAAGGTCACCATCTGCGCTTCGGGGAAGGCCCTCCCCATCGCATCGCAATCGATAACAGGTAGCCCTTTTGCGGCCGCAACCACTAACGGTATTAGCGAATTGATGCCGCCGATTTCGATAGAAAAAGTCCCAGTTGCTGATTCAGCGAGATAATTCTCCATTGTTTCAAATGCCAGAAGAATTTGCCGCGGTGAAATGATTTTTTCCACAGAAACTGTCGGCGCCCCCATCGTACTACATGGGATAAAAAGATCGTTATCCTTTACGTCATCCAGATTGCATAACGTTACTGGCTTCGCGTGGCGCAAAGCATTTTTTGCAATTAACGCTCCCAAATAAGGATCCCCACCGCCGCCAGTTCCAAGAATTGAAGCTCCCAACGCGATGTCATCAATCATTTCAAAATCAATATAGCGAACCATTACTTATCCAATACCCACTGGACAACCTAAGATTTAGAGTGCGGGTGGGAAGACGCCACCAACTGCGGGAACATTTTTCGCATAATGATATACATCACAAGGCTGATTATGATGCCATCCAGCGTAGAAACAGACGTGATCGTAAACAAATCAAAAAAATCTGTAGCGGTTAATAAGCTGACAAAACTGCCACATAACCATGCGATAGAGGCACAAATATTCAGCAATGGTGGTTGTGATGCGTCCTGTTTTAGACGCGAAGAGTCAAAAAAGTAATATTCCGCAAGGTAAACCCCTGCAATAGGGGAAATAAGGACACCCAATAGCGACAAAAACTGAGTAAAATTATTAATCATTCCGTTATAAGCCAGAAGCAGGCCAGCAAATGCCATCAACACAACTAATATTGGTCGGGATATTGCTCGGACAACAACAGAGAGGCCTAATGAGGCTGAAATTAAATTAGAACTATTCGTCGTCCATTGCGCGAAAATTAAAATCACAATCGCTGAAACACCGAGCCCTATAGTGAAAAAGATTTCGACCAAATCATCACTACCAACCATATGGGTCAATATGAGCGCGACAAGAATCGTGGCGCTGTTCCCTAGCAAGAATCCCAAGCCTGAACCTAATATGGCATCTTTACGTGTTCTGGAATAACGTGCGATATCAGGCGACATGATACTTGCCGCCACTATCCAGATAGAAACCACGTAAGAAATAGCGCTCCCTAAACTTATCGGGTTTTTAATGACAACTTCGGTAGGAGAAGAATGACCGTTAGCCGCAAGATATATTCCTGAGACGATAAGTATAAGCATTAGCGGGACACTTAATGCGCTTAGTTTCCCTAACGCTCTAACACCCCAAATAGCCGTCGATGCCATTAACGCCATACCAAAAAGTAGGATAAAAAAGCGCCCAGGTTCCAGTTGATAATGTGACAGTGCTTTTTGCAGCATCACACCAAAGAAATCGAGTTGAAAGGCAAACCATCCAACCAGTGAAACAGCGGAAAAGACGCCAATCACTTTCCCACCTAATCGCCCAAAAACGGATATACTGAGTAGCGTGGTTGATAACCCGCATCCATAACCCACGTTAGCACATAATGCAGCAAGAACACCCAGTAAGGCTGATCCAATAAGCGTGGCGCTGACAGCCTGAGAAAATGATAATCCACTGCTTAGAAAAGATCCCAGAAACAAACCAGAAATATCGATTCCTATAGCCAGCCATATTAAAGCGATAACATACCAACTTTTTCTGGCTTCGGCAGGGACTGGTTCGTATTCGTAATCATAGATTTGCCGACCTGTTTTTTCTTTTGTAGGCCCAGCATTCCCTTGAGACATAACTCCTCCATTCAATAAGCAGCAAATAATTATCGTATCGTTGTGATATTTTATAGAGGTTGTCTGGTGGCGTATAGAGCAATGGTGCCGTCAGCAAGCTAACAACACCATTGTGATGTGAAATACCCTAGTGTGACGCATAAAACCACGCTTCTTTGTGGCAACCACATCAATGATGTGGCGTAACGACAAGATAAATGGGATTCATATCGATTAATACAGATATATTTTGATGTTAACATTCAGATATGTAATGTATGTGAAGGAAATGCTATCTATGCGCTTAGATAAACTGGAGATCCGCTGGCTAAAATTATTTTGTAAAATTGTTGAAAAACAAGGAATTACAAATGCACAAACCGCAACGGGCTTAAGCCAACCCGTACTAAGTCACTACCTGTCTCGTCTTGAGGATACGCTAGGACTTGTCCTATGCGAACGTGGACGCGGCGGTTTTGCTCTAACCCCCGAAGGTGAAGTGGTCTACCAGGAGGCAAAATCTGTCATTTCCACACTTGATGATTTTGCTAACAGACTTGCTCGCATCAAGCATCAACTTATAGGTAAAGTTAAATTAGGCTGTCTGGATAATATTGCAACCCACCCAAATAATGTTGTATCTCAGGCGATAGCTATGCTCTATGCCAAAAGTCCAGAAGTTAATGTCGAACTTGAGATTATGGAATACATTCCACTCATGGAGAGATTAAAAAACGGACATCTCGACATTGTTCTAAGTGCCTTACCCGATGACATCCCGACAGACATTTTCTATGAGCCTGTATTCGTTGAACACAGTTATTTTTATTCACTAGCAGAAAATGCTGAGGTTATAGAACATGAATGGAGAAATGGTGAATTAAATCCTCGTAGACTACTAATCGGTGGACATGCCTTCAACGAAATATCGAAACAACTAGGCCCCGTATCAAAGCAAGGTTTCCACCAAACAGCCTGGCATCTTGAGGGAAGTTTGCTGCTGCTACTAGCGGGAACCCATATCGGTTTTCTCCCCGATCACTACGCTGCCCCTTGGGTTGAAAAAGGAAAACTTACTGCGGTTGCGCCAGATCGTTTAAAGCTAACCAGCATATTTTATCTGGTGCGCAACGCCAAACAGCGCCTCAGCCCGGTAGCCGAAGCGCTGTGGAATAACATGGTGGAAGCGGGGCAAAGTTCGCTGGCCAGCCTTGATATTTCAAGTTGCAGCTAATGGCGTTGGACGGCGATCGGATTTTCTGAGCAACATCATCAGGTAAATCATGGAGATAGCCGCAATCAATACAAACAGCAATCGATCGGAGTAGTTCTGCATCAGCATCGCAGCAACGCTTGGCCCACAAAGACTGCCAAGCGTGTAGCTGAGGAGTAACGCCTGATTCATCGTCACCAGTTCATCTGGGCGCACGTTTTCACATGCCCATGACATGGCTACGGGGTACAGCGTAAATCCCGCGCCCCCCAACAGAAACAGCGACAGCGCCATGGCATAGTGACTAATGCTTAGCATCGCAATACAGCCAATAATCACAACAAAAACTAATACCCGCAGAACCAACAGCCGGCCATATCGATCGGCCATACGGCCAATAGGCCATTGCCCTATAATTCCTGAGCTGATCAGCAGTGCCATCCAGTATCCGACCTGCGCATCATTCATTCCCTGATGAGAGAGATAGAGCGGCATCAGGCCATACAACGATCCTAGCATTGCGCCGGAGATAATACAGCCCTGTACACCTAAACGCGCACGACGATACGTCAGCATTTTCCACATACCGACATGCTTTTCTTGCTGCTCTGGCGGCGTAGGAAGATGAGTAAACAGCAATGGTAATGCTGCCAAAATAACTAATGCGACCATCCACGGCAGCACACTCAACAACGCCGTCGGCAATACACCGAGCAGAAGTTGCCCAACCACGCTACCGAGGTAATAAGCAATCATATACGCCGCCAGCAACTGCCCTCTCTGCGTTGGCGTTCCGCTACATAACAGAGCGCTTTCGACCACAACCCAGATTAATGCACAACCAATTCCAGCAAGAAAACGCCAGAACAGCCAACTACCAATATCCGTGGAAATACCGAGACCGGCAACCGCGATACCAAATAATAAAGCCGCAAAATAGTAGCTACGGTTAAACCCATAAAGCTTGATTAATTTACCAGCCAATAGCGTTCCAACCAGATTGCCACTGAAATAGGATGAGCCAACGAGTCCAACCTGCCAGACAGGGAGAGACTGATAACTCAACCAAAGTGGTACGAGAGTATTTAATACTGCAATACATACCGTCAGCAGCAAGAGCCCACTGAGCAATAACAGCACAGGGCGGGAATAAGCAGACATAGCGAAGTGGATAACCAAACAACCGGAGAAGAGTGAGCGCATCATGCCACTGCGGGTATAAAAGTCAATCCAGGTAAAAAGTGCGCAAAGGCCTTTCTCAAACGATGGATTGAAAGAATTCATCAACGCCACCGAATGTGTGTAACTCTTGAAAATAGAGCCCTACTACTTGAATGATTTTAAATAAGTTTTAGCGTTTAAATTGGGTAGTGCGCATTGTTTAAGGCAAAGAAGCTATTTTTACGATGAAAAAATATTACCGAACGAATAGCGTAAAAAAAGCGCCCTCAGGCGCTTTATTCAGATAGCAGAGATTAACCAATAAATTCCAGCCCGCCCATATATGGACGCAACACTTCAGGAATTTCAATGCGGCCATCAGCCTGCTGGTAGTTTTCCAAAACAGCCACCAGTGTACGCCCCACTGCCAGACCAGAACCGTTCAACGTGTGAACCAGACGGGTCTTCTTATCGGACTTACTGCGGCAGCGCGCCTGCATACGACGCGCCTGGAAATCCCACATGTTGGAGCAGGAAGAGATTTCACGGTAGGTATCCTGCGCTGGTAACCAAACTTCCAGATCGTAAGTTTTGGTGGAGCCAAAGCCCATGTCACCCGAACACAGCAAGACCTTACGATAAGGTAGCTTCAGCAGTTGCAGCACCGTTTCGGCGTGGGTCGTCAACTCTTCCAATGCCTGCATAGAATCTTCAGGACGGACGATTTGTACCAGTTCAACCTTATCAAACTGGTGCATGCGGATCAGCCCACGCGTATCGCGACCATACGAGCCTGCTTCTGAACGAAAACAAGGCGTGTGTGCCGTCATCTTCAACGGTAAGGATTCTTCATCAAGAATCTCGTCACGCACCAGATTGGTCAACGGCACTTCAGCCGTCGGAATCAGCGCATAGCTGCTGCTTTCCGCTTCTTCACTCAATGGTCGGGTGTGGAACAGATCTTCACCAAATTTAGGCAACTGACCCGTACCGTACAGCGTGGCATGGTTGACCAGATAAGGCACATAGGCTTCCTGATAGCCATGCTGTTGCGTATGCAGATCCAGCATGAACTGAGAAAGCGCACGGTGCAGACGGGCAATTTGCCCTTTCATCACGACAAAACGCGCACCGGTTAATTTTACCGCAGCGGCAAAGTCCAGCCCGGCAGCCATTTCACCGAGTTCAACATGATCGCGCACGGGGAAATCATACTTGCGCGGCTCACCCCAACGGGCCACTTCCTGGTTCTGCGTATCGTCCTTGCCAAGCGGTACAGAGTCGTCCGGCAGGTTTGGGATCGTTAACGCCAGATCGCGAATTTCATTCTGCAACTGCTCCAGCTCGGCTTTCGCAGCATCCAGTTTTTCGCCTAATGTGTTGACTTCACGACGCAAAGGCTCGATATCTTCACCGCGTGCTTTCGCTGCACCAATCTCTTTCGATCGGGAGTTACGCTCTGCCTGCAAGTTTTCGGTTTCTACCTGCAATACTTTACGACGTTCTTCCTGCTTACGCAGGGTCTCAACATCCAGCTTAAAGCCTCTGCGAGCCAGTAACTTTTCGGCGACTGCGTCTAGCTCATTACGCAGTAAATTGGGATCGAGCATGCTAATCCTGTGCTTATGATTATCAAATGAAATGTTGGCGTATACGGCGCGCTACGCGACCGGTTTCAGAAAATACCTTGATAACCTTACCGCAACGCTTAGTTCAACGGTAGCGTTTTGTCGGGCTATTTTGATCCTGAGCGGCAAGCCAGGCGAGCTTTTCACCAATTTTGCCCTCAAGGCCGCGTGAAGTCGGCGCGTAATAGCGCGTATCTGCCATTTCCGGCGGAAAGTAGCTCTCTCCCGCCGCATAGGCGTTAGGTTCATTGTGCGCGTAGCGATACTCAGCGCCTAGCCCCATTTCTTTCATTAACCGGGTCGGCGCATTGCGTAAATGTTCAGGCACATCATAGTCAGGTTTCTCGCGCGCATCCTGCATAGCCGCTTTGAACGCGCTATATACGGCGTTACTTTTGGGGGCGCAGGCCAGATACACTATCGCCTGAGCGATGGCTCGTTCCCCTTCTGCCGGGCCAACGCGGGTGAAACAATCCCAGGCGGAGATCGCTACCTGCATGGCTCGTGGATCGGCGTTGCCGACATCTTCTGAAGCAATCGCCAGTAGCCGTCGGGCTACATATAATGGATCACCGCCCGCGGTAATAATTCGGGCATACCAATAAAGCGCCGCATCCGGCGCGGATCCTCTTACCGACTTGTGCAATGCTGAAATCAGATCGTAATAGCGGTCGCCTTTATTATCAAAGCGAGCGCTACGCTCACCGGCGATTTCATTGAGTAGTGCCGGCGTCAGAACTCGCATTCCCTGCGCATCAATTTCTGCCATATCCGCCATCATTTCCAGGCTATTCAGCGCACGTCTGGCATCACCATTAACCAGTTCAGCCAACATGCGAGCGGTTTCGGCAGGCAGCATAATATTCTGCCCACCATATCCGCGCTCGCTGTCGCTCATCGCCTGCTGCAACACCTGTTCGATATCGTCTGCCGTCAGCGCTTTCAGCAAATAGACGCGGGCGCGAGATAACAACGCAGAGTTAAGCTCAAAAGAGGGATTTTCCGTTGTCGCCCCAATGAAGGTAATCGTTCCATCTTCGATGTGCGGCAGAAACGCGTCCTGCTGACTTTTGTTGAAACGATGGACTTCATCAACAAACAGAATGGTACGGCGCCCCGCATTGCGATTTTGCCGAGCGCGCTCAATGGCTTCACGAATTTCTTTAATACCGGAGGTCACAGCGGAAATACGTTCGACATCGGCCTGTCCATAATGCCCGATCAGTTCCGCCAGCGTGGTTTTTCCCGTACCAGGCGGCCCCCAGAGGATCATTGAATGCAATTGCCCCGCCTCGATGGCGCGTGGCAGAGGCTTACCGGCACCTAGCAGGTGCTGTTGGCCAATATACTGTGCCAACGTCGCTGGCCGCATACGCGCGGCCAGGGGTTGGAATTCGTTATGAGAAAAATCAAGTGACAGGTTGCTCACGCTGACCTCACTGACGCTGGTCATCCAGCGTAACGCCTTTCGGCGGTGTGAAAGTGAATTGCGCAGCATCGACAGCGCCGTTTTGCTGGTTTTTCAACACATAAGTACTCCGCTGCCCATCCTGTTCCGTCGCGGTGAACTGCTTGATCGTACCGTTTGCCGTTACATTAATCGCGAACTGTTTCAAATTGCCGCTCGCAGATTTCGGCGTAAGTTCAAAATCATCGCCTTTCTGCCGCACGTCATATTTATTCCAGTCGCCGGCATCGTTACGCGTAATCAGAATGAACGGCGTATTGCCGGTTGCATCCTTCAGCCAGGTTGCCGTGACTTGCTCAACAAACGGATTGTAGAACCACAGTGTTTTGCCGTCAGAAACCAGCGTACTTTCATCCGGCGATGTGGTTTTCCAGTTAAATAAGTTAGGCCGTTTTAACCACAGTTCACCTTCCCCTTCCTGCACTGCTGCGCCGTCGGCGCTGGTGACTTTCTGGCTAAAGTTTGCATGGAAACTGCTGACTTTATTGAGACGACCCTGCAAATCTTTTGCCGCATCTGCATAGACAGCCGTTGAGGTCACACCTGCAATCAGGCAACTGATAGCTAACCACTTTTTCATAAGCATAATCCTTTGAATGTCCTGATATAACAACCTTCACATATTACGGCCAGATGCTTTGCACTACACCTATGTGACTGGTGGAACGGTGTTATTTGTCGATCTATGTTATCTGAACCCACTCGGGCGGTGATAGGTGAATTATCTGCTTATAACCGCTTTTACGCTTCTTTGCATAAGGGCTGCTCGCGCAGCCCTTATGGTGGAGTGAGGTCAATCGATATAGCGTTCTTATTCCATTGATGGCGGAGCCAATACTTCACGGTTGCCGTTGTGTCCTGGAGAACTGACGATCCCCTGCGCTTCCATTTGTTCAACGATTCGCGCCGCGCGGTTATAGCCGATTCGGAACTGACGCTGTACACCAGAGATAGAGGCACGACGCTTATCGACCACAAATTCCACGGCCTGATCGAACAAAGGATCGAGTTCTTCATCGCCATCAAGACCGAGGCTCCCACCTTCGGCATCGTCGCCACCGCTGACAATATTGTCGATATATTGAGGACGACCACGCGCTTTCCAGTCTTGAACTACGGCGTGAACTTCCTCATCGCGCACAAAAGCGCCATGAACACGGACAGGTATTGAGGAATTCGGTGCCATATACAGCATATCCCCCATTCCCAATAGCGATTCCGCGCCTCCTTGATCGAGGATAGTTCGTGAGTCGATCTTACTGGAGACGGTAAACGCGATACGTGTCGGAATGTTCGCCTTGATCAATCCGGTAATCACATCAACGGAAGGACGCTGCGTTGCCAGAACCAGATGAATCCCCGCCGCACGCGCTTTTTGCGCCAGACGGGCGATCAGTTCTTCCACTTTCTTACCCACCGCCATCATCAGGTCAGCAAATTCATCGACCATCACAACAATGTACGGCAATTTTTCCAGCACTGGCGGCGTCATATCTATACTGTCGCCCGGTTTCCAGAACGGATCGGGGATCGGGCGTCCCATCGCATTGGCGGTCATCACCCGTTCGTTGTACCCCGCCAGATTACGTACCCCAAGCGCTGACATCAGCTTGTAACGGCGCTCCATTTCACCCACACACCAGCGCAACGCATTTGCTGCATCTTTCATGTCGGTCACGACTTCCGTCAACAAATGCGGAATGCCTTCGTATACAGAAAGTTCCAACATTTTCGGGTCGATCATGATAAAACGCACGTCTTCCGGCGTAGCTTTATACAACATACTGATGATCATGGCATTGACGCCGACCGACTTACCCGACCCCGTTGTACCGGCAACCAACAGGTGCGGCATTTTGGCCAAATCGGCAACAACAGGCTCGCCAGCGATATCTTTACCCAGCACAATAGACAGCGGCGATGGGTTATCGCGGAATTTGTCACAGTCCAACACTTCGCGCAGATAAACGGTCTGACGATGCGCATTCGGTAATTCCAAGCCGACATAAGGTTTACCTGGAATCACCTCAACAATACGCACCGCGATAACCGACAGAGAACGCGCCAAATCGCGCGACAAATTCGAGATACGCGCCGCTTTCACCCCCGGTGCCAAATCCAGCTCAAAGCGAGTAATAACCGGGCCGGGAGAATGGTCGACCACATCCGCTTTTACCCGGAAATCAGCCAGACGCGCTTCAATCAGTCGCGCCGTTTGCTCCAGAGCAAAATTATCCACAGGAGCTTCACTTGCTGGTGGTGGAGTCAACAAATCCAACGTTGGCAGCGGCGTCGTCGGTTTCTGTAACGGTTGTTCATTACGCATCAGGAATGGGTGAATCAGGCCATCCATTGCCGGATGGCGCGCAGGTGTATTTTCCCGCTGAGCAACCTCCGTTGGTGGTGGCGTGGGTTGCACCGGCTGACCAAACATCATCGGGTTACGCTCGTCGTCATCGCCATCTTCGCCCGCATGCATCGGAGGAAGATCTGGCGTTACGCCATAGGACGACTGTGTATACGCAGGTTCGCTGAGTGTATGCGGTTCAGGCTCACGTTCATTCTCCGCGCTAAACGGCGAGAACGAAAAAGCGTTATGCGCCGAAACAGGCGATACCACGGGATTTGGCTGAACTGGCTCGCTGACCGCCGACGATACCATCGGAACCCAGACATCGGTATCGTCCTGTGCGGTACTGGCGTCATAACGTGACTGCTGCTGTGCAGCGAATTCTTTGGCTAGCTGTGCTTGCAGAAGCGCGTCTTCATCCTCTTCCTGTAACGGATATTCATCACCGTAACGCTGGCGCTGCTGATTCAGGTACTCCTGCTGTAGCACGGCTTCCTGACGGGCGATATCATCAGATATTTCTTCCTGATAGATGTCGTTCGTCAATTCCGTTTCCGCACTCTCATGTCGCGCCTGTCGCCTTGCTTGCTCTTCTGCCAGCCGCTGCGACGGCAGTTTGATTCCGTATGACGCTAATTCGCGGCGCGTCGGAATACGCACCGGATTAGGACGCGGCAGTTCCGGCCCGACGCCGCGTTTAATCTGCGGATTAGCATCATCATCAGCACTGAATGCCGGCATAAAGGTGTTGTTCGCACTGAAATCCGCATCACGCTCAATCTGCGGCGGCTCAGCGAACGGCTGAACCACTGGCGACGTTACGCTCGGCGGAATGGCACTACTCCCGTAAGGCGTATAAGCACTGCGATGGCGTTCCGGTGAGGCCGCTATTTCAGACATTGCACTAGGTGTTTCAGGAACCTCAAACGCATACAGCGGCGGGTTCAGCGAGGATGCCGAATCAATCATTGACGGCGTCACAGGCGGTACAATGCCAGACGATGCATCAGGCACCAGCGAGTCAGACGCGACTATTTCAGGGGGAGTTAGCCCTACGGCTGGCGTTTCTGTCGAGAAGGCCACGGGTGTCGCGGCTGGCGGATTTTGGCCTGACGGTGATGTCTCTGCTACCGTGTTATCCTCTGTCGTATCGTGGATGACATCAGCAACGGAAGGCGCAGAAAACAGCACATCATCGTCATCACGCGATTGCGTTATCGCTTCGCCTGACGTGTCATCATGGCGCAGGTTAAATACATCACGATCCTCTTCTTCACGCGCATCGTCTTCGCGGTAATCCTCATCGCGACGAGAACGGTTTGACATGAATGTCAGGCAGCCCAAGACGCCCCCGCCAATTTTTTCAGCGATCGTTAACCATGACCAGCCGGTAAACAGCGTTAACCCTGCGCCCCAGACGCACAGCAGAATCAGCGTTGCGCCCATGCTGTTGAACCGCGGAATCATTGAGCTGCTCAACAAGCTTCCCAATACACCGCCGGAAGCAAAATAGTAGAGGTCGTCAATGTTCAACGCCGCCAAACCACACGAGGTCAGGATCAGCGCCAACGTTCCAATCAGACGTAGTGAAAAAGTAAAATAATCAATCGATTGCTGGTTATCCCGCTGGCGGAAAGCCGCCCAGCATAGGGATAACATGATCGGCGGGATGGCATAGGCCAACACACCAAAAATAAAGAATAGCGTATCCGCCATCCATGCACCCGCGACACCGCCAAGGTTGTGGATAGGCCCATGCCACGCAGTCTGTGACCAACTGGGATCGGAGGGGCTGAAACTGAGTAGTGCGACACTGAGGTAAACTGCAAAAAGTGCCACAACGATTAAAATCGCTTCAAGCAAGCGACGTGTTCCGCTGAGTTTTTTCAGGGTTACGTCTTTATCTTCTGTATATTCCTGGCTCAAGAGTCTCTCCAGGGGCCTGTAAGGTTTATGACAAAGCGCCGGAAAAATCCGGCGCTGGGACTGTATAAATTCACAGGAGTGTAGCTGAATTTATCGGGTTTTGCACCCACGCGTTTATCGAGTCTTAATGACCAGACGGTTACTCTGCTTCACTTCTTCCATCACCACGTAAGTGCGGGTGTCGTTTACGCCCGGCAAACGCAGCAGCGTTTCGCCCAGAAGCTTACGGTAAGCAGACATGTCCGGCACGCGTGTTTTCAGCAGGTAGTCAAAATCACCAGAAACCAAGTGACACTCCTGAATTTCTTCCAGTTTCTGCACCGCAGCATTGAACTGTTCAAACACATCGGGCGCGCCACGGTTTAGCGTTATTTCAACAAAAACCAGCAGTGAGGCATCCAGATAATGCGGGTTTAGCAGCGCTGTATAGCCATTAATGAAACCTTGTCTTTCCAGGCGACGCACACGTTCCAGACAAGGCGTTGGCGACAGCCCGACCCGCTTGGAAAGCTCGACATTAGAAATACGCCCATCTTTTTGCAATTCGTTCAGGATGTTACGATCAATACGATCGAGATCTTTTCCTGGCCGTTTTTTAGTGTCTACCATTATTATTGTCTCTCTTCACTTTTCCCTGCACCCGCTTTACCCCGATAGACCTCATGTATCAGAGTTCCCCTTAAAGAAGACCCGCTGCCTATTTTGTCTATCAACAGTCATTAACTTCTCGTTCTCGCCTCACGCATTGCTCACTCACGAAGAAGACCATCACGTCATATCCGTGGCCTAAAGGCCTGACTGCGCAAAAACGAATAAAAGGCCGAGCTTTTAACTGTTCACATACAAAAAATTTCCTCTTACCCAGATGTTTTCGCAAATGCACAGCGGATTGTCAAAGCAAAACAACGAAAATCAGAAGAAACTGCCAGATTGGATAAGCCAGAGCCATTCGCTAAGGTGACTTCAATCATTTTACTTATGAATATGGCTGATTTTTCAGCGATTTGTCATCACCATCGTCATTAACGATTAAACAAATAGCCAGCAACTTTTCTGCATACTTTTTTTAATCCTGTAATTTCCTTACAATCGTTCTCATTGTCCGTGGCTGATACTGTTCGTAGTGAGTAAGGATGCATGTTTGTCGCAAATCGCGTTCATATGAACATTATCCGCCGTCATGAAATGAGGAAAGCATGGGTACCGTTAAACATCACAAGTTATTGATTCTGGGTTCAGGCCCGGCTGGCTATACGGCCGCAGTTTACGCTGCACGGGCAAATTTACAGCCAGTATTAATCACTGGTATGGAAAAAGGCGGTCAGTTGACGACCACGACCGAAGTAGAAAACTGGCCGGGCGACGCCGATGATTTAACTGGCCCGCTGTTAATGGAGCGTATGCACGCACACGCGACCAAATTCAATACCGAGGTGATCTTTGATCATATTGAGCGTGTTGATTTACAGAACCGTCCATTCCGTTTATTCGGCGATAGCGACGAGTACACCTGTGATGCGTTGATCATCGCGACAGGTGCCTCAGCGCGTTACCTTGGCTTGCAGTCCGAAGAGGCGTTTAAAGGTAAAGGGGTTTCCGCCTGCGCAACCTGTGACGGTTTCTTCTACCGTAATCAAAAAGTCGCCGTCGTCGGCGGTGGGAATACCGCCGTTGAAGAAGCGCTGTATTTGTCTAACATCGCTGCGGAAGTGCATTTAATCCACCGCCGCGAGACGTTCCGCTCAGAGAAGATTCTGATCGACCGCCTGATGGACAAAGTCAAAAATGGCAACATTATCCTGCACACCAACCGTACGCTGGACGAAGTGCTGGGCGATGACATGGGTGTAACCGGTGTACGAATCCGCGACACGCAAAGCGATGCTGCGGAAGAGTTGGAACTGGCTGGCGTATTTATCGCTATCGGCCATAGCCCGAATACCGCCGTGTTCGGTGGTCAGTTAGAACTGGAAAACGGTTATATCAAAGTGCAATCCGGTATCCATGGTAATGCGACACAAACCAGTATTCCGGGCGTCTTTGCTGCGGGTGACGTGATGGACCATATTTACCGTCAGGCGATTACCTCCGCAGGAACGGGCTGTATGGCTGCGCTGGATGCTGAACGTTATCTGGATGGACTGACCGTCAACAAGTAATACGATACTGAAACGGATCGGTCATTGCCGTTCCGTTTTCTTCCTTTTGGTTTGCCTGCCGCAACACAGAAATTGATCGCATCCCCTTTTTCCCCTCTCCTTTTCGTTTGCAGCGCGTCCCTGTCGCGGTAACATGGCGCTATTCTGCATGATAGAAGATAATTTTGTTAACCAACGGTTACATCAGCGTTATCTTCTATTGAGTCTATTTCTGCAATATAACGAACTGGTGCCTGATGAAAAAAACCAGACAGCAAGAACTGACCGCCTGGCTGAAACAGCAAAGTAAGCTGGCGCAACGTTGGCTACGGCTTTCACTGCTGCTTGGCTCCCTGAGCGGTGCGTTAATCGTGGCACAAGCCTGGCTGCTCGCTACGCTACTTCATGCTTTGATCATCGAACATTCCCCGCGAGAATCTCTGCTTTCCCCGTTCCTTCTACTTATCGCCACCTTTATTCTGCGAGCGCTCAACAGCGTGTTACGCGAGCGTGTTGGCTTTCTGTGTGGACAAACGGTTAGGCAGCAAATTCGTAAGCAGGTACTGGATCGGTTACAACAGCTTGGTCCCGCGTGGATCCAAGGAAAGCCCGCAGGCAGTTGGGCAACGATGATTCTTGAGCAGGTTGATGATATGCAGGATTATTACGCTCGTTATCTGCCGCAAATGTACCTTGCCGTGCTGATTCCGCTGCTGATCTTAATCACTATCTTTCCGCTCAACTGGGCCGCGGGTCTGATCCTGTTTTTGACCGCGCCGCTCATTCCCCTGTTTATGGCGCTGGTTGGTATGGGCGCAGCGGATGCCAACCGACGTAACTTTCTGGCATTAGCACGCCTGAGCGGGCATTTCCTCGATCGTCTGCGCGGAATGGAGACGTTACGTCTGTTTCATCGTGGTCAGGCTGAAACCGAGCAAATCCGCCATGCATCCGAAGATTTTCGCAGTCGCACCATGGAAGTGCTGCGCATGGCATTCCTCTCCTCAGGCGTGCTGGAATTTTTTGCTTCCATTTCGATCGCCGTTGTCGCCGTCTATTTCGGTTTCTCGTACCTCGGTGAGTTGGACTTTGGTCATTATGGTACGGGTGTGACGCTCTTCGCCGGTTTTCTCGTGCTGATTCTGGCACCAGAATTCTTTCAACCTTTACGCGATCTGGGTACTTTCTATCACGCCAAGGCTCAAGCTATCGGTGCAGCGGAATCACTGGTAACTTTTTTGTCAGAGGAAGGGGAAACGGTAGGGTTTGGCACTCAGGAATTCAACAGCAATACCGCGATTGCCATCCAGGCGGAAGATTTCATTGTCCTCGCACCGAATGGCACGCCGTTGACCCAACCGCTGACATTCAATATTCGCGCAGGCGAACGGATCGCACTGGTCGGTCTCAGCGGAGCAGGAAAAAGTTCACTGCTGAATGCGCTGCTAGGGTTCCTGCCCTATCGCGGTTCATTAACCGTCAACGGTCAGGCATTGAACGCGCTGACGCCTGAATCATGGCGTCAGCAGCTAAGCTGGGTTGGGCAAAACCCCCATTTACCGGAACAAACGCTGCGCAGCAATATTCTGCTAGGCAACCCGCAGGCCAGTGTTTTGAAATTGCAGTTGGCGATTGAACGCGCCCATGTGCAAGAATTTTTACCACAACTTCCACAGGGGCTGGAAACAATGATCGGTGACGGTGCTGCACGCTTATCCGTCGGACAGGCGCAGCGCGTCGCCGTTGCTCGTGCGCTGCTCCATCCCTGCAACCTGCTGCTGCTGGATGAACCCTCAGCCAGTCTGGATGCCCACAGTGAGGAACTCGTTATGACGGCGCTAAACGAGGCAGCGCGATCCCAGACCACGCTGCTGGTGACGCACCAGCTCACTGATATCACCGAGTACGACGCGATTTGGGTAATGGATGGCGGCCAGTTAGTTCAACAGGGGGATTATCAAACACTCCGCGCTGAAGCAGGCCCCTTCGCGGCACTGCTGGCACAACGACAGGAGGCGCTGTAATGGCTCAAATAAAAACGATGCGGGTATTAAAACCGTTTCTGGCACTTTACCGCCAACACATCTGGCGCTTAAGTCTGGGCATTATATTAGCCATTGCTACACTGCTGGCCAGTATTGGCCTGCTTGCCCTATCCGGCTGGTTTCTGGCGGGCGCTGCGCTGGCAGGACTCGTTGGGCTGCTCACCTTTAACTATATGCTGCCAGCCGCAGGCGTGCGGGGTGCCGCCATCGCACGCACCGCAGGGCGCTATGGGGAAAGGGTCGTCAGCCACGATGCCACATTTCGTGTTTTGCTGCGCTTACGCGTTTTCACCTTTTCTCGCATTCTGCCTTTGTCCCCGGGAGGACTGGCACAATTTCGTCAGGCTGAACTGCTAAACCGACTCGTTGCAGACGTCGATACGCTGGATCACCTCTACCTTCGCGTTATTTCACCCATCATCAGCGCATTCGCCGTTATTCTTATCGTCTGTTACGGCCTGAGCTTTATTGATGCATTCTTGGCGCTGACGCTTGGTGCCATCATGCTGACGCTACTGCTGTGCCTGCCTGTTCTCTTTTATCAGGCAGGAAACGGTATCGGGCAAGCGTTGACCGCCCTGCGTGCACAATATCGCCTCCAGCTAACGACCTGGCTGCAAGGTCAGGCGGAGTTAACCGTTTTCGGCGCACTCGATCGCGTCCGTCAACAACTGGCCCTGGTGGAAATTAACTGGTTGCGCCGACAACGTCAGCAGGCGAATCTTACCGGTCTGTCACAGGCAGTGATGATTTTATGCAGCGGGCTAACCGTTACCCTGATTCTGTGGCTGGCGGCGGATGGCGTTGGCGGCAATCCACAACCCGGCGCGTTAATCGCCCTGTTCGTATTCGCCTCACTTGCCGCCTTTGAGGCGCTGGCTCCCGTCACGGTAGCCTTTCAGCATATGGGACAGGTGATTGCTTCCGCTACTCGGGTCGATCAAATCCTTCGTCAACCTGTTGATGTCACCTTCCCCATGCATGGCCCAGAAACCTCACGCACGGCGTCCCTTGAGATCTCACATGTTGATTTCACTTATCCCGATCAACCACAGCCCGTGCTACAAAATATCACCCTCTCGATTCAAGCAGGCGAGCATCTGGCGTTGCTAGGACGTACCGGATGCGGGAAATCAACGCTACTGCAATTGCTGACACGGGCATGGAATTGTGAATACGGGAATATTACGCTTAATGGTCACCCTCTTACCGAATGGCGGGAAGACGATCTCCGCGCCATGATGAGCGTAGTGCCGCAGCGCGTGCATATTTTCAGCGCAACGCTGCGCGATAACCTGTTGCTGGCAGCACCAACGGCACGAGACGAAAAATTGGTCGCGGTATTACAGCAGGTAGGGTTAGAAAAACTGTTGGAAAACGATGGGCTGAATACCTGGCTGGGAGAAGGTGGCCGACAACTGTCTGGTGGCGAACAGCGTCGTATCGCGTTAACACGAGCTTTATTACATGACGCGCCGCTGGTACTGCTGGATGAGCCCACTGAGGGGTTGGATGCGGAAACCGAAAAACGTATTCTGCAACTGCTCCGCCAACACTGTGCCGATAAAACGCTGATCGTCATCACCCATCGGCTATATGGTTTAGAGTCGATGGATCGCATCTGTATTCTGGACGATGGCAAAGTGATCGAACAGGGTAACCATCAGGTTTTACTGGCTCAAAAAGGACGTTATTGGCAATTCCGTCAACACGTTTAAGATCCAATTCGTTGAAACACAACATTTGAAAAATATGCGCCTATACCCACTGTCATCTCAATCGCTTCAGTTTCCTGACCCGAGCCATGCGCTGGATGACCCCAACGGCCTGCTGGCCGTTGGCGGCGATCTCTCCGTTGCCCGGCTAAAAGCGGCTTACCAACAGGGAATTTTCCCCTGGTACTCCCCCGGTGAACCGATCTTGTGGTGGTCTCCGAATCCGCGTGCGGTTCTGTTCCCTGGTGAATTCCATCTCAGCCGCAGCATGAAAAAGTTCCTCAAGCGTCATACGTTTCATGCCACGCTCAATCAGGCATTTGATGAGGTCATTCACGCCTGCGCACATGAGCACCATGACGGCACCTGGATTACGCCGGACATCATTTCGGCTTATTGCCAGCTTCATCAGGTTGGGAAAGCACATTCCGTCGAAGTGTGGCACAATGGCATACTGGTTGGTGGGTTATATGGTATTGAACAAGGGCGATTATTTTGCGGTGAATCCATGTTCAGCCGCATGGATAACGCGTCGAAATATGCGCTGCTAGCGTTTCAACAGCATTTTATTCGCCACGGCGGTCAGTTAATTGATTGTCAGGTGTTAAATTCCCATACGGCTTCACTGGGCGTGAGTGAAATTCCCCGCGACCACTTTCTGCAACAGCTTTCCCAGTGGCAGGATCTCGCCGTTGATGATGGCTGTTGGCGACCCCAGGCGCTCGCCGAACCAACATGGTGATGACGGAAACCGGGTAAATAGCGTCCCAAGCGTGAACGCTTCTTTACATAATGTCCGTTTTTCGGCATTATCTTGCGGTTAAAAAATAAAGGTAGTTAGACCTAGAGGATTCGATGGCCAAAGAAGACAATATTGAAATGCAAGGCACCGTGCTTGATACGCTGCCCAACACCATGTTCCGCGTTGAATTGGAAAACGGGCACGTGGTTACCGCTCATATCTCCGGTAAAATGCGTAAAAACTATATCCGCATCCTGACGGGTGACAAAGTCACTGTAGAGTTAACCCCGTACGACCTGAGTAAAGGCCGCATTGTCTTCCGCAGCCGTTAACCGGTTCGCTCATCGCTGATAACCGCGATATATGAGGATGTGACTCCCTCCCCAGCCCTTTCCTTTATGGCAAGGGCTTTTGTTTTTTAGCGCGTGCCACAAAGGGATATAAAAAAGGGATGCCTCGGCACCCCTTTCTAATCACACACTGGCGCGATTAATTAACACTTTCCGCTTTACGCTTCTGCGCGCTCTGGAAGCCATACGTCAGTTGCTGCGTCTCTTTATCCAGTTCTACCGTAACAGATCCGCCATCCACCAGCGAACCAAACAGCAGTTCGTTGGCCAGCGGCTTCTTGAGACTTTCCTGCATTACGCGCGCCATTGGTCTGGCCCCCATCGCCTTATCGTAGCCTTTTTCTGCCAGCCAGTTACGTGCTTCATCACTGACTTCCAGAGACACGCCTTTCGCATCCAGTTGCGCCTGAAGCTCAACGATAAATTTATCGACCACCTGCTGAATAACCTCGGTCGACAGATGGTTAAACCAGATAATGCCATCCAGACGGTTGCGGAATTCCGGCGTAAACACCTTCTTGATCTCTTCCATCGCATCCGTACTGTTGTCCTGATGGATGATACCGATAGATTTGCGCTCAGTTTCCCGCACACCGGCATTGGTCGTCATCACGACAATCGTGTTGCGGAAATCCGCTTTACGCCCATTGTTATCCGTCAGCGTGCCGTTATCCATCACCTGTAACAACAGGTTAAAGACATCCGGGTGCGCTTTTTCGATCTCATCCAACAGCAGTACCGCATGAGGATGCTTGATCACCGCATCCGTCAGCAGACCACCCTGATCGTAACCCACATAACCGGGAGGCGCGCCAATCAAGCGGCTGACGGTATGACGCTCCATATATTCGGACATATCAAAGCGCAGCAGTTCGATATCCAGGGCTTTTGCCAGTTGCAACGTCACTTCCGTCTTACCAACCCCTGTCGGGCCTGCAAACAGGAAGGAGCCGACAGGTTTACGCTCCTGTCCAAGCCCGGCACGACTCATTTTGATGGATTCAGCCAGTGCTTCGATAGCCTTATCCTGCCCAAACACCAGCATTTTCAGGCGGTCACTGAGGTTTTTCAGCACATCGCGATCGCTGGCAGAAACGGTTTTTTCTGGAATACGGGCGATACGAGCAACAACCGATTCGATGTCACTCACATTGACCGTTTTCTTCCGTTTGCTGACTGGCATCAAACGGCTACGTGCGCCCGCTTCATCGATCACATCAATGGCTTTATCTGGCAAATGGCGGTCGTTGATATATTTTACCGCCAGCTCTACCGCTGCACGAATCGCT
This sequence comes from Pectobacterium fontis, assembly GCF_000803215.1. Classification (GTDB taxonomy): domain Bacteria; phylum Pseudomonadota; class Gammaproteobacteria; order Enterobacterales; family Enterobacteriaceae; genus Pectobacterium; species Pectobacterium fontis. The sequence continues at coordinate 35,143 of NZ_JSXC01000029.1, forward strand.
TTCGACGTATAGCGAACATCATGGTGAGCCTCATATTTCGGCTTCAGACCATTAATGATTTGTATGGTTTCTTCTACGCTGGGTTCAGTGATATCGATTTTCTGGAAACGCCGCGCCAGCGCCCGATCCTTTTCGAAAATATTGCTGAACTCCTGGTAGGTCGTCGAACCGATGACGCGGATCTTGCCGCTGGAAAGCAGTGGTTTAATCAAATTAGCCGCATCAACCTGGCCACCAGACGCCGCACCAGCACCGATAATGGTGTGGATTTCATCAATGAACAGAATACTGTTTTTATCCTGTTCCAACTGTTTCAGCAGCGCCTTAAAGCGTTTTTCAAAATCACCACGGTATTTAGTGCCAGCCAGCAGCGCACCGATGTCCAGCGAGTACAGGGTGCACTCCGCCATCACCTCCGGCACATCGCCCTGTACGATACGCCAGGCCAGGCCTTCAGCAATCGCCGTTTTGCCGACGCCAGACTCACCGACCAACAGTGGGTTGTTTTTACGGCGGCGGCACAGTACCTGAATCGTGCGTTCCAGTTCTTTATCCCGGCCAATAAGCGGGTCAATACCGCCAACACGAGCCAGTTGATTCAGATTGGTGGTGAAGTTTTCCATACGATCTTCCCCTCCTGCCTGTTCTTCATTGACGGGACTTTCCGCATTCGGCGCTTGATCGGTTTCTTCTTTACGCGTGCCGTGAGAAATAAAGTTCACCACATCCAAACGGCTGACATCATGCTTACGCAACAGGTAGGCGGCCTGAGACTCCTGTTCGCTAAAAATCGCGACCAGCACATTGGCGCCGGACACTTCACTGCGGCCGGAAGACTGTACATGGAAGACAGCGCGTTGCAATACACGCTGGAAGCTGAGCGTTGGTTGAGTTTCTCGCTCGTCGTCATTCTGCGGTAATGTTGGTGTGGTCTGCTCAATGAACGCTTCCAGTTCCTGGCGCAGCGCGGCTAAATCGACCGTGCAGGCTTCCAGTGCCTCACGGGCAGCAGGGTTACTGAGCAGAGCCAACAGCAGATGCTCGACGGTCATAAACTCGTGTCGGTGCTCACGCGCTCTGGCGAAAGCCATGTTGAGACTGAGTTCCAGTTCTTGATTGAGCATAGGCACCTCTCCCAATAAATTGCCTGACTTCAGGCTTTTTCCAGCGTACAGAGCAACGGGTGCTCGTTTTCTCTGGCATAACGATTGACTTGTACGACCTTAGTCTCAGCCACTTCAGCGCTAAATACGCCACAAATCGCTTTACCCTGATAATGCACAGTTAACATAAGCTGCGTGGCACGTTCAATATCATAAGAAAAGAACTTTTGCAGAACGTCAATAACAAATTCCATTGGCGTGTAATCATCGTTATTCAACACCACGTTATACATGGATGGCGGCTGCAATTTTTCTTTCTGTTTATCGGCGGTCAGACTCTCAGATTGTGACCACGTACTGTTGTTTCCCATTCTCTATCCACATCATGTAACGAATATCGCGACTCGCGACATTGGTCTGTTTAGTCCCACTAGATTCGAGAAGCAGGAAATGTGCGCCTGCGACTTGAAAGATGACGGGTATCTCTTCATACGATTCACTTAAGTCGTGGATCAGGGGGAAACACCGTGATGAGGCTTCCGCAGGAATGCCTCGCGCCGTGGTAACTCCCGGTATCTCAATGCTTAAACGATCGACATTACGCATATCTCTACATTTACAGTAGCACGTCTACTTTTTATTTTACCACCTAGGGAATGAAATGGTTCCCGGAAAACAAAATTCAAGGTCCGTAACCGATATCTTGATGACGCAACGCGATTGTTGGTTTCATCAATAGCGTTATCTGCATCAAATTTTGACAAACTCCCTTCTCCATCTCACGGTGGATCGCTTGACGCCAGGATCGATTTCCCTAAAAGTGTACGGATGAATTGATGAGGTTTTAATCAGTTCGTATTAGTAATAACCAAATAACCACACCTTACTGAAAAGAATACTCTTGCGAAGGATGTCAATGCATGGAGACAGGTACTGTTAAATGGTTCAATAATGCCAAAGGGTTTGGTTTTATCTGTCCAGAAGGGGGAGGTGACGATATCTTCGCACACTACTCAACCATTCAAATGGATGGCTACCGGACGCTGAAAGCCGGACAGGTTGTCAGGTTTGATGTACATCAAGGGCCGAAAGGCAATCATGCCAGCTTGATCGTCCCGCAAATCGCCGAGGGCGTATCCTGACCCCTTCCATACCCTACATGTCGACTCAGAACACGCAACGCTAAATAGTAAAATGAATACGATGCGACTCATGCCGTTCAGTACGCTGAACGGCATTTTTATCTCGGCATGAAATTAATCTGCACGCCCGCGAGCCAGCCACAGCACACGCGAGAACATACTGCGAATCAGCGAAGGGATTGCCTCGTTCCCCATCGCAGCAGCCTCCATCGCCACGTCAATCGCCAGATCGGGTTTGGATGAACGATGGATAGCCTTAATAATGATTTTGTGCATGGATAGCGGCACTTTCTCCGGCAACTGTGCAATGCGGTGGTAAACGTGGCTGAACCCCTCACGATACATATAGTGTTCCATATCCGATGCGGGCAGGATGGTCAGATGATCCCGCTCGCTCTCATTCTGCGCGGTTAACATGCTTTTCGCCGTGGCGGCATATTTTTTCCCCGCCTCGTCGCCATCGACCAGCACATGCCATTCAATTCCCATGCGGTACGCAAATCTCAGCAATGGCCGTAGCCCAGACTGAGCAAATTCAATCACTTTCACGCCTTCCGCTTCAAAATGATGCCCACATTGACGTGCCAGTTCATTTAGCATCCAGACTTCCGTTTCCCCTTCCACCAACAGCCAGCAACGGGCGAAAAGTGACGAAGGTCGATTCATCCGAATATGAAACGCAATACGTCGGCTGTCTTCCGCATTCATCCCCTGGCGACCAATACGGTATGTCGCCACCCGCGAGGATTCACGCACCAGACGGCACACCTGCTCCATCGGCACCAGCGACAAGAGTTCCCCCGAGTTGGTTGTCGTCACTTTCTGGAGCGGTAGCTGCGTCAGTAGTCCCCAAGCGACTGACAGCATAATCGGATGTAGCCGGGTTTCTGGATCTTCGATCACCAAAAGCGGGCGGGCATGGGGATCCAACACCACGGATCCTTTCGCCTGTAATAGCGTGGAGAACAGTTCCAGCAGGATAATGCGGCGGCTGCGGCTATTGGGATCGGCAATCAACCGGTTGATATTATCCAGCGATCGCCATGATTTACCGTTGTGCGTTCGTGCATGGCGGTGATGACGTCGGTCGTTACCCGTGGCGTTCTGCTCGGAAAAATAGTGCTCTAGCAGTTGCCGCATCGCCACTAAGCCCTGGCGTAACTCTTTATCCGTCAGTTTCTGCGGATTTTGCGCCAATTCACGCATCAGTTGCTCGAACTGCTGAGCCAGCTTCTCATTACTGTTATCTAATGTCGCCGCCAGCGTCCCGGAGCGTAGACGTCGCATGAAGCGCGCATCACGCAGTCGCAGCACCGGATGCAAGCGAATAATTTCTCTGGCCAGTTCATCAATATCGTCGAGCGGTATCGGGTGTCCGTCGGCGTCGAGAAAGCTACGCCAGGTGAAAACGGACTGGCTTTCGTCAACCTCACCTTCCAGCCGATAAAAAACGCGACATAGCGATGCCTCGCCCTCTACCCACACGGGGCTGAGTGAGCGATAACGAGGAGCTAAATGATGACCAGGTGCGGTTTCGCAGAAAGTGAAAATAATCTGAAGGTGCTTTTCCCGACTGTTTTCATCCCCCGGCGTGAAGTGAAAATCCTGCATATCAAAGTGATAAAGCGGCAACGTCGGTGCGAGCAGCAGCGAGAGCGCATCGAGCAGGCTCGATTTCCCCCAGGCGTTTTCCCCAATCAGTACGTTATTCTCGTCCAGCGTCAGCGACAGACGGTTGATTCCCCGAAATCCTAGGATTTCAATACGTTCCAGATGCATCCTTTTCTCCTGTAGCGACTGCCTACGGATTTTTACTGGCGGCATACCCATCAAGCAGACACAGCCAGCCAGTCATCGCTTTACTCACGCCGATAATTTGTTTAATTTTAAGAGATTATCGTTTTTTTTCCCACCAAGTGTAGCCCATGAACCTCAGGATGTTGTCAATGCACGGTTGGCGTTTCCGCCGTGGCAACGTCTGTTGGGGTAGACATAAAAAAGCCACATCGCTTGACTATGGTCATTCTAAAATACGGGTTACCGCCGTTTTTCTCGCGTAAAGGACACCAATTCTGTGATGTATTCAGGATTATTAATTATTTTATTACCGCTTATCGCTGGCTATCTGATACCGCTACGCGCCAAAAAAGCATTACAGCAAATTAATCAACTGCTGAGTGGGATGGTGTACGTTATTCTGTTCTTGATGGGAATTAGTCTGGCCTTTCTGGAAAACCTCAGCAGCAATTTATTACTTATCTTCCGCTACACCGTCGTCTTCGCACTCTGTATTGTCGCGGCAAACGGCATTGCACTGTGGTTATGGGAAAAACGCAGCGCGTGGCACAGCAAATATAGCGACGCCGCCCCGCTTTCCCGGCTGCATATGATCCTTGAATCGTTCACACTCTGCACGGTGGTCTTCGGCGGTTTTTTGCTAGGCCTGACGCAATGGTCGGGGTTCACTTATGCCGCGACAGGCAGCGAATATGCCCTCATCTTTTTACTCTTTCTGGTCGGCATTCAACTACGCAATAGCGGGATGACGCTACGCCAAATCGTATTAAATCGTCGCGGTCTGGTTATTGCGCTCCTCGTCGGCATCAGCGCACTCGGTGGTGGCCTGCTGGCGGCATGGATTCTGGGGTTACCATTAAAAACCGGTCTGGCGATGGCTTCCGGCTATGGGTGGTATTCGCTGTCAGGCATTCTGCTGACCGACGCGCTCGGCCCCGTCATCGGCAGCGCCGCCTTTTTCAACGATCTGACCCGCGAGTTGTTGGCAATTATACTGATCCCCACGCTGGCACAGCGTAATCGCTCCTGTGCATTAGGCCTTTGCGGCGCGACGTCGATGGATTTCACACTGCCCGTTTTACAACGCAGTGCAGGAATTGATATCGTCCCTGCTGCCATCGTGCATGGTTTCTTATTAAGCCTCGCGGCGCCAATACTGATGGCGCTGTTTTCCTCATGAGTACACACTGAAGGCCGTTTCTCCCCGCATTTATGGGCTGTGATTGAGAGTGATTTTCATTGCCCATCACCAAAATTGCGCTAAATCAAATTTACCTACTGTTGCGCTAAAAAAGCCTTTTTACCGACCTCGGCTGACACTATGCTTTAAACAAGCATTTTAAATGCAACTTAAAAAAAGGACGTCATTATGTTTTGTGTGCAATGTGAACAAACGATTCGTACCCCTGTTGGAAACGGCTGCTCTTACGCGCAGGGCATGTGCGGCAAAACCGCAGAAACCTCCGATCTGCAAGACCTGCTGGTCGCGGTGCTGCAAGGGCTTTCTGCCTGGGCGCTGAAAGCGCGCGAGTTGGATATCATCGATCACGATGTAGATAATTTTGCGCCCCGCGCCTTCTTCTCTACCTTGACCAACGTTAACTTCGATTCTCAGCGCATTATTGGTTATGCACAGGAAGCCATCACACTGCGTGAATCACTGGCCGTTCGCTGCCGTCTGCACGATGCCACCGCGACGGTGGATCACCCAATGGCAACGCTGCAACTGGCGGGCAACGATATTCCGACCTTGCTGCAACAGGCGGCGGATTTTGCGTTAGATAGCGATAAAGCCATCGTCGGTGACGATGTTCACGGCTTGCGTATGCTCAACCTCTACGGCCTGAAAGGTGCGGCGGCCTATATGGAACACGCGCACGTTCTCGGTCAGTATGACGAGGCTATCTATGCCGAATACCATGCCTTCATGGCCTGGCTGGGCACCCAGCCATCCGACGTCGATACCCTGCTGAACAACGCGATGGGCATCGGTAAAATGAATTTCAACGTCATGGCGATCCTCGACCGGGGCGAAACCGACGCCTACGGTAATCCACAACCGACCGCCGTTAACGTCCGTCCAATTGCGGGTAAGGCCATTCTGATTTCTGGCCATGACCTGAAAGACCTGCGCATGCTGCTGGAGCAAACCGACGGCACTGGCGTCAATATTTATACCCACGGCGAGATGCTGCCTGCGCACGGTTACCCGGAGCTGAAAAAATTCAAGCATCTGGCGGGCAACTACGGCAGCGGCTGGCAGAATCAGCAAACAGAATTCGCCAAATTCCCTGGCGCGATTGTCATGACCTCGAACTGCATTATCGATCCCAACGTCGGTAACTACGGCGATCGCATCTGGACGCGCAGTATCGTAGGCTGGCCGGGCGTGAACCATCTGGAAGGCGACGATTTCAGCCCGGTTATCGAACAGGCTCAGGGGCTGGCAGGCTTCCCGTACAGCGAAATCGAGCACATGATCACCGTCGGCTTTGGTCGTGAAACCCTGTTGAGCGCGGCCGATACCGTGATCGATCTGGTCGCACAGAAAAAACTGCGCCACGTCTTCCTCGTTGGCGGATGCGACGGTAGCCGTGAAGAGCGTAGCTACTTCACTGACTTCACGCTGAACGTCCCACAAGACTGCCTGATCATGACGCTGGCCTGCGGGAAATACCGCTTCAACAAACTGGATTTCGGTACGCTGGAAGGCCTGCCGCGTCTGCTGGATGTCGGTCAGTGTAACGATGCCTACTCAGCCATTATTCTGGCGGTGAAACTGGCGGAAAAACTGGGTTGCGGCGTGAACGATCTGCCACTAAGTCTGGTGTTGTCCTGGTTTGAACAGAAAGCAATCGTCATTCTGCTTACCCTGCTGTCCCTCGGTGTGAAAAATATCTACACCGGGCCAACGGCTCCGGGCTTCCTGACCGACAACCTGCTTGCCATTCTGAACGATAAATTCGGCATGCGAGCGATTACCACCGTCGAACAGGATATGAACACCATTCTGGCCGCTTGAGGAATTAAGACGGACGACGTATCGACAGTCATTTCATGACGTCTCGGCGGCGCACTTTCCGATGCGCCGTCAGCCCGTTTCTTTTGGAGAGTAACAATGACAATGCCGACACCGCTTTGCCCTAACCGCATGCAGGTGCATTCGATTACCCAGGAAACGCCGGATGTCTGGACGGTTTCACTGGTTAATCATGATTTTTATCCCTATCAGCCGGGTCAGTATGCGTTGGTCAGCATTGCTAACAGCGCGGAGACGCTACGGGCTTATACGATATCTTCTTCACCGGGACTCAGCCGTTTTATCACCCTGACAGTAAGAAGACTCGATGACGGTGTCGGCTCCCGCTGGCTGACCCAAACGCTGAAAGTCGGCGATTATCTGTGGCTGTCCGATGCGCAGGGCGAATTTACCTGCGCCAATGCGATCAGCGATCGCTACTTTATGGCGGCAGCAGGCTGCGGTGTTACGCCGATTATGTCGATGTGTCGCTGGCTGCTGGCAAACAAACCACAGATCGACATCCATGTGATTTTCAACGTGCGTAACCCCCAGCAAGTGATCTTCGCCAGCGAATGGCACGATCTGGTACAGCGCTACCCGCAGCAGCTACATCTGACCCTGATGGCAGAATTTGACGCCGCGCCCGGTTTCCTTGCCGGACGCATCAACGGCGATCTGTTAGTCGAACGCGTACCGGATATCGCCCACCGCACGGTGATGACCTGTGGCCCTGCGCCGTACATGAACCAGATTGAAACCCTGAGCCAGCAGCTTGGCGTTGCTTCAAACCGTATCTTTAAAGAGCAGTTCCGGCCAACGGATGATGTACTGGATGACGACGCCGATCAACTCACGCTGACCATCAGCCGTCCGTTGAAAAATCTGCGCGTTCCGGTGGGCATCAGCCTGCTGGCGGCGCTGGAAGCCAATAAGGTGCAGGTGCTCGCCGCCTGTCGTGCCGGTGTATGCGGAAGCTGTAAAACCCGTGTGCTATCGGGTGATTACACCACGACCAGCACCATGACGCTGACACCAGCCGAAATCGAACAAGGCTATGTTTTAGCCTGTAGTTGCCAGTTGCAAGGCGATACCGTTTTAGCCTGATTTCCCTTCGTTTTACCCCCTTCTGCCTGATAGCTCCCGCTACCGGGCAGGTAGGTTCATCGTCCATTACAACTTGTTATCACACGCTTTTCACCGTTTCCCCGCCATGAATCATTTAGGTTATAGTAAGCCATGGTTATCTTTTTGCTGTGGAGCCGCTGACGCATGACATCTCCCTCAGCCCCGATCCTGATTCTGGGCGCAACGGGCTATATTGGCCGCCATTTAACCGAACGATTGAGCAAACAGGGCAATCGGGTGATCGCTGCGGGTCGTCATATTGAATCCCTCGCCTCACGGAATTGGCCGGGGGTTGATTGCCAACAGGTTGACCTCGCAAAGCCAGAAAGCCTGCCTGATGGCCTGTGGGGGGCGGAAACACTCTATTATCTGGTACACAGCATGGGCGACGGCGCAGATTTCGTGGCGCGGGAGCGGATGACCGCCATGAATCTGCTGCTGGCGCTGGCCTCCAGCCGCGTAAAGCAGATTATCTATTTGGGGTCACTTCAAGCGCAGGATGACACCTCACCGCATATGCAGGCACGCCAGATTACCGGTGATATTCTGCGCAGCAGCGGGATTCCCGTCACGGAACTGCGGGCAGGCATTATTATCGGCGCGGGGTCGGCGGCGTTCGAGATCATGCGTGATATGGTCTATAACCTGCCAGTGCTGACACCGCCACGCTGGGTGCGATCTAAATCATCACCGATTGCGTTGGAAAACCTGCTGGTTTATTTGATCGGCATCACTCGTTACCCCGCGACCGAAAACCGCATCATGGACGCCGCAGGCCCCGAATACATCAGTTACCAGACGATGTTCGAGCGTTTTATTCAGATTAGCGGCAAGCGCAGAGTGCTGATCCCCGTTCCCATGCCGACGCATCTGGTGTCTGTCTGGTTCCTACACTTAGTCACATCGGTTCCCCCCTCTATCGCCCGCGCCTTAATTCAGGGGCTAAAACACGATTTGCAGGCCGATGGCCGGGAACTTCAGGCCTTGATCCCACAAAACCTGATTAGCTTTGATGACGCCGTGCGCCTCACGCTACAAAGCGAAATGGAGAGCGTACAGCAGGCTGACTGGGGCGATGACACCGAGGTTCGCGCACGTTGGAAGCCGAATTACGGCTTTTACCCCAAACAGGCGGGCCATTCGATGGACACGTCAGCCTCCAGTCAGGCACTCTGGCAGATCATCCAGCAGGTTGGGGGCAAGGAAGGCTATTTTTATGCCAATACGCTCTGGAACATCCGCGCCCGACTGGACGACCTCTGCGGCAACGGCGTGACGTACGGACGCCCTGAGCGCCCGACACTGGAGGTCGGCGACAAAATTGACGGCTGGAAGGTGATTTCTATCAAGCCACAGCGTCAGTTGGTGCTGTTATTCGGCATGAAAGCGCCAGGGCTGGGGAAACTTAATTTTACCATCACGGACAAAGGCACCCACCGAACGGTGGATGTTCGCGCCCGCTGGCACCCTTCGGGGTTCAACGGGCTGGTCTACTGGTTTTTGATGATGCCCGCTCATCTGTTTATTTTTCGTGGCATGGCGGCGCGTATCGCGAAACTAGCAGAGAAGGAAACGGTTTAGCGACTGCCGTATTTTTCCAGCAGCGCATCAACAATCGCGTCGCTCTGCGCATCGGGCTGGCCTTGATAGTTCTCGGGTCGGAAGTGCATCTGGAAAGCGGCAATCACCTGCCGCTTTTCACGCGCCGTCATCGTTGGCGTCACGGCGTAACCATAACGCACCAGCTTTTCCAGCAGCATGGTTTCATCAACGGGCTGCATCGGTGGTCGTCCATTTAAATAGAATGCCACCCGAGGCGCATCCGGCCACGCGCCAACGCCCGCTTGCGCCAGCGCCTGCCAGGGGAACAACGGCCCAGGATCGTGTTTTCGCAGCGGCGCAATATCGCTATGTGCCACCACATTCTGCGGCGCGATCTGGTAGCGATCGATAATATCGCGGGCGATGGCAGTCACAAGCTGAATCTGCGAGGCGGGGTACGGTGCCCACGTATAGCCTGTTAGCGTGCGCTGATAACCCGCGTTTTCGATCTCAATACCAATTGAGGAATGATTCAAGCGACTAAACCCGCGCCAGCTACTGGCTCCCGCATGCCAGGCGGCCTGAGATTCAGGCACCAGTTGCCAGGCAAGCGGCTTGTCGTGCCGCAATGGCGGCTGTGCCGGAATCAGGTAATGAGCGCTAACGTGTTCATCCATCAGAATATTGAGGGAAGAGGCAAAATCGCCTGCCGTATAGTGCATCACCAGAAAACGGATGCGAGACTCCTGAGCCCGCGACTGCAATGCAGTCTCCAACACATAACTATTCTGTTCCCGCAACGAAGACGGCGCTGACTGGCAACCCACCAACAGTCCTAACGTTATGCAGACCATCCATTTCAACATCGTTATTCCACTATTGCGCTTATTTTCCACCAGATATTTTTATGCTCTCACCTGCTAGCGGCGAACCTTTACCGCGGTGCCACTGACCGTCACCATCAGCATGCTGCCATCCTTTCCGACGGTTTCATAGTCAAGATCAATGCCTACAATCGCGTTGGCCCCTAAATCCTCCGCTTGCTCCTGCAACTCTTTGAAGGCGATCTGCCGCGCTTTACGCAGCTCCTTCTCATAAGCCCCGGAACGACCGCCGACAACATCACGAATGCTGGCAAAAAAATCACGGAAGATGTTCGCCCCCAAAATGGCCTCGCCAGTTACGACGCCACAGTATTCAGTAATAGTGAAGCCTTCCAACGTTGGGGTGGTGGATAATTGCATATCATCTCCTTTTCACTACGGTTGACTATCAATGTGCGGCTCAGCGGAGTATCCCCGCGAGTAAAGCGAGAGTTTAGGCTGTAAGCCGCTATTTTGTGCTATTATTTAACCAATAAATCGCTTATTGGCAAATTTTAACCCACGGTGATTGCATAACTATTCTGCCAACGTTAACATTCGCCGCATCAATGTCTATTCAATTCTTACGCATGAGTATTCAACTAAACGGCATTAACTGTTTCTACGGTACATACCAGGCGCTCTTTGATATCACCCTTGATTGTCCTGCGGGTGAAACGCTGGTGCTGCTTGGCCCCAGCGGTGCGGGGAAAAGCTCGCTGATACGCGTGCTTAACCTGTTAGAAATGCCACGTTCTGGCCAGCTTTCCATCGCCGGTAATCAGTTTGATTTTCAGCGCACGCCATCCGACAGCGCGATCCGTGAGTTGCGTCAAAACGTCGGGATGGTGTTCCAACAATATAATTTGTGGCCACATTTGACGGTGGTACAGAACTTGATCGAAGCCCCCTGCCGCGTGCTGGGACTGAGTAAAGAAGACGCCAAAGCACGAGCGGAAAAATTTCTGACGCGCCTGCGTCTCAATGACTTTGCCGATCGCTTTCCTCTTCATCTTTCCGGCGGGCAGCAGCAGCGTGTCGCGATTGCTCGCGCACTCATGATGGAACCTCAAGTTTTACTGTTTGATGAACCCACCGCCGCATTGGATCCAGAGATTACCGCTCAGGTTGTCAATATCATCCGTGAATTGGCGCAAACCGGTATTACACAGGTCATCGTTACTCACGAGGTCGAATTTGCCCGTAAAACGGCCAGCCGGGTGGTGTATATGGAAAACGGCCGCATCGTTGAACAAGGGGATGCGACGCACTTTACCCAGCCGCAGACGCCTGAATTCGCTGGTTATTTATCACATTGATTACTATCAGGAACATGATAATGAAAAAATTGATTGTTGCAGCCTTATTCGCCGTTGGTGCCGCCTCTGCTCACGCCGCAGATACCATCCGTTTCGCGACCGAAGCCTCCTACCCTCCGTTCGAATTTGTCGATGCCAATAACCAGATTCAGGGCTTCGATATCGATCTGGCCAATGCCCTGTGCAAAGAAATGCAAGCCACCTGTACGTTCAGCAATCAAGCGTTCGACAGCCTGATCCCCGGCCTGAAATTCCGCCGTTTTGAAGCCGTCATCGCCGGGATGGATATCACACCAGAGCGTCAGCATCAGGTGTCATTCACTCAACCCTACTATGATAACTCGGCGCTGTTTATCGCTCAGAAAGGGAAAGTGGCCGATGTTGCCGCGCTGGCAGGTAAACGTGTTGGCGTACAGAATGGCACCACCCACCAGAAATACCTGATGGAAAAACACAGCGAGATCAAAACGGTGCCTTATGATAGCTACCAAAATGCCGTGCTGGATCTGAAAAATGGCCGTCTGGATGCCGTGTTCGGTGATACGGCGGTGGTTAACGAATGGCTGAAACAGAACGATACGCTGGCGACAGTTGGTCAGAGTGTAACGGATAAAGGTTACTTCGGTATCGGTCTGGGCATTGCCGTGCGTCAAAACAACGATGAGCTGCTGAAAAAATTCAACGATGCGCTCAACAAAATCAAGCAGGATGGCACTTACGAGACCATCTACAAAAAATGGTTCCAGCAGTAATCTGACGCTCAATGATTGAATTTCAACCTCTAGCAAGCGCCGCCGGGATGACCGTCGGCCTTGCCGTTTGTGCACTGGTGCTCGGTCTCGCGCTGGCGATGCTGTTTGCCGTTTGGGAAACAGCCCGCTGGAAAGCGGTTAGCTGGACGGGTACAGCGGTAGTCACACTATTACGCGGCCTGCCAGAAATTCTGGTCGTACTGTTCATCTATTTTGGGTCTTCCCAACTGCTGATGATGCTGGCGGATGGATTTACTCTGAATCTCGGTGTTGTGCAGATTCAGGTAAAGCTGGATATCGGCATGTTTGAAATCAGCCCCTTCCTGTGTGGCGTGATTGCGCTGGCGCTGCTGTATGCCGCCTACGCCTCCCAAACGCTGCGTGGTGCGCTGAAAGCCGTGCCGCAAGGGCAATGGGAATCGGGTCAGGCGCTCGGGCTAGGTAAATCCGCGATCTTTTTCCGTCTGATCATGCCGCAGATGTGGCGACACGCCTTACCGGGATTAGGCAATCAGTGGCTGGTGTTACTGAAAGACACGGCACTGGTCTCACTGATTAGCGTGAACGATTTGATGCTGCAAACCAAAAGCATTGCAACACGAACGCAGGAGCCTTTTACCTGGTACGTAGTCGCCGCAGCGATCTATTTGGTTATCACGCTGTTAAGCCAGTATGTGCTGAAACGCATTGAACTGCGCACGACACGTTTTGAGCGGAGGCCTTCCTGATGCTCGCTTATTTGCCTGAGCTAGTAAAAGGCCTGCATACCAGCCTGACGTTAACCGCCGTTTCCATCGTTGTGGCGCTGGTGTTATCGCTGCTGCTGACGGTTGTTCTGACGCTAAAAACCCCCGTTATCTCCATGCTGGCCAAGGGCTACATTACGCTGTTTACCGGTACGCCACTGCTGGTGCAAATCTTCCTGATTTACTATGGCCCCGGACAATTTACCTCCATCCAGCAAATCCCGTGGCTGTGGAACCTGCTTTCGCAGCCATGGCTGTGTGCGATGGTGGCGCTGGCACTGAATAGCGCGGCCTATACCACGCAATTGTTCTATGGGGCGGTAAAAGCGATTCCTGCCGGGCAGTGGCAATCCTGCGCAGCGCTGGGCATGAATCAGCAGCAGACATTACGTATTTTGCTGCCGTTCGCGTTTAAGCGCGCACTCTCCTCTTATTCCAATGAAGTGGTGCTGGTATTTAAGAGTACGTCACTGGCTTACACCATCACGTTGATGGAAGTCATGGGCTATAGCCAGTTGATGTACGGTCGGACGTACGACGTGATGGTATTTGGCGCGGCCGGCATTATCTATTTGTGCGTCAACGGGTTACTCACGCTGTTGATGCGCTGGGTTGAGCGTCGTGCGCTGGTATTCGAACGTCGCAATTAATCTTTATCACACTGATACGCTTTAGAAGCAGGCTGCAATAGCCTGCTTTTTTATGGCGTATCATCTCTGGACGTCCTCCTTACAGGTCGATGTAAAAGCATGCAATCAATCGATTTATTAATCATTTTAATTGCATATTAATTCAATGAATAGCATGATTATTATGAGGCCGGAACACCTCCGCGCCATTATTTTATAAGAAAAACAGACAGGAGTAGGTCATGAAAAAATTAGTGCTCGCCACGTTATTGGCAGGGATCGCCTTCAGCGCCACTGCCGCCGACACCATCCGTTTTGCGTCCTCCGCGACCTACCCGCCATTTGAGTCACTGGATGCCAATAATGAAATCGTGGGTTTCGATATGGATCTGGCGAAAGCATTGTGTAAACAAATGCAGGCGAGCTGTACGTTCACCAATCAGGCGTTTGATAGTCTGATCCCTGCGCTGAAATTCCGTCGCTATGACGCCGTGATTTCCGGTATGGACATCACTCCAGAGCGCAGCAAACAAGTCGCGTTCACGCAGCCTTACTATGCTAACTCTGCTGTGGTTATCGCGCAAAAAGGGAAATTCAGCGACTTTGCTGCGCTGAAAGGCAAACGTATTGGTATGGAAAACGGTACGACGCATCAGAAATACTTGCACGACAAACACCCGGAAGTACAAACCGTCTCTTATGACAGTTACCAGAATGCGGTACTGGATCTGAAAAATGGCCGTATCGATGGCGTATTCGGTGATACCGCTGTCGTCAACGAATGGATTAAGACGAACCCTGAACTGGCAACCGTTGGCGAACATGTGACTGACGCCGAATACTTCGGCACCGGACTGGGCATCGCCGTTCGTCCCGATGACAAGGCGCTGCTGGAGAAATTAAATAAAGCGCTGGATGCCATCAAAGCTGACGGCACTTACAAAGCCATCAACGACAAGTGGTTCCCGCAATAAGGTTCACTTAGCTTAACGCGGTGTGATACACCGCGTTATTGAACGCTTCCACTATTCCATGTCAGATAGTCCAAAGGTTTCGTGCGTGTTAATTACCGTATTCCTCTGTCATTTCACCACACGCACGACAAGGCGCACTTGTATCTTTCTCATGTAG
>NZ_JSXC01000003.1 GCF_000803215.1 Pectobacterium fontis
AATTAAGCAGTAAGCCGGAGCAATCTGGTGGTTGTAGAGAAATTCGGTGGAGCGGTAGTTCAGTTGGTTAGAATACCTGCCTGTCACGCAGGGGGTCGCGGGTTCGAGCCCCGTCCGTTCCGCCACCCTATTTAGGGGCGTAGTTCAATTGGTAGAGCACCGGTCTCCAAAACCGGGTGTTGGGAGTTCGAGTCTCTCCGCCCCTGCCAGATAAAACCCTTCACATTATTGTGAAGGGTTTTTTTTGCCTGCTCTTTATGCTCGATCCTGCCTTGTATCCCTTTTCCTGATTTCCTCGTTATCTCACTTCTCTGGATGCCTAATTAACTTAACATATTGTTATTTAACAGATAAAAACCGTTGACGTACTGCTGACAGATCAGGCTGTTTTAGCTGTAAATATGCACAAAATCACCGTAATACCAGGTTGTGAACTTGCTCATCTACCTTGTTCGATATTTGAACTAAAACTACTACAGCCTGAGTGAAGGGTAAATCGCCTTCAGATCGAGCCTTCAGGTTGTATTCACTTGTTAGTGATACCTGACAACATCACATCGATAGCGCTATAGCATGAATCCGTAGCGCTATGCTGTACCTGAAATCTGACTAAGTAGCTGTAAAGACTACACAGAAGGAGTTTACGTATGTACAGACGTTTACTGGTCGCTGTTGCTGTAAGCACGGCATTATGTGGTGCCGTACAGGCAAAACCCTTAACGGTTGGGTTTTCCCAGATTGGTTCAGAATCAGGATGGCGCTCTGCGGAGACCAAGGTATCAAAGCAGGAAGCTGAGAAACGTGGCATAACGTTAAAAATAGCAGATGCTCAACAGAAGCAAGAAAATCAGATTAAGGCTGTACGGTCATTTATCGCGCAGGGTGTGGATGCCATATTTATTGCGCCAGTTGTCGCGACAGGCTGGGCACCTGTCTTACAGGAAGCTAAAGAAGCAAAAATCCCGGTGTTCCTGCTTGATAGAACGATTGAGGTAAGTGATCCCTCGTTGTACACCGCTGCTATTGCCTCTGATAGCGTCTATGAAGGAAAAGTGGCAGGGGAATGGCTTGTGAAAGAGGCCGCCGGAAAACCCTGTAATGTTGTTGAATTACAGGGAACGGTTGGGGCAAGTGTCGCGATAAATCGCAAAAAAGGGTTTGCTGAAGGTATTGCTTCAGATCCGCAGATAAAAATTATTCGTTCACAATCAGGAGACTTTACTCGCAGTAAGGGTAAAGAAGTGATGGAAAGCTTTATTAAAGCCGAACAGAACGGAAAAAATATCTGTGCGGTTTATGCACACAATGATGATATGGCCATAGGTGCCATTCAGGCAATTAAAGAAGCAGGCCTGAAGTCTGGCTCACAAATAAAAGTTGTCTCTATTGATGGTGTCCCTGATATTTTCAAGGCCATGATGAATGGTGAAGCCAACGCCACGGTTGAATTAACGCCTAATATGGCTGGGCCTGCTTTTGATGCTTTATTAGCGATGAAGAAGGACGGAAAACAGCCTGAAAAATTCATTCAAACAGAATCACGTTTATTGTTACCTGATACAGCAAAACAGGAATATGAAGCCAAGAAAGATCTTGGTTATTGATATTCATATTGTGGATGCGTCATTGATATGAATTTTGCCAAAGACCTGGAAGAAATATGAATATGGCAAAGTGGGTTTACTCTGTTTTCTGCCCTTTAGAAAGGGATAGTGAATATTGTCAGCCTACTTACCATAATATTGCTCAGGTGTGACGTAGCCTTGTTGAGTTGTCGCATAGGTGATGCTGATGGAAACGACACGGTTATTAGATATTCGGGGCATGAGCGTAGAGTTTCCGGGTGTGAAAGCATTAGATCAGGTGGACTTCACGCTTAATCGCGGTGAGATAGTGGCTCTATTGGGGGAGAATGGAGCAGGTAAATCAACGCTAATCAAGGCATTGACTGGCGTTTATCATCCCTCATCTGGCGATATTATCCTCGATGGCATGGCGATTAATCCTGTTAATACTGCTCACGCCCAGTCATTGGGTATTGGTACGGTGTATCAGGAGGTCAATCTATTACCTAATTTGTCCGTTGCGGCGAATTTATTTATTGGCCGTGAACCTACTCGCTGGGGCATTGTTGATCAACGTAAAATTCTGCGTCAGGCAGAAGCTCTTTTATTGAATTATGGGCTGGTGATTGATGTCAGCCATCCGCTTGGTAATTATTCCATCGCAATTCAGCAAATTGTTGCTATTGCCAGGGCTGTCGATCTCTCCGCTAACGTGTTGATTCTTGATGAGCCTACTGCCAGTCTTGATGCCAAAGAAGTCGATATGCTGCTGGATATATTACGGAAATTACGCGATCGCGGAATTGGTATGATATTCGTCACACATTTTCTGGATCAGGTTTACCGCATTAGCGACAGAATTACCGTTTTGCGCAACGGACGATTAGTGGGCACATTGCCAGTCGAGGAATTACCGCGTATCGAGTTAGTCCAAATGATGCTGGGGCACAGTTTTGATGAAACGCTATTGAAGCGGAGTGAACATAGTGACGTTACGGGCGACCCCATCGTGCAATTTAAACATTATGGCCGACGGGGTTCGATTAATGACTTCGAACTTTCCGTACGTCCGAGAGAAATTGTTGGTCTTGCTGGCCTACTGGGATCTGGCCGAACAGAAACCGCACAGTTGATATTTGGTATCAACGTGCCTGATGCCGGTGAAGCCTGGGTTGATGGCAAACTAGTCAACATCCGCACGCCGCGTGCAGCAGGAAAGCTGGGTTTTGGCTATTGCCCAGAGGATCGCAAAACTGACGGCATCGTCGGTGCGGCGACGGTACGGGAGAATATCATTCTGGCACTTCAGGCGCAGCGAGGCTGGTTGAAGCCCATATCTTTACGCGAGCAAACCCGTATTGCGGAAACGTTCATCAACCTATTGGGCATTCGTACGCCTAGCGCAGAGCAGGAGATTCAATACCTATCGGGGGGAAATCAGCAAAAGGTATTACTATCGCGTTGGTTAGCAACAGAACCGCGTTTTCTGATTCTGGATGAGCCAACGAGAGGGATCGATGTCGGTGCGCATGCTGAAATCATTCGTCTGATCGAGAAACTGTGTGAACAAGGGATGGCGTTGCTGGTGATCTCTTCTGAACTGGAAGAGCTAATCGGTTATGCCGATCGTATTATTGTGCTGCGTGACAGGCAGCATGTTGCGCATCTCGAACATAGTGAGATCTCAGTTGCCGCGGTGATGCAGGCAATCGCAGTACAACCGGGAGCGGCTGATGACAGACAATAACAGCAAACCTGCTACAAAAGTACGCCTAACGTTCACCAAAGGCGTGCCACAACTGCTGGCGCTGGTCGCTATTCTGTTGATAGACAGTATGGTCGCGCCACACTTTTTTGCCCTCCATATTCAGGATGGGCGTTTGTTCGGTAGTCTTATCGACATCCTTAACCGTGGCGCGCCCGTTGCGTTGCTGGCATTAGGCATGACGCTGGTTATTGCCACGGGTGGTATCGATTTATCGGTTGGTGCGGTCATGGCGATTGCTGGCGCGACGGCCGCAACGCTGACTGCTGCTGGTCATCCACTTCCTTCCGTATTGCTGATCGCGCTAGTGGTTGGCGCACTGTGTGGACTGTGGAATGGTTTTCTGGTTGCAGTGTTACAGATTCAGCCGATTGTGGCGACCTTGATGCTGATGGTTGCCGGACGGGGAATTGCTCAACTGATCACCGAAGGCCAGATTATTACCTTTGATAACGCCGGGCTGGCTACGCTGGGCAGTGGGTCCCTGTTCTATCTGCCGATACCCGTCATTATTACCTGTGTGATGTTGCTGGTTCTGTGGGCGCTGACGCGTAAAACGGCGCTTGGGCTATTTATCGAGTCGGTCGGTATTAATCTGCGCTCAGCTCGCAATGCTGGCGTGAGTACGAAGCGGGTATTAGTTGCGGCTTATGTCATATGCGGCGTGTGTGCTGCCGTAGCGGGCGTTATCGTCACGGCGGATATCCGCGGTGCGGATGCAAATAACGCCGGTCTCTGGCTGGAATTAGACGCGATTCTGGCCGTGGTGATCGGTGGTGGCTCTCTGCTCGGTGGTCGTTTTAACTTACTGCTCTCTGTCGTCGGGGCATTGATTATTCAGAGTATGAATACCGGCATCCTGCTTTCGGGCTATCGGCCGGAATTTAATCTGGTTCTGAAGGCTCTCGTCGTTCTGCTGGTTTTGGTTATGCAATCTCCGCGTATCTCTCTGCATCCGTTCTTCAGGAGGAAAACATAATGTTGAAACGCCACTTCCCCCTGCTGATGACGATTCTGGTATTCATTGCTGGCTATTTATTCTGTCTTAGCCAGTTTCCCGGCTTTGCTTCGACGCGAGTTTTCTTTGATTTACTGACGGATAATGCCTTTCTGGGGATCGTGGCGGTTGGGATGACGTTTGTCATTCTTTCCGGTGGTATCGATCTCTCCGTGGGATCAGTCATTGCGTTTACCGGTGTCCTATTAGCCAAATTGATCGGTACGTACAGCATTGATCCTTTCTTTGCGTTCACTATCGCGCTGGTGATGGGAGCACTGTTTGGTGGGGTAATGGGATGGATTATCGATACGCTCAAATTACCCGCCTTCATTATCACGCTTGCGGGGATGTTCTTTGTCAGAGGGATGAGCTTTATCGTCTCACAAGAGTCGATACCCATCGATCATCCGGTCTATAGCCAACTGGCGGGGTTTGCATGGCGTATGCCTGATGGAGGACGGTTTACCTTTCTGGCACTAGTGATGCTGATTGTGGTGCTGCTGGGAATGGTGATGGCGCATCGTACCCGTTTCGGAAACCGTGTTTATGCCATTGGCGGTAATCGCTATTCTGCGGAACTGATGGGGGTTCCAGTCAGACGGACGACGATTGAAATATACATGCTTTCCAGTACGTTAGCTGTGCTGTCAGGCATTGTTTTTTCGCTCTATACCTCAGCAGGCTATGCTCTGGCGGCAAGTGGTGTGGAGCTGGACGCCATCGCGGCTGTCGTGATTGGCGGTACGCTATTGACTGGTGGTGTTGGAACCGTACTAGGCACCCTGTTTGGCGTACTGATTCAGGGTCTGATTCAAACATACATCACGTTCGACGGCACCTTAAGCTCATGGTGGACAAAAATCGTCATTGGTTTCCTGTTGTTTGCTTTCATTGGGTTACAAAAAGCGTTAAGCACGTTCTGGTTAGCCAGACGTGCTTAAGTTGATTTGTGGGCATAATAGGTCATGGATTAATTAAAATAGGCGTTTTCAGCAACTGGCGAATCATTGTTTGCTGATCGCTGTTTTGCAACCAAACAGCATAAAACGGGCGCACAACGGGCTGGTTGTCGCCGACGATCCGCAGATTGGCATAGGTTTGTAACCAGTGACTGGGTAAAAACGCGCAACCTCCGGTGGTTTCAAGTAACTGGCGTGTCAAATGGGCCGATGTTGTTGTCAAAACGGGAAGCTGATCGCTGGCCAATAGGCGAGTTTCCTGTTGATGAAAGTCTGCCCCCCACTCTAATTTTACATAGGGGAGTTCCTGTCCGGGGGGATGCGTTTCTGCCGCAAACAGCGAAAGGGAGAAATTCCCCAGTAGCTGGCTCGCCAATTCTTCCATTTTGGGTTGCTCGGTTGTTATCAAAAGATCTAATTGACGCTCATGGAGCTGTTTTACCAGTGAATGGCGTAGGGCAACCCGCGCTTCTAGCTGGAGCAACGGACGCTGCTGGTACAGTGATTGTAGCCAGGGGGTCAGGTAAGCCTCCCATAATGACGCGGTTGCCCCTACCGAAAGCAGGCTGTGCTGTTGCGAACGAGCGACCTCTTTTTTGGCGATTTGCCATGTACCAATGAGGCTTTCCGCATAGGGAAGAAGGCGTTCACCTGCGGGTGTCAGGCGTATGTTGTTTCGATGGCGTGTGAACAGGTTGGCTCCAAGCTGTGTCTCTAACTGACGAATTCGAAAACTCACTGCGGATTGCGTCAGATACAGGGATTCGGCGGCACGACCAAAGTGTCTTGTTCGGCTGACTTCCAGAAAGGTTTTTAGTAATTCGGTATCCACGCCCATCTCCAAAAAAATTTTGTCGTAATGATTTAAATGTTTTGTTTTACACATTGTCAAGCCTATCTAATACTCCGCGCCATAAACAACACGACCATAGAAGAATTAGGAGCGTGTAAGATGGCAGAAAGCTTCTCTACCACTCATCGTTTTTTTGATAACAAGTTCTACCCGCGTGGTTTTTCCCGACATGGCGACTTTACGATTAAAGAAGCACAACTGTTGGAACGCCATGGTTACGCGTTTAACGAGCTGGATTTGGGTAAGCGTGAGCCAGTGACGGCGGAAGAGACATTATTTGTCGCAATGTGTCGCGGCGAACGTAAAGCGGAAACGGAACTGGAAAAAATCTGGTCCAAATATTTGGATCGTATTCGTCGTCCTAAACGTTTCCATACGCTGTCTGGTGGTAAACCGCAGATGGACGCGGTGGAAGAATACACGGAAAGCGATGATTAACTAAGAATGGGGCGTTAGCGCCCCATTTACTTTTGTGGCGAGCAAATAGAGTGTTCCCGCTATTCAAGGCTTTTGTGGAGCTTGATCAGCAATCGATCCATTGAGCGATAGCTTAAGGCTTCGGCAAGATGTTTTCTCTCAATGTTGTCCCGATCGCCGAGGTCTGCGATCGTCCGTGCGACTTTCAATATCCGATGCCAGGCGCGTACGGATAAGCCAAGTTTGTTCATCACGTCTTCCAGATAAGCCGCATCGGCCGCCTCTAATACGCAGTGTTTTTCTATTTCACGCGGCGTCAGCAGGGCGTTGATTTTATTGGCTCGCTTCAACTGTATCTGCCGTGCAATCAGCACACGCTCGCGAATGGTTACACTGCTTTCCCCCTGATAATGCTGCTGAGATAACACCCCTGGCGGCAGCAACGGCACTTCGATTGAAAGGTCAAAGCGATCTAAAAAGGGACCCGAAAGTTTGCTGAGATAACGCAGTATTTGTTGTGCTGGTAATCGGTTATGCACGCCTTGATAATGGCCTGACGGGCTGGGGTTCATGGCGGCGACGAGCTGCACGCGTGCCGGGTAGCATACTTTGGCGCGGGTGCGGGAAATGATGATTTCACCGGATTCCAGAGGCTCTCGCAGTGAGTCCAGAACGCGTCGCTCAAACTCCGGTAATTCGTCCAGAAACAGCACGCCGTTGTGGGCGAGTGAGATTTCTCCGGGCTTGGGCAGCGACCCACCGCCAACGAGTGCAGCCATGGACGAACTGTGGTGAGGTGCTCTGAATGGTCTGGCTCGCCAGTGCGTCATGGTGGCATCAATGTTGATTAAACTATTGATGGCGGCGCTTTCTAAGGCTTCCTCATCGCTTAATGGCGGCATCAGATTGCCTAATCGGCTAGCCAGCATGGTTTTCCCCGTACCTGGAGGCCCCAGCAATAGCAGGTTGTGACCGCCCGCCGCCGCGATTTCCAGCGCGCGTTTTGCTTGCTCCTGACCGATGATATCCTTCAGGTCGAGCGCATCTTCTTCTGCCTGCGGAGCCGGTGTGATGTCGGAGCAACTGAGCAGGTCTTCTTCCCCGCTGAGAAAAGCACAAACTTCCAACAAATGCCCGGCCATCAGTGCTTCACCCTGTGGTATTAGTGTCATCTCTCGTTTATTGTCATCGGGCAGGATAAGTTGGCGGCCTGATTTTATCGCTTCCAGTGCGGCTGGGATCGCGCCATTCACGCCACGGAGTGTGCCAGACAAGCCGAGTTCACCAAGAAACTCGTAACGGCTGAGCTTTTCACTGTCGATTTGCTCTGAGGCGGCGAGAATCGCCAAGGCAATAGGCAGGTCATAGCGTCCCCCTTCTTTGGGCAGATCTGCGGGAGCAAGATTGACCGTAATGCGCTTGGCGGGGAAGGTAAACCCGCAGTTGATGAGTGCGCTACGTACACGATCGCGTGCTTCCTTAACGGTGGTTTCTGGTAAACCAACCAGCGTTAAGGCCGGTAGCCCACTGCTAATATGCACTTCGATGTAAACGTCCGGCGCTTGTACACCAATCATTGCCCGAGTATAGGTAACTGCCAATGACATGCTATTTCCCCTTTGCTAAGGGTTTGCATCATGTCGTGTCAGAAGGAGGAAGTAGAGCCTGTCGTCGTCAGTCTGCGCGGCGGCGTCATAAAATAATTGTCTGTTTCAGTAAGGGATAAAATTTGTGCGTGATGTGTCGCAATGATTTAGGACGAATTGCTCGCTTAATGTTACCCGATGATTGACGGCGCATGTTTCTGGTGCTGTATTTTCGTATGTGGCACCCATTTTTACGCCAATGAACAAAAATAATTTGTTGCGTTTTTACCCCATGATTACGTTATATTTTTCCCCTATCATAGGGAATGCTTACGGGGAGTAGTGAAAAAAAATTGTTGTCATACCTTGTCTGACTGTGATAACTCTGTAGGCATTCGTTCGACAGAAAATTAATGAACAACCTATTATGAAAGCCCTATCCCTGGTGATTAGCCTAGTCGTGATTAGCGTGGTGGTGATTATTATCCCACCGTGCGGGGCTGCACTTGGACGAAGAATGGCTTAAAAATCAAGGCCTAATTCAAGAAAACCCCCGCACCGAAAGGTCGGGGGTTTTTTGTTGGGCATAATCTATAACGGAAAGGAACAGAAAATGAACATCAGCATGAAATTCTGTTATTACCATAATATGTCGGAGAAATAACTATGAATGGAGCGCAGTGGGTGGTACAAGCGTTGCGAGCGCAAGGAGTGGAAACCGTTTTTGGGTATCCGGGAGGCGCGATAATGCCCGTCTATGATGCACTGTATGACGGCGGCGTTAAACACCTGCTGTGTCGCCATGAGCAAGGCGCGGTGATGGCGGCGATTGGCTATGCTCGCTCCACGGGTAATGTGGGCGTCTGCATTGCGACGTCTGGCCCAGGTGCAACGAACCTGATCACCGGTCTTGCCGATGCGCTGTTGGATTCTGTACCTGTGGTGGCGATCACCGGGCAGGTGGGGTCGGCGCTGATTGGTACTGATGCTTTTCAGGAAATCGACGTGCTGGGGCTGTCGCTGGCCTGTACGAAACACAGTTTTCTGGTTGAGTCTCTCGAATCGCTGCCGGACGTGATGGCAGAAGCATTCGCGATTGCCAATAGCGGTCGCCCCGGCCCCGTTCTGGTCGATATTCCTAAAGATATTCAACTGGCTATGGGCGATTTTACGCCGAATTTTTCGCCTGTTGCTAACGATGCCGATTTCCCCGCTCAAGATATGACGCAGGCGTATGCCCTATTGGCGCAAGCAAAAAAACCGGTGTTGTACGTTGGCGGTGGGGTCGGTATGGCGAATGCGGTTCCGGCGCTGCGTGAATTCTTGAAGGTGACGGGTATCCCTTCTGTGTCGACGTTGAAAGGTTTAGGTGCTGTGGATGCCAATCATCCCTATTACCTCGGTATGATTGGTATGCACGGCACAAAGGCGGCGAACCTGATTGTGCAAGAGTGCGATCTGTTAATCGCCGTCGGAGCACGTTTTGATGACCGCGTGACGGGCAAGCTGAACGCCTTTGCGCCTCACGCCAGCGTGATTCATATGGATATCGACCCGGCGGAACTGAGCAAATTGCGTCATGCGAATGTGGCATTGCAAGGCGATCTGAATGAGATGCTGCCTGCACTGCAACAGCCGCTGAATGTTGACGCATGGCGTCAGCAGGCTGCCATGATGAAGGCGGAATATCCGTGGCGTTATGATCATCCCGGTCAGGCGATTTATGCCCCCGCGTTGCTGAAGGCGATTTCTGAGCGGATGGATGCCGATACCGTGGTGACGACCGATGTGGGCCAACACCAAATGTGGGCTGCACAGCATATGACGTTCAGCCGCCCGGAGAATTTCATCACCTCCAGCGGCCTCGGCACAATGGGCTTCGGTGTACCCGCTGCGGTAGGCGCACAGGTGGCGCGCCCGGACGACATGGTTATCTGCATTTCGGGTGATGGCTCTTTCATGATGAATGTTCAGGAATTGGGCACCATCAAACGAAAACGGCTGCCGTTGAAGATCGTGTTGCTGGATAACCAACGGTTAGGCATGGTACGTCAGTGGCAACAATTATTTTTTGATGAACGCTATAGTGAAACCGACCTCTCCGATAACCCCGATTTCCTGACGCTGGCAAGCGCATTTGATATCCCCGGCCAGCGCATCACCCGTAAAGATCAAATTGATACCGCGCTGGATGCCCTGTTTAACAGCGAAGGCCCCTACTTACTGCATGTATCGATTGATGAGTACGAAAACGTCTGGCCGCTGGTTCCGCCGGGTGCGGGTAACGAAACGATGCTCGACAAAACCCAATAATGGCCGACCTACACAGAATAAGTGCTGGAGACAACAGAATGACACATCATCAACTTTCGATTCAGGCGCGCTTTCGTCCCGAGGTTCTGGAGCGTGTATTGCGTGTTACCCGCCATCGCGGTTTCAAAGTTTGTGCCATGAATATGGTACAAACCATCAATAGCGATCACATTAATATTGAACTGACCGTTGCCAGCCATCGTTCAGTGGATTTATTGTCAACGCAATTAAGCAAGCTGTTGGATATCGCCCGTGTTGACATCCAACCTATGACGACATCACAGCAGATCAGCGCCTAACGCATAAGAAGAGTAAGGAAAAAAGAATGACAAAAAAAGCGGATTACATTTGGTTCAATGGCGAGATGGTTCCATGGGCTGAAGCCAAAGTCCATGTGATGTCGCACGCCTTGCATTATGGCACCTCCGTGTTTGAGGGGGTTCGTTGCTATAATTCACACAAAGGCCCGGTGGTTTTTCGTCACCGTGAACACATGCAGCGTCTCCATGATTCGGCAAAAATTTACCGTATGCCGGTCGAGCAAAGCGTGGATGAGCTGATGGAGGCCTGCCGTGAAACGCTGCGTAAAAACAACCTGACCAGCGCCTATATCCGCCCGCTGGTGTTTATTGGCGATGTCGGTATGGGGGTGAATCCACCAGACGGTTATAAAACCGACGTAATCATCGCCGCGTTCCCGTGGGGCGCGTATTTGGGTGAAGAAGCGCTGGAAGCAGGCATTGATGCCATGGTGTCGTCCTGGAATCGTGTGGCGGCGAATACCATTCCAACGGCGGCGAAAGCGGGCGGTAACTATCTGTCCTCCTTGCTGGTGGGCAGCGAAGCCCGCCGTCACGGCTATCAGGAAGGGATCGCGCTGGATGTCCATGGCTACGTATCTGAAGGCGCCGGTGAGAACCTGTTTGAAGTGAAGGACGGAATTATCTTCACGCCGCCGTTCACCTCTTCTGCCCTGCCGGGTATTACGCGTGACGCCATCATCAAGCTGGCGAAAGATGCAGGCTATGAAGTCCGTGAGCAGGTGCTGTCCCGCGAGTCACTGTATCTGGCGGATGAAGTGTTCATGTCCGGCACCGCAGCGGAAATTACGCCGGTGCGTAGCGTAGACGGTATTCAGGTCGGCATTGGCAAACGCGGCCCGGTCACCAAAGCCTTGCAGCAGGCGTTCTTTGGCCTCTTCACGGGTGAAACCGACGATAAATGGGGCTGGTTGGATCCGGTAAATCATTAATTAATCAAGACTTTCAGGCGGTGACACGTTCCGTCATCGCCACATTCGTAATTTTTGGAGTAATAGAGCATGCCTAAGTATCGTTCAGCCACTACCACGCACGGCCGTAATATGGCCGGTGCCCGAGCCCTGTGGCGCGCAACGGGAATGACCGACAATGATTTTGGTAAACCCATTATCGCGGTGGTCAACTCTTTCACCCAATTCGTGCCCGGCCATGTGCACTTGCGCGATCTGGGTAAACTGGTTGCCGAGCAGATCGAAGCCTCTGGCGGTGTGGCGAAAGAATTCAACACCATTGCGGTGGACGACGGTATCGCGATGGGGCACGGCGGTATGCTCTATTCTCTGCCTTCCCGTGAACTGATCGCCGACTCGGTGGAGTACATGGTCAATGCCCACTGCGCAGATGCGATGGTGTGTATTTCCAACTGTGACAAAATCACCCCAGGGATGCTGATGGCGTCGCTGCGTTTGAATATTCCGGTGATTTTCGTCTCCGGTGGCCCGATGGAAGCGGGGAAAACCAAATTATCCGATCAGATCATCAAGCTGGATCTGGTGGATGCGATGATTCAGGGCGCGGATCCGAAGGTGTCCGATCAACAGAGTGAGCAAGTGGAACGCTCTGCCTGCCCGACCTGTGGTTCCTGCTCCGGTATGTTTACCGCCAACTCGATGAACTGTCTGACCGAAGCATTGGGTCTGTCTCAGCCGGGTAACGGCTCGCTGCTGGCGACACACGCCGACCGTAAACAACTGTTCCTGAACGCAGGGAAACGCATTGTGGGTTTGGCGAAGCGTTACTACGAACAGGATGATGAGAGAGTACTGCCGCGCAACATCGCCAATAAATCCGCCTTTGAAAACGCCATGATTCTGGATATCGCGATGGGCGGTTCGACCAATACCGTTTTGCACCTGCTGGCAGCGGCGCAGGAAGGGGAAGTGGATTTCACCATGACCGACATCGACAGATTGTCACGTCAGGTTCCGCATCTGTGTAAGGTGGCGCCAAGTACGCAAAAATATCACATGGAAGACGTACACCGCGCAGGCGGCGTGATCGGCATTTTGGGCGAGTTGGATAGAGCTGGCCTGCTGAACCGTGAAGTGAGCAATGTGCTGGGCAAAACGCTACCGGAAACGCTGGAAGCCTATGACGTGATGTTGACGCAGGATGAAAGCGTGAAAAGCATGTATTCCGCGGGGCCAGCGGGTATCCGTACCACGCAGGCGTTCTCGCAGGATTGCCGCTGGGATTCGCTGGATACCGATCGTCAGGAAGGGTGCATCCGTTCGCGCGAATTCGCCTACAGTCAGGACGGTGGTCTGGCCGTGTTGTACGGCAATCTGGCCGAGAATGGCTGTATCGTGAAAACCGCAGGCGTGGATGAAGGCAGTCTGGTCTTCCGTGGTCCGGCGAAAGTGTATGAAAGCCAGGATGATGCGGTAGAGGCGATTCTCGGCGGTAAAGTGGTGGCAGGCGATGTCGTGGTGATTCGCTACGAAGGGCCGAAAGGCGGGCCGGGTATGCAGGAAATGCTGTATCCGACTACCTACCTGAAATCGATGGGATTGGGTAAGAGCTGTGCGTTGATCACCGACGGACGCTTCTCTGGCGGCACCTCCGGCCTGTCTATCGGCCATGCCTCTCCTGAAGCGGCCAGCGGCGGCACTATTGCGCTGGTACAAGACGGTGACACTATCGCGATTGATATTCCCAACCGCAGTATTGCGCTGGTGGTCGATGACAATGAATTAGCGAGCCGTCGTGCAGCCGAAGAAGCGCGTGGCGAGCACGCCTGGACGCCGCACAACCGTGAACGTCAGGTTTCTTTTGCGCTGCGTGCCTACGCGAGTCTGGCAACCAGCGCGGATAAAGGTGCAGTGCGG
Organism: Pectobacterium fontis; assembly: GCF_000803215.1. Classification (GTDB taxonomy): domain Bacteria; phylum Pseudomonadota; class Gammaproteobacteria; order Enterobacterales; family Enterobacteriaceae; genus Pectobacterium; species Pectobacterium fontis. Next base: position 13,607 of record NZ_JSXC01000003.1, read on the forward strand.
GATAAAAGCAAGCTGGGAGGCTAATGCTGATGGCTGTGTCACAACCTCTTCCTGCCGCGCCGGGAGGCGCGGAGTACCTGCGGGCGATCTTGCGCTCGCCGGTGTATGAAGTCACGCAGGTCACACCGCTGGAGAAGATGGATAAACTCTCCTCGCGGTTAGGTAATGTCATTCTGGTAAAACGTGAAGACAGGCACCCGGTGCACAGCTTCAAGCTGCGTGGCGCGTACGCGATGATGGCGGGTCTGAGCGATGAGCAAAAGTCACACGGTGTGGTAACGGCGTCTGCTGGTAACCACGCGCAGGGGGTCGCGCTTTCTTCCAGCAAGCTGGGGATTAAATCACTGATTGTGATGCCGGTAGCGACGGCAGACATCAAGGTGGATGCGGTACGCGGTTTTGGCGGCGAGGTTTTGCTATACGGCGCTAACTTTGATGAAGCGAAGGCCAAAGCGATTGAGCTGTCACAGCAGCAACACATGACCTTTCTGCCCCCGTTCGATCATCCGGCAGTGATTGCGGGTCAAGGTACGTTGGCGTTGGAATTGCTACAGCAGGATGCCCATCTGGATCGTGTGTTTGTGCCCGTTGGTGGCGGTGGTCTGGCAGCGGGTGTCGCTGTGCTGATCAAGCAACTGATGCCACAGATTCAGGTCATCGGCGTGGAAGCGGCGGATTCCGCTTGCCTGCGTGCAGCGCTGGATGCGGGTCATCCTGTCGATTTGCCGCGTGTCGGGCTGTTTGCTGAAGGCGTCGCGGTAAAACGTATCGGTGATGAAACCTTCCGCCTGTGTCAGGAATATCTGGATGATGTGATTACCGTCGATAGTGACGCCATCTGTGCGGCAGTGAAAGATCTGTTCGAAGATGTGCGTGCGATTGCTGAACCGTCTGGCGCGCTGGCGCTGGCGGGGATGAAAAAGTACATCCAACAGCACCAGATTCAGGGTGAGCGCTTGGCGCACATTCTTTCCGGTGCGAACGTGAACTTCCACGGCCTGCGGTATGTGTCTGAACGTTGTGAACTGGGTGAGCAGCGTGAAGCGCTGCTGGCGGTAACGATCCCTGAGCAACAGGGCAGCTTCCTGAAGTTTTGCCAACTGCTGGGCGGCCGCTCAGTGACCGAGTTTAACTATCGCTACGCGGATGCCAAAGATGCCTGCATTTTTGTCGGCGTACGCCTGACGCGCGGCTATGCGGAACGGCAGGAGATCATCGCCGAGCTTGCCGCTGACGGTTATGAAGTGGTGGACCTGTCCGATGATGAAATGGCGAAGCTGCATGTGCGCTACATGGTCGGCGGGCGCCCCTCCAAGCCACTACAGGAAAGGCTTTATAGCTTTGAGTTCCCCGAGTCGCCGGGCGCGTTACTGAAATTCCTGCATACGCTGGGCACGCACTGGAATATTTCGCTGTTCCATTACCGTAGCCACGGTACGGACTTTGGCCGCGTGCTGGCTGCGTTCGAGCTGGAAGCTGGCGATCGAGAATTCGAACAGCACTTACAGGCGCTGGGCTATGAATGCCACGACGAAACCCATAATCCGGCGTTCCGCTTCTTTTTAGCGGGTTAAGCGCTGAGTTTTCCCCCCACGCCGCCGATGGTGTTTCACTGTCGGCGGCGTTATCTTTAATGCCATCTGACAGCCGCAGGGATGGTATTTCTTTATGGCAATGCAGTTCACCGGTTTTTCTCAAGCGTGTTATTTAAGGATGAAAAAATGAAAAGTATCTATTTATGTCTGTTGATGCTATTTGCTGTGAACGGAATATCTCCTGCGTTTGCTGAGATTTACTGGAGCAAGCTGGATTCGATGGAAAAAGTGCTATGTAAAGATATTATGAAAGGTGAGAGCTATCACGAAGTGGATATTTGTATTGACCGAATGCTTACCGATTCGACAGAAAAACTAGAGCAAAAAAATAAAGAAACAATAAATTTTCTCTCCAAACTTATAACTATGGAGGATGAGGAAGATGCTGTTAAGCTTTTCAAAGCAGATCAAGCTGCGTGGGAAAACTATGTTACTCATCGTTGTGCGTATAAGGGATTTGACTACGAAAAAGATAGCCCCATTTATTTTGCTGGTAAAAGCCTTTGTGAGGCGGTAGAAAATTACAGACGGATAGAGTCGCTAGACGGTGAACTCAATATACTTTAATTACTCATCTTTTATATAAACGTGTAACGCTGTCGATGATATTTTTTAGGCGAATAATTTAAGGATGAAGAAATGAAAAATATCTATTTATTTTTATTTATGCTATTGACTGTGAACGGTATATCTCCTGCATTTGGTGAGATTTACTGGAGCAAGCTGGGTATAATGAAAAAAACGTTATGTAAAGATCTGATGAAAGGTGAGAGCTATCATGAAGTGGATATTTGTATTGAACGGATGCTTTCTGATTCAGCGGAAAAATTAGAACAGAAAAATAAGGAAGCCATCAAATTCCTCTCTACACTGAAGGCTTTTGATGGTGAGGAGGAAGCAGTGCAGCTTTTTAAGAAAGATCAAGCCGCGTGGAAAAATTATGTTGTCCATCGTTGTGCATATAAGGTACACCCGTATGAGAAAGATAGCCCTATTTATTTCTCAGGTAAAAGCCTCTGCGAGGCGGTAGAAAACTACAGACGGATCGAGTCGTTGGATGGTGAGCTAAATATCCCTTAATGCTCATCCTTTGAATAGGTGTGTCACGCCGATGGTGTTTCACTGTCGGCGGCGTTATCTTTAATGCCATCTGACAGCAACAGGGATGGTATTTCTCTATGGCAACACCGTTCAGCGGTTTTTCTCAAGCGGGTTTAACGTTTCTTCAGCAGGTGCGACAGCACAACGATAAAGCGTGGTTTGACGAGCATCGCGCGGTTTACGACGAGCAACTGGTTGCGCCGTTCCGCATGCTGGTGGATGAACTCAGTCTGACGATGTTGCAGATTGACGACCATTTTGAAACGCGTCCTGCCATCGGTAAAACACTTTCCCGTATTCACCGTGATACGCGCTTTTCTCACGATAAATCACGCTATCGCAGCCAGATGTGGCTCACTTTCAAACGTACTCGCAAAGACTGGACGGACGCGCCAGTGTATTTCTTTGAAATCACACCGGATACCTGGCGCTACGGGCTGGGTTATTACAGCGCGACGCGCAACACGATGGATCTGTTCCGTCAGACGCTGCGCGGGAATCCGTCGCAGTTTCTTGAGATGGCGAGTTGTCTGGGAAATACCTTCACGCTGGAAGGGGACAGCTATAAACGCCCGCTGATTAAAGATCAGAAGCCGGAACTGGCTGACTGGTATAACCGTAAATCGTTTGCCGCGATATGTACCCGGCAGGATATGGACGCGCTGTTTTCCGGCGATCTGGTGACGGTTCTGTCACAGGGGTTTACCCAGCTTGAACCGCTCTATCATTACCTGATGAACGTCGAAACCATGAAGAAGGCCGCGCAGGAAACGGAGCACGATACGCGTAATGCTGTTCACTTTGAGTGAATTTAGGGGGAAACACGGTGATGAGGTTCCCGCAGGGATACCTCGCACCGTGGTCGTCCCCGGTATCTCGATCTTTAAACGATCGGCGTTAGTACGAGACGCGGAGCTTTTCGGCGGATAGAGGGTTCGAACGCCAGAGATAGGCGTCATGGCGTTTTCTGCTGTTCCTGTGGGGCGTTATCGCGCTCCAGCAAAGTGTTAAACAGGTAACCTTCTTCCTGATTGCTGCCGAAGGTGGCGATTTGCAGATGATCGTCGTCAATGCAGGTGAGCAGTATTTTCACCTGCTGACCGAAGCTGCTTTCGCCTTTGCCGATCGCCTGTACATCGCTCATCTGACGGGCGGTGAAGGAAGTATCATCCAGTTTGTTACCGTAGCGGAATGCAATGGATGCGCTGCCGTCAATCTTGCCGCGTTGGTCATTCATCGTCAGGCTGACGGCATGGTAGGGGGCTTTCTGATCGTATATTTCCCGAAAATACTCACCCAGATCGCGGTACTCCTCGGCTGAAAGCCCCGACATCACATACTCATAGCTGAACGAACCGTGGAAGCAGGAGGTTTTCTTCACGGGGGTAATCGGGGATGGCAACGCGTGCTGCGCGATGTCATTCAGATAACGCAGCCGATTGAGCTGCTGCTGGTAACGCTGGCGCAGGCAGTCTTCGTCTGTGCATTGGTCACGCGTGGTCAGCCAGCTACGCTGAAACTGGTTGAGCGTTTTTTCCCACGGCGCGCTGTTGGTGTAGGTTGTCAGGAACGCGCGGGAGGTCTTCCATGCCTGCGCTAACTCTTCATCGAGCTGTTCGAGCAACGGGCTGGCGCAAATCTGCTTTTCCTGCGCCGAGGCAGCTTTTTCGCAGGGGAAACTGGCGGCGTGCGTGTTGTCGCTGAGGGAAACCAGCGCCGCGCTGGCGATGAGGGTCGTGAACGCTATCTTCATGGTGTGTCCTGTAATATGTCCCAAAAGGCGGCGATCAGCGGTTCGCTAAGCCGTTTTTTCTGTACGCAAACGCCCAGTTCAAGCGGTTCCATCGCGTGTTCGACAAAAACAGACACACGGTTGCGCACTGGTTCCGGGCTATTCTCCAGCACGATGTTTGGAATCAGCGCGATGCCGCAGCCCAGCGCGACCATCGACACCATCGCTTCATGCCCGGAAATGGTGGCGTAAATTTGTGGGTTGGTGATGTGGTTACGTCGGAACCACAGATCGATACGCTTACGCACCGGCCCGTGTTCCGGCAAAATGAAAGGAATCTGCGACCAGTCGGGATCCGTTTGCCGCACCAGCGACTGTACAGGACAGGGAAGCGCGGGGATGATCAACGCCAGCGGCAGCTTATCGAGCGGCATGAAATCCACGCTGACAGGCAGCGCTTCCGGGCGTCCTGCAATGCCTAAATCCCCGTCGTTCGACTGAATTTTCTCAACGGCATCGGCGGCATCGCCGGTCATCAGCTTGATTTCTACCAGCGGGTGTAACGCCCGAAAGCGATCCAAAATCGGCGGCAGGTGGCTATAGGCGGCGGTGACGGAGCAAAAAATGCGTAGCTCGCCGCTTAATGACGGCCCGTGCTGGTCTATCGTATGGCGTAACTGCTGGTATTGCAGCAGCGTTTGCTGAGCGAACAGTTTCAGGTGCTCGCCAGCATCGGTGAGCTGAACGGTACGGTTGTCGCGCAGGAATAGCGTCTGCCCTAAATCCTCTTCCAGCCGCTGAATTTGTCGCGACAGCGTGGATGGGCTGATGTGCATCGCTTTGGCGGTACGACCAAAGTGTCGACTTTCCGCCAGATGCAGGAATAATTTGAGATCACGTAAATCCATGCGACGCAGGCCTCGTTTTTTATCTTGCCGCCGTTTTTTATCTTGCAACCGCTTTTTATCTTGCAAATAGTGCAATATGACGTTGCTAATATATCAATTTCAGCAACGCAATTCCTGTCATATGATGGGGGCATAGTGAATTCCCCTGTGGTGGGAATCCTTTCTCGAATAACAGATAAACAAAACCGTATACGGAGCACGACATGGCTAACTACTTCAACACATTAAACCTGCGTCAGCAGCTAGATCAATTGGGCAAGTGCCGCTTTATGGGGCGTGATGAATTTGCCGATGAGGCGAGCTACCTGAAAGGGAAAAAAGTGGTGATCGTCGGCTGTGGCGCTCAGGGTTTGAATCAGGGTCTGAACATGCGTGATTCTGGTCTGGATATCGCTTATGCCCTGCGTGCTGAAGCGATTGCAGAAAAACGCGCTTCATGGCGTAAGGCGACCGAAAACGGCTTTACCGTTGGCACTTACGAAGATCTGATCCCGCAGGCGGATCTGGTGGTTAACCTGACGCCAGACAAGCAGCACTCCGCTGTGGTTCAGGCGGTACAACCGCTGATGAAACAAGGCGCAGCGCTGGGTTACTCCCACGGCTTCAACATCGTTGAAGTGGGTGAGCAGATCCGTAAAGACATCACCGTGGTGATGGTCGCGCCGAAGTGCCCGGGTACGGAAGTGCGTGAAGAATACAAACGTGGTTTCGGTGTACCGACGCTGATCGCGGTTCACCCGGAAAATGATCCAAAAGGCGAAGGCATGGCTATCGCTAAAGCCTGGGCGGCGGCAACCGGTGGTCACCGTGCTGGCGTGCTGCAATCCTCTTTCGTGGCGGAAGTGAAATCTGACCTGATGGGCGAGCAGACCATTCTGTGTGGTATGTTGCAGGCTGGCTCTCTGCTGAGCTTCGACAAACTGGTCGCTGAAGGCACCGATCCGGCTTATGCCGAAAAACTGATTCAGTTCGGCTGGGAAACCATCACCGAAGCGCTGAAGCAGGGTGGGATTACGCTGATGATGGATCGCCTGTCTAACCCAGCGAAACTGCGTGCTTATGCGCTGTCTGAGCAATTGAAAGGCATCATGGCACCGCTGTTCCAGAAACACATGGATGACATCATCTCCGGCGAATTCTCCAGCGGCATGATGGCTGACTGGGCGAACGATGACGTGAAACTGCTGACTTGGCGTGAAGAGACCGGTAAGACAGCATTCGAAAACGCACCGCAGTTTGACGGTAAAATCGCTGAGCAAGAATACTTTGATAACGGCGTGCTGATGGTGGCGATGGTGAAAGCGGGCGTTGAGCTGGCGTTTGAAACCATGGTGAGCTCCGGCATCATCGAAGAATCCGCTTACTATGAATCTCTGCATGAACTGCCGCTGATCGCCAACACCATTGCGCGTAAGCGTCTGTATGAAATGAACGTGGTGATCTCTGATACCGCAGAATACGGTAACTACCTGTTTGCTAACGCCGCGGTTCCGTTGCTGAAAGATGCGTTCATGGCTTCTCTGCAACCGGGCGATCTGGGTAAAGCGGTAGCGGGTACTGAAGTTGACAACGCGCAACTGCGTGATGTGAACGAAGCCATTCGTAACCACCCAATAGAAACCGTAGGCCACACGCTGCGCGGCTACATGAAAGACATGAAGCGTATCGCCGTTGCGGGTTAATATCGATCAGTGATCGAAATGATAAGGGCACAGCATTCGCTGTGCCCTTTTTTATCGTCGGGATCTTTTCGTAAGAGCTTGTTTTATCAAACCGAGCGATATTCTGCTTCCGCCTGATTGAAGCGCTCGGTAATGGCTTTTGATGGCGTTTTACCCAACAGGCTGACGATGAAAATGGTCAGGCTATTGAAGAGGAAACCGGGGATGATTTCATACAGACCCAGCCAGGCGTACTGTTTCCAGATCAGTACCGTTGCCGCTCCGACGATCATACCGAGCAGTGCGCCGTTACGCGTCATGCGTGACCACAGCAGAGAAATCAAAATCACTGGCCCGAATGCCGCGCCGAAACCAGCCCAGGCATAGCTCACCAGACCCAGCACTCGGTTTTCAGGGTTAAGAGACAGCGCAATGGAAATGATAGCGACTAACAGCACCATGGCGCGACCGACCCACACTAGCTCTTTCTGGCTGGCATTTTTGCGCAGGAAAGGTTTGTATAAATCCTCAGTGATGGCGCTGGAACACACCAGTAACTGACAACTCAGCGTACTCATCACCGCAGCCAGAATCGCCGACAGCAGCACGCCGGCAATCCACGGATTGAACAGCAGCATGGATAGCTCGATAAAGACGCGTTCGCTGTTTTGCGCCACGTTACCAGCCTGATGCGGGTTATTGTTGAAGTAGGCGATGCCGAAGAAACCTACCGTCACGGCTCCGGCCAGACACAGAATCATCCAGGTCATACTGATACGACGTGCGCTGTGGATCGTGTGGTGTGAATCGGCGGCCATGAAGCGCGCCAGAATGTGTGGCTGACCAAAATAGCCCAGGCCCCACCCCATCAGAGAGATGATGGCGACAACATTCAGCCCTTTAAACATATCCAGATTGGCCGGATTTTTGGCTTCAATCACCATGAGTGAGGTGTCGATGCCCCCGAGAGACAGAATGACCATCACTGGCGTCAGGATCAACGCGAAAATCATCAGGCTGGCCTGCACGGTGTCTGTCCAGCTTACGGCCAGAAAGCCGCCAATAAAGGTATAGGCGATGGTGGCCGCTGCGCCTGCCCATAATGCGGTGCTATAGCTCATGCCAAAGGTGCTTTCAAACAGGCGTGCTCCTGCAACCACGCCGGATGCGCAATAGATAGTGAAGAAAATCAAGATCACTAATGCGGAAATCACGCGCAGTAACTTACTGTTGTCTTCAAAGCGATGGGTGAAATAGTCAGGTAGCGTGAGCGCGTTGTGATTGACCTCGGTGTGTACGCGCAGGCGTCCGGCGACCCATTTCCAGTTCAGGTACGCGCCGAGTGTCAGGCCGATAGCGATCCAGCTTTCAGAGATCCCCGAAATGAAGATAGCGCCCGGTAAGCCCATGAGCAGCCAGCCGCTCATATCGGAAGCGCCAGCCGACAGCGCGGTTACCACGCTTCCCATCCGACGTCCACCCAGAATGTAATCGCCAAAATTATTGGTGGCGCGATAGGCGAACAGGCCGATGAGCACCATCCCGAAAATGTAAACCAAAAATGTCACCAGCATGGGTGTGCTAATTGTCATTCAACTCTCCACATTATTTTTCGTGCCGCTATCTCGGCGACGCTGTGTTTTATTGTCATCACTCAGGCTGGAACGACGTCTGAAGGTGATAAGGGGCTGCAACCGCTCCATTTGTTAACAAGGTTGCACAAAGTTGCAGCATGGTCGATATTGGTCTTTTCCCGATGTGCATCTTCTCATGACAGGAGTCAACGTTATGGGCTTTACCACGATGGGTGTAAAACTCGATGAGGAAACGCGCGAACGCATCAAGGCTGCTGCACAGCGTATTGATCGCACGCCATACTGGCTGATCAAACAGGCTATTTTCCATTACCTCGAACGCCTCGAAAGTGGCCTCGACACTCCTGAAACACCACAATGGGCGAACATTAGCCACATTGAAGCGGAAGAGATTATGCCGCAATCTCGTGAAGAAGAAACCCATCAACCCTTTCTTCATTTCGCTGAACAGGTTCTTCCTCAGTCGGTTATCCGTGCTGCTATTACCTCTGCTTATCGGCTTCCCGAAAATGAATTCGTTCCTATCTTGCTTGAACAGGCAAGACTTACTGATGAATTGTCGCAATTAACGCAGAAATTAGCCTATCGATTGGCGGATAAATTGCGCAGCCAGAAAGCCGGAAAGGGGCGTTCGGGTGTTGTGCAGGGGCTGTTGCAGGAATTCTCACTGTCTTCTCAGGAAGGGGTAGCGCTGATGTGCTTAGCCGAAGCGCTGCTGCGTATTCCTGATAAATCTACGCGCGATGCGTTGATCCGGGACAAAATCAGCAAAGGCAATTGGCAGGCGCATCTTGGCCATAGTCCGTCGCCCTTTGTGAACGCCGCAACCTGGGGGCTGCTGTTTACCGGAAAGCTGGTGGCGAAACATAATGAAGCGAATCTGTCGCACTCGCTGAACCGCATCATCGGAAAAAGCGGTGAGCCGCTGATTCGCAAAGGCCTCGATATGGCCATGCGACTGATGGGGGAGCAATTTGTTACGGGAGAAACCATCGGCGAAGCACTTGCAAATGCCCGCAAGCGGGAGGAAAAAGGCTTTCGTCACTCCTACGATATGCTGGGTGAAGCGGCGCTGACGGAACAGGATGCTGCCGCGTATCTGACGGCTTATCAGCAAGCAATTCATGCTATCGGTAAAGCCTCGAACGGACGTGGGATTTATGAAGGGCCGGGCATTTCGATTAAGCTATCGGCACTGCATCCGCGCTATAGCCGGGCACAGTACGACCGCGTGTTTAATGAGCTATACCCGCGCCTGTTATCGCTGACGTTGCTGGCTCGTCAGTACGATATCGGCATCAATATTGATGCCGAGGAAGCCGAACGACTGGAGATCTCACTCGACCTGCTGGAAAAACTCTGTCTGGAGCCGCAACTGGCTGGGTGGAACGGTATTGGGTTTGTCGTTCAGGCTTATCAGAAACGCTGTCCGTATGTGATCGACGCGCTGATTGAATTGGCACAGCGCAGTCATCGGCGGTTGATGATTCGGTTGGTGAAAGGGGCATACTGGGATAGTGAAATCAAACGGGCGCAGATTGACGGATTAGAAGGCTATCCGGTCTATACGCGTAAGGTCTATACCGATGTGTCTTATCTGGCGTGCGCACGCAAGTTGCTGGCCGTACCCAATCTGATTTATCCGCAGTTCGCTACGCACAACGCGCAGACGCTAAGTGCGATCTACCACATGGCGGGCAATAATTATTATCCCGGTCAGTATGAATTCCAATGTCTGCACGGTATGGGCGAACCGCTCTATGAGCAAGTCGTTGGCGCGGTTGCAGACGGCAAACTGAATCGTCCGTGCCGTATCTACGCACCAGTTGGAACCCATGAAACACTGCTGGCCTATCTGGTAAGACGGCTGCTGGAAAACGGCGCGAATACTTCCTTTGTGAACCGCATTGCGGATACCTCAATGCCATTAGAAACGCTGATTGCCGATCCGGTTCGCGGTGTAGAGGCGCTGGCAAAGGTGGAGTGGAGTATGGGGGCACCACATCCCCGTATTCCGCTGCCCCGTCAGATCTACGGTCAGGAACGGCAAAATTCGAGCGGGTTGGATCTCTCGAATGAACATCGGTTGGCCTCGCTCTCCAGCGCGTTGCTGAGTCACGCGGCGCAGCCGTGGTATGCCGCGCCGATGATGGAGGAGGAAAGTGAAGCGCACGAAGAAAAGCCCGTCGTGAATCCGGCTGATGTGCATGATGTGGTGGGCTATGTTCGCGATGCCTCCGTCGCGGATGTTGAACTGGCGGTAGGGACGGCGGTGCAGGCCGGCACCCTCTGGTTTACGACACCGCCCGCAGAACGAGCCGCAATATTGAATCGAGCCGCGTCGATGATGGAAGGACAGTTGCAACATCTGCTGGGCTTGTTGGTTCGGGAGGCGGGGAAATCTTTCAGTAATGCGATTGCAGAAGTGCGTGAAGCCGTGGACTTTTTACGCTATTACGCCACACAGGTACGAGATACATTCAGCAATGCTACACATCGTCCACTGGGTCCCGTGGTGTGCATCAGCCCGTGGAATTTCCCGCTGGCGATCTTTACCGGACAAATTTCTGCTGCCCTCGCGGCAGGCAACAGCGTGCTGGCGAAACCGGCAGAACAGACGCCGCTAATTGCCGCGCAGGCGGTGCGTATTTTGCGCGACGCGGGCGTGCCTGCTGGCGTATTGCAACTGCTGCCCGGACAGGGAGAAACGATAGGTGCGGCGTTAGTCAATGATGAACGGGTGCGCGGCGTGGTATTTACCGGATCGACGGCTGTGGCCAAAATTTTGCAACGCCGCATTGCGGGTAGACTCGATTCGCAAGGGCGTTTGACGCCGTTGATTGCCGAAACCGGCGGGCTGAATGCGATGATTGTTGATTCGTCTGCGCTGACGGAGCAGGTGGTGAATGACGTTATTGCCTCTGCGTTCGATAGCGCCGGGCAGCGCTGTTCGGCATTACGTCTTTTATGCCTGCAAGAGGATATCGCGGATCGCACGCTGAACATGCTGCGTGGTGCGATGGCGGAGTGTCGCATGGGCAATCCTGAACGGTTATCGACCGATATCGGTCCGTTGATTGACGCCGAGGCGAAAGCGTGCGTGGAGCAGCATATTCAGGCGATGCAAGCGCAAGGCCATACCGTGTTTCAGGCTGCGTATCCACAGGATGAAGAGGCGTGGCGGCAGGGGACATTTGTGAAGCCGACCCTGATCGAGCTGAGCAATATAGACGAGCTGAAAAAAGAAGTTTTTGGTCCAGTTTTACACATTATTCGTTATCCAAGCCAGCAGTTGGATACGCTAATTGAACAGATTAACGCGGCGGGATACGGCCTGACGCTGGGCGTGCATACCCGTATTGATGAAATTATCCAGCGAGTCACGAACAGAGCGAAAGTGGGCAATCAATATGTGAATCGCAATATGGTCGGTGCCGTTGTCGGTGTTCAGCCGTTTGGCGGGGAAGGGCTATCGGGAACGGGGCCAAAGGCTGGTGGGCCGCTTTATCTGTATCGCTTGTTGGCGCATCGACCGGATGATGGACTCGCGAACGGTTTCTCGACGCTGAGCCGCGAGCAGGCACCGGATATGTCTCCCCGCACGTCGCTGCTGGCCGGGCTACAGGCGCTGGAGATGTGGGCCATTGCTGATGAACGCCACAGGCTGGCGGCGCTGTGTCAGCGTTATCGGAAAACGAGTATCAGTGGAATAATGCGACGTCTGCCCGGCCCAACAGGGGAAAGTAATACCTACATGCTGCTACCGCGTGGACGGATTTTGTGCCTGACGGACAACGAGGAAGATCGCCTGATCCAAACGGCGGCGGTGTTGGCAACGGGGGGAACGCTGCTATGGCCGGAAGGTGAGCATGAGAAAGTGCTCTATGAACGTTTACCCGCCGAGGTACAGTCACATATTCAGTTTATCTCCGACTGGCAACAACAGGGCGTGTCTTTTCATGGCGTCATCTACCATGGCGATGCCGATCGGTTACGGCAGTTGAGTAAAACGCTGGCCGAACGTGATGGCCCGATAATTCAGCCATTAGGCTACGCGCGGGGCGATACCCATGTTCAACTGGAGCGTCTGCTGACAGAACGTTCTCTGAGTATCAATACCGCCGCCGCGGGGGGTAACGCCAGCTTAATGACCATAGGGTAGTTAGATCTGTAATAAAAAAACGCGCCAGACCAGAAGGTTGGCGCGCTTTTTATGCTTGTTTGCGCTGGCCTCACGCCTTAATTGCGGTACAGCACTTTGATCACATGGTAGCCAAACTGGGTTTTCACTGGGCCAAACGGTTTCAGCAATTCGCAGGAAAACACAGCTTTATCGAACGCTGGCACCATGTCACCTTTACGAAATTCACCTAAATCGCCGCCGTTGCGCTTTGACGGGCAGGTCGAGTGTTTCTGCGCCAGTTTCTGGAAGTCTGCACCTTTTTCCAGTTGAGCAAGGATGTCGTTAGCCTGCTGTTCCGTGTCCACCAGAATGTGCAGGGCTGCTGCGGTATTTGCCATGTTGTTACCTTTTTGCAAAAGAGATTCCTGCGCGCAATGTAACATTTGCAACGCAAGATGTGGACAGTGACGTGCTTTCCTTAATAACAAATCCCCGGTCAAGATCGAGGCGGCTTTCTGCTACAATCGCCTTCCGTTTTATGAGTGAGCAAGATCGTTATGCGCTTAAACCCCAGCCAACAACATGCCGTCGAATTCGTCACCGGACCTTGTCTGGTACTGGCGGGCGCAGGCTCAGGCAAGACCCGCGTTATCACCAACAAAATTGCGCACCTTATCCGCCAGTGCGGTTATCAGGCTCGGCACATTGCTGCGGTGACGTTTACCAACAAAGCCGCGCGTGAGATGAAAGAGCGCGTGGCACAAACGCTGGGGCGTAAAGAAACGCGTGGGCTGATGATTGCCACTTTCCATACGCTGGGGCTGGAGATCATCAAACGTGAATACATCGCGTTGGGCATGAAAGCCAATTTCTCCCTGTTTGACGATCACGATCAGATGGCGCTGCTGAAAGAACTCACAGAACAGTGGCTGGAAAATGATAAGGTGCTGCTGCAACAGTTGATCTCGACGATCTCCAACTGGAAAAACGATCTGATCGATCCTGCTGGTGCGGCGGCGACGGCGCGATCTGAACGCGATAAGCTGTTCGTACATTGCTATTCGCTTTATCACGACCACCTGCGTGCCTGTAATGTGCTGGATTTCGACGATCTGATTCTGCTGCCTACTTTGTTGCTGAAGCAGAACGCCGAGGTGCGCGAACGCTGGCAGAATCGCTTACGCTACCTGCTGGTGGATGAATATCAGGACACCAATACCAGCCAGTATGAGTTGGTTAAGCTACTGGTTGGCACCCGCGCACGTTTTACCGTCGTGGGAGACGACGATCAGTCGATTTACTCCTGGCGCGGTGCGCGGCCACAAAATCTGGTGTTGCTACAGCAGGATTTCCCTACGCTTGATGTGATCAAACTGGAACAAAACTATCGCTCATCCGGTCGGATTCTGAAAGCGGCCAATATTCTTATCGCCAACAACCCGCATGTCTTTGAAAAACGGCTGTTTTCTGAACTGGGTTATGGTGATGAGCTTAAAGTGATTACCGCCAACAACGACGATCACGAAGCGGAGCGGGTCGTGGGTGAATTGATTGCCCATCACTTTATTAAAAAGACCCAGTATGGCGACTATGCCATCTTGTATCGTGGCAACCATCAGTCGCGTCTGTTTGAAAAGATGCTGATGCAGAACCGTATTCCGTATCGTATCTCCGGCGGCACGTCCTTTTTTTCCCGTCCTGAAATCAAAGACCTGCTGGCGTATTTGCGTGTACTGACCAACCCGGACGATGACAGCGCGTTTTTACGTATTGTGAACACGCCGAAACGTGAAATTGGTCCGGCGACGATGAAAAAGCTGGGCGAGTGGGCAGCACAGCGTAATAAAGGCCTGTTCAGCGCGAGCTTTGATCTCGGGCTGAGCCAGTCGCTGACCGGACGTGGCTTGGAATCCCTGCAACGGTTCACGCAGTGGCTGGCGGAAATTGCCCGTCTGGCGGAGCGCGAGCCTGTTGCCGCCGTGCGTGACCTGATTCATGGGTTGGACTATGAAAGCTGGTTGTATGAAACCTCTCCCAGCCCAAAAGCCGCAGAAATGCGGATGAAGAACGTCAATCAGCTATTCAGTTGGATGACCGAAATGCTGGAAGGCTCCGAGCTGGATGAACCGATGACGCTGACGCAGGTGGTGACGCGTTTCACTCTACGCGACATGATGGAACGCGGCGAAAGCGAAGAGGAACTCGATCAGGTTCAACTGATGACACTGCACGCGTCCAAAGGCCTGGAGTTTCCGTACGTCTTTTTGGTGGGGATGGAAGAAGGTTTATTGCCGCACCAGAGCAGTATTGATGAAGATAACGTCGATGAAGAGCGCCGTCTGGCCTACGTGGGGATTACGCGTGCCCAGCGCGAACTGTTCTTCACGTTGTGCAAAGAACGCCGCCAGTATGGTGAATTGGTTCGTCCTGAACCGAGTCGTTTCCTGCTGGAACTGCCACAGGATGATGTGGTGTGGGAAACGGAAAGAAAAGTGGTTAGCGCACAAGAGCGGATGCAGAAAGGTCAGGCGAACGTTGCAAACATCCGGGCAATGCTAGCAAAAGCAAAAGGGGAGTAGTATTCCCGTCATACTTCAAGCCGCATGTGCGCTGGCTTCCGTTACTCACCCCAGTCACTTACTGATGTAAGCGCCTGGGGATGAAATGAGAGACATCCTGTCTCTCACCGAAGGCCAGCCGTTGGCTGGTCAAATTCGTTCCCGACGAATTTGTCGTGCGCTTGCTGCATTACGAGGCGCATAAATGGCCTCGCCCTAGCGAGCCAACGCTTCGCATTGTTCAAAACATCAACGTTTTGTCCTGCAACTCGAATTATTTAGGGTATATATGCTCGTTAAGCGGGAGTTTCTTCCAGCATCAGAGGCCAGTGTACGTAGCTTTGCCAGCGGCTTTCCTGTTCCAGCATTTCTGCCCGTAATGGATGTTGAGCCAGCCAACCTGTAGGCAGAATCAAACGTAGTGTTTCACCTTCTACGCGCAGTCGTACTGCTGGCAGAGTGTCATCGCGGCGGCGGCTGGCAAAAATAATCGCCAAACGCAGCAGACGACACAGACGTTGCGCCTGATTGACCGGCAGCGCATTCTGCTGACTCAGCGGCATCAAATCGACAGGGTTAATCTGGTTTTGCAGGAGTGTGGCTAACAGTTTCTTTTGGGCTGGTGTAAAGCCGGGGAGATCGCTATGGCGAATCAAATAGGCAGCATGCTGGGGGGACTGGCGAAAATCAATGCTCAAACCGATCTCGTGCACCAGACAGGCGCTGCGCAGTAACTCGCGACATCGGTTATCTAACTGCCAGTCTCGAGCCACCTGTTGCAGGAAATTGTCAGCCAGTGTGCTGACGCGCTTAGCCTGCTCGGTATCCAGTAGATAGCGACGTTGCAACGTCTCCAGTGTGCGATGGCGAATATCCTGATCGATGGGGAGATGCAGCATGCCATAGACCAGACCTTCACGCAGCGCGCCTCCGGCCAGTGTCATCGTTTTGATGTCGAGTTCCTGGAAGATCGCCAGCAGAATGGCTAATCCGCTGGGGAAAACCAGCGCGCGTTCCAGCGTCAGGCCTTCAATTTCCAACTCTTCCAGCTTATCGCACTGAATCGCATGTTCTTTCAGTTGTTTCAGCTTCGGCAGAGTAATGTATTCATCCATTCCCTGCGCGACCATAATTTCCTGTAGCGCTTGAACCGTGCCGGAAGCACCGACGCAGATTTGCCAGCCCTGTTCGCGCAGAGACGCCGCGACAGGACGCAGCATTTCACGCGCCGCCTGTTCCGCGCGTTCAAAGTTACCCGCTTCCAGATTGCGGTCGCTGAAATAACGATCCAGCCACGTTACGCATCCCATCGGCAAGCTGAACAACTGCGTGGTTTTTGCGCCAACACCTGTTGCCAGCTCGGTGCTGCCACCGCCGATATCGACCACCAGACGTGCATCCGGTCCACCCGTCGTATGTGCTACGCCTTGATAAATTAAGCGTGCTTCTTCTTCACCGCTGATCACCTGAATCGGTAAGCCCAGAATTTCCTGAGCCCGTTGCAGAAATTCGTCAGCATTCGTTGCCAGGCGCAGGGTTGCGGTCGCGACGACGCGCACCTGACCTTGCGGAATGTCTTGCAACCGTTCGGAGAACAGTTGCAAACAGTGCCAGCCGCGCTGCATCGCTTCCTGTGAAAGCCGATTCTGTTTATCCAGCCCAGCAGCAAGGCGAACTTTACGCTTTATTTTCGCCAGCGTCTGAATGCTGCCAGCGGTTTCCCGGGCGACCAGCATATGGAAGCTGTTCGAGCCGAGATCGATGGCAGCGTAAAGTGAAGAAGAACTCAGCATCAACGGTTAATCCGCTCGTTTACGGTTATTTCGGGGCGCTCCGCTGCGGCGTGGCGCATTGTGTCGTCGCGGGCCATTATTGGAACGCGGTGGACGTGTTAAGCGTTTCGGCGCGGGTAAATCGCTCATCAGTGCGTCGCTGTTATATTTGCTGACAGGGATACTGTGGCCAATATAGGTTTCAATAGCCGGGAGATTCAGCGCGTACTCTTCACAGGCCAGACTGATCGAAAACCCGCTTTGTCCCGCACGCCCGGTACGGCCAATACGGTGTACATAGTCTTCGCAGTCATCCGGCAGATCGTAGTTGAAAACGTGGGTCACAGAAGGAATGTGCAAGCCGCGTGCCGCAACGTCCGTTGCCACCAGAATATCGAGATTACCTTGGGTAAATTCTTCCAGAATACGCAGACGTTTTTTCTGTGCGACGTCGCCTGTCAACAGCCCAACGCGATGACCGTCGGCAGCCAAATGGCCCCAGATATCTTCGCAACGATGCTTGGTATTGGCGAAAATAATGCAGCGATCCGGCCACTCTTCTTCCAGCAGTGTCTGGAGCAGGCGCATTTTTTCTTCGTTAGACGGATAAAACAGTTCTTCTTTAATGCGATGGCCGGTTTTTTGTTCCGGTTCAACTTCCACATACTCGGCGTTATTCATTTGTTCAAACGCGAGTTCACGCACTCGGTAGGAGAGCGTAGCGGAAAAGAGCATATTCAGACGCTGTGCCGCTGGCGGCATGCGGCGGAACAGCCAGCGAATATCTTTAATGAAACCGAGATCGTACATACGGTCGGCTTCGTCCAATACGACAACCTGAATCGCACCCAGATCGATATGGTTCTGCTTGGCGTAATCGATCAGACGACCCGTGGTGCCGATCAGAATATCAACGCCGTTTTCCAGCACTTTAAGCTGTTTGTCGTAGCCATCACCACCGTAGGCCAAACCCAGTTTTAACCCGGTCAGGTGAGATAGCGCTTCTGCATCAGAGTGAATCTGGACAGCCAGTTCACGCGTTGGTGCCATAATTAACGCTCGCGGCTGATTGGTCTGGCGCGCTGCATTGGCAGGATGTGAAAGCAAATAATGGAAAGTAGACGCGAGAAAAGCCAGCGTCTTGCCTGTACCGGTTTGCGCCTGGCCCGCAACATCACGCCCTGACAGAGCCAATGGCAGAGCTAACGCCTGAATAGGCGTACAGTTATGAAACCCTTTATTTTCAAGGGCCTCAATAACCTGCGGGTGCAGGGCGAAGTCGGAAAACTTCTGTTCAGTTAAGTGTGTTTTGCTCATAGTGTGGTAGAATATCAGCTAACTATTGCTTTACGAAAGCGTATCCGGTGAAATAAAGTCAAGCCGTTGTTGGCTAATGCTACACCAACAAGGTAGAAATAATCCTGCGGAGTAAAATATGAGCGATAAAATAATTCACCTAACTGATGACAGCTTCGACACGAAAGTATTGCAAGCTGAGGGCGCAACCCTGGTTGATTTCTGGGCTGAGTGGTGCGGTCCTTGCAAAATGATCGCTCCTATTCTGGATGAAATCGCCGAAGAGTTTGAAGGAAAACTGACGGTTACCAAGCTGAACATTGATGAAAACCCAGCGACTGCACCAAAATATGGTATCCGTGGCATTCCTACTCTGTTGCTGTTTAAAAACGGCGAAGTCGCGGCGACGAAGGTCGGCGCACTGTCCAAAGGGCAACTGAAAGAGTTCCTGACGGCGAATCTGTAATTCGCTCGATACCCCAGCGAAAGGGTATTGCCGGCGGGCGCAATCGGGCAATATGCAATTCTCATATTGACTGCTTGCCGCTCGTCGGGAAGCGTGGTAGATTCATTATCACTGCATATCGTACTTGCCTATGTTTAAGCCCTCGGGCTTAAGCCTGAAAGTTAGAATCTAAAGTATTATTCTGTGTCGAAATCGAAAAGTAGTTGTTTTACAAAGTAATTGTTTTACAACATGCTTGTGATTCGATTTGGGCTGTCTACGAGTTTTACAATAACTGGTTTTATGTGTCTTCGATCTCCTGCCGTAGATTTATGCAGATATCGTTTATACGGATGTTGTTTTGCGCGGGTTTAATGCGCTTCAGGTGTGAAACCAGACAGGAATCCGGTGGTTGAAGGCTGTTTAGAGGCACGGATGATCCTGCCATACCATTCACGTTAATAGTTCGAGATTTACCCCGAGTTAAAGAACCCACCACTATGAATCTTACCGAATTAAAGAATACGCCAGTTTCTGAGTTAATTACTCTTGGCGAAAATATGGGGCTGGAAAACCAGGCCCGCATGCGTAAACAGGATATTATCTTCGCTATTCTGAAACAGCATGCCAAAAGCGGCGAGGATATTTTCGGCGATGGTGTGCTGGAGATATTGCAGGATGGCTTCGGCTTTCTCCGCTCCGCAGACAGCTCCTACCTCGCAGGCCCCGATGATATCTACGTTTCTCCCAGCCAAATTCGCCGTTTTAACCTCCGTACTGGTGACACCATTTCTGGCAAGATTCGTCCACCGAAAGAAGGTGAACGTTACTTTGCCCTGCTGAAAGTTAACGAAGTTAACTACGACAAACCTGAAAATTCCCGCAACAAGATCCTGTTCGAAAACTTAACGCCGCTGCATGCAAACTCTCGTCTGCGTATGGAACGTGGTAACGGTTCGACAGAAGATCTGACGGCGCGTGTACTGGATCTGGCATCGCCGATTGGCCGTGGTCAACGTGGTCTGATCGTTGCGCCGCCGAAAGCAGGTAAAACCATGCTGCTGCAAAACATCGCACAGAGCATTGCTTATAACCATCCTGACTGCGTGCTGATGGTACTGCTGATTGACGAACGTCCGGAAGAAGTGACCGAGATGCAGCGTCTGGTGAAAGGTGAAGTCGTGGCGTCCACGTTTGACGAACCGGCTTCCCGTCACGTCCAGGTTGCCGAAATGGTGATCGAAAAAGCGAAGCGTCTGGTTGAGCATAAGAAGGATGTTATTATCCTGCTGGACTCCATTACCCGTCTGGCGCGTGCTTACAACACCGTTGTGCCCGCCTCGGGCAAAGTGTTGACCGGTGGTGTGGATGCCAACGCCCTGCATCGTCCGAAGCGTTTCTTCGGTGCGGCGCGTAACGTGGAGGAAGGCGGCAGCTTGACCATCATCGCTACCGCGCTGGTTGATACCGGCTCCAAGATGGACGAAGTGATTTACGAAGAGTTTAAAGGTACAGGTAATATGGAACTGCACCTGGCGCGTAAAATCGCAGAGAAACGCGTGTTCCCGGCGATTGATTACAACCGCTCTGGTACGCGTAAAGAAGAGTTGCTTACCACCTCTGAAGAATTGCAGAAGATGTGGATTCTACGCAAGATCATCCATCCAATGGGCGAGATCGATGCGATGGAGTTCCTCATCAACAAGTTGGCGATGACGAAAACCAACGACGAATTCTTCGATATGATGAAACGTTCATAAATCCGGGCGTTAATCTATACCTAAAATAGTTCGCGTCGCAGACAAGCGGCTTGAAATATAACGGGTATATTACGGATAACTCGGGGAACGCCACGCTGGGTCGTGGCGTTTTTTTATCCCCTAATTGGTCAGATGTGAAGGGGCTTTCCGCTGGGAAGCGGCGGTCATCACGTCAATTTGTACTGGCGATCAACGTGGGCGATAGGATATAAGGCGTAAACCGAGTCTATACTGAGCAGCTACAGCGTAGCGGTTAACGGTGAACTTACTCACTATGAGTACCGAATTACTATTTATTTTCTTGTTTTCTCTGGGCTTTCTTTTTTTTGCTCGCAGCGTTGCGGGTAAAATAGGGCTTGTCGATCGTCCCAACTACCGTAAGCGTCATCGGGGTCTTGTGCCTCTGGTTGGCGGCATTTCCGTGTATGCGGGTATCTGTTTTACCTATTTTATTACCGATCAGTATATCCCCAATTTCCGCCTTTACCTGCTGTGTGCGGGTGTGCTGGTGTTTGTCGGCATGCTGGACGATCGTTTTGATATCAGCGTGAAGATTCGCGCTGTTGTACAGGCATTTGTCGCCGTGGTGATGATGGCCTTTGCTGGCCTGACGCTACACAACCTGGGGCATATTTTCGGCCCGTGGCAGATGGCGCTGGGGCCGTTTGGCTACCTGGTCACGCTGTTTGCCGTTTGGGCGGCGATTAATGCGTTCAATATGGTCGATGGGATCGATGGATTGCTCGGCGGATTGTCCTGTGTCTCATTTGGGGCGATGGGGATTTTGCTGTATTTGAGCGGCCATACGAATCTGGCCTTGTGGTGTTTCGCCATGATTGCCGCGACGTTGCCTTACATTTTGCTGAATCTGGGCGTGTTTGGACGCCGCAACAAAGTCTTCATGGGCGATGCGGGGAGCACGATGATTGGCTTCACGGCTATCTGGCTTCTGGTTCAAACGACGCAAGGCCCGCAGCATCCGATTAATCCGGTAACGGCATTATGGATCATCGCTATCCCGCTGATTGATATGATCGCCATTATGTATCGGCGCTTACGCAAAGGGATGAGCCCGTTCTCACCTGACCGACAGCATATCCATCATTTAATGATGCGGGCTGGCTTTTCTTCCCGACAGGCGTTTGTGTTGATTACGCTTGCTGCTGCCTTGTTGGCTACGGTTGGTGTGTTGGGAGAATATTTCTTTTTTATACCCGAATGGTTCATGCTGGCATTATTTTTGCTTGCTTTTTTACTGTATGGCTACTGCCTGAAACGAGCATGGCGGGTCGCCCGTTTTATCAAGCGAATCAAACGCCGTATGCGGCATTCCGATGAGCAAAAGCAGTCACCCTGACCAAATGACTTTGGGGAAGTAATGAAATCAGAGAACTTGTCTACCGGGAATGCGTTGATTGATAACGAACTGGATATCCGTGGTTTATTTCGCCTGTTGTGGCGTGGAAAGGTGTGGCCAATCGCGTTCGGCCTGCTTTTTGCCGTTGTGGCATTAGGTTATTCCTATCTTGTTAAGCAGGAGTGGAGTGCGACAGCAATAACCGATAAGCCGACGGTCAATATGCTGGGAGGGTATTATTCGCAGCAGCAATTCCTGCGTAATCTTGACGCCCGTTCTTTTTCCACTCCTCAGCAAGAGCAACCGTCTATTTCGGCTGATGCCTATGATGAATTCATCATGCAGTTAGCCGCTTATGATACTCGCCGTGATTTTTGGCTACAGACTGACTACTACAAGCACCGTCTGGAAGGCGATGAAAAGGCGGGGGCGGTTCTGCTGGATGAACTGGTCAACAATATTCAGTTTACGGCACGAGATGAGGGGAAAAAAACCAATGATTCCGTCAAGCTGGTAGCAGAAACTGCTGCGGATTCCAACACGTTGCTCCGTCAGTATGTGGCTTTTGCCAGTCAGCGTGCCGCCAGTCATCTGAATGAAGAGATTAAGGGAGCCTGGGCTGCCAGAACCATTTTCATGAAGTCGCAGATTAAGCGTCAGGAAGCGGTGGCAAAAGCGATTTACGACCGCGAAGTTCATAGCGTTGAACTGGCGCTGAAAATCGCGCAACAACAAGGTATTAGCCGCAGCCAGACGGATACGCCGGCGGATGAAATCCCCGCGTCGGAAATGTTCCTGCTTGGCCGACCGATGCTTCAAGCCCGACTGGAAACGTTACAGACCAGTGGGCCACACTACGAACGGGATTACGATCAAAATCGTGCCATGTTGGCGACGCTGAACGTGGGGCCGACGCTTGAGGCCAGTTTCCAGACGTATCGCTATTTGCGTACGCCGGAAGAACCCGTGAAGCGCGACAGCCCGCGTCGGGCCTTCCTGATGGTGATGTGGGGGGCGATGGGGGCGCTCGTCGGTGCGGGGGTTGCCTTGGCTCGTCGCCCGCGTTAACCAACTTGCTCATGCGCGTTTGATATTAAGTGAACGTCAGCGTCTAACCTGATTAAAGAGATTCAATGTGAAAGTGTTGACTGTTTTCGGCACCCGGCCGGAAGCCATTAAAATGGCACCGCTGGTTCATGCCCTGGCTCAGGATGGAGCCTTTGAATCGAGAATTTGCGTAACAGCCCAGCATCGGGAGATGTTGGATCAGGTGCTGCATTTGTTCGATATTAAACCGGATTACGATCTGAATATTATGCGGCCAGGACAAGGACTCAGTGAGATATCCTGCCGGATTTTATCCGGTCTGGAACCTGTTCTGACGGAGTTCAAACCGGATCTGGTGTTGGTACATGGCGATACCACCACGACATTGGCAACCAGCCTGGCGGCTTTTTATCAACGTATCCCTGTCGGCCATGTAGAGGCGGGGTTACGTACCGGTAATCTGTATTCCCCCTGGCCGGAAGAGGCTAACCGCAAACTGACCGGGCATTTGGCGATGTACCATTTTGCCCCGACGGAGAACTCCCGCCAAAATTTGCTGCGTGAACACCTGTCTGACCGACATATTGTTGTCACCGGCAACACCGTGATTGATGCGTTGTTTTGGGTGCGTGACCGTATTCTCGGTGATGCCGCGCTACGCCACAGCCTTGATGAAAAATATGCCTTTTTGGACGATAACAAGAAACTGATTCTGGTTACGGGTCATCGACGTGAGAGCTTTGGCGGTGGTTTTGAGCGCATTTGCAGTGCGCTGGCGGATATTGCCCGCCGACACCCTGAAGTACAGATTGTCTATCCGGTTCATCTGAATCCTAACGTTAGTGAGCCCGTGAATCGCATCCTGAGTGGGATTGATAATGTGATGCTGATTGCGCCGCAGGATTATCTGCCTTTCGTGTATTTGATGAATCGTTCTTACATGATTCTGACCGATTCCGGCGGTATTCAGGAAGAAGCGCCGTCGTTAGGTAAACCGGTGTTAGTGATGCGTGAAACGACGGAGCGACCAGAAGCGGTGGAGGCGGGGACGGTCAAACTGGTGGGGACAGACGTAGCCAGCATTGTCGATGCCGTTTCTATGCTGCTGACGGATGAAGAGGCGTATCAGGCAATGAGCCGTGCCCACAATCCTTATGGCGATGGGCAAGCCTGTCAGCGCATTATTGAGGCTTTAAAAAATCATAGGAAATGATTTTTAGCGCCGTCCCACGGCGACCCGAAGGGGGGCGGGCAGGGATAGCCCGACATAAAAAATCGCCAGGAGCGATTTTAAACGTCGCCCTGCGACGACCCGACATAAAAATTATCAGGTGACACTATGAGCTTTACGACCATTTCCGTAATCGGTTTAGGTTACATCGGTTTACCCACCGCCGCGGCCTTTGCATCGCGTCAGAAAAAAGTCATCGGTATTGATGTAAACAAACTGGCAGTCGAAACCATTAATCGCGGTGAAATCCATATTGTTGAGCCAGATCTGGATTTGTTGGTCAAAGTCGCGGTGGAAAAGGGTTATCTTCAGGCAACGACAAAGCCTGTGCCCGCCGATGCTTTCCTGATTGCCGTGCCTACGCCTTTCAAAGGCGATCACGAACCCGATCTGGCCTACGTTCAGGCAGCCGCAGCGTCCATCGCGCCTGTGTTGAAAAAAGGCGATCTGGTGATTCTGGAATCGACATCACCCGTGGGGGCGACGGAGCAAATGGCCGCATGGCTTGCTGATCTGCGCAGGGATTTGACGTTTCCGCAGCAGGTTGGAGAAACGGCGGATATCAATATTGCCTATTGCCCTGAACGCGTGCTGCCCGGTCAGGTGGTGGTCGAACTGGTTAAAAATGATCGCGTCATTGGCGGCATGACCCCGGTATGTTCTGCACGCGCTAGTGAGTTATACAACATCTTCCTTGAAGGTGAGTGTGTGGTTACTAACTCCCGCACCGCCGAAATGTGCAAGCTGACGGAAAACAGCTTCCGCGATGTCAACATTGCTTTCGCCAATGAGCTTTCGCTGATTTGTGCCGAGCAGAATATTAACGTATGGGAACTTATCCGATTGGCAAACCGCCATCCCCGCGTCAATATCCTGCAACCCGGCCCTGGAGTCGGCGGGCACTGTATCGCGGTCGATCCCTGGTTTATCGTGGCACAAAATCCGCAGCAGGCGCGGTTGATTCATACCGCCAGACTGGTGAACGATGGCAAGCCGCTTTGGGTGGTCGATCGTGTCAAAGCGGCGGTAGCGGATTATCTGGTACAAACGGATAAACGCGCGAGCGAGGTCACCGTGGCTTGTTTTGGTCTGGCGTTCAAGCCCGATATCGACGATCTGCGTGAAAGCCCAGCGGTGGAGATTACCGCTATGATTGCGCAGTGGAATACGGGGGTGACGTTAGCCGTCGAGCCGAATGTCAAACACCTGCCGTCCGTGTTGGCGGGTACGGTTAAATTGGTTGATACCAGCAGTGCATTAAAAGAAGCCGATGTGCTGGTCATGCTGGTTGATCACCGTCAGTTTAAAGCGATTAACCCAGAAGATGTTAAACAACAGTGGGTTATTGATACTAAAGGAGTATGGCGTTGAAACGTATTTTAATTACCGGTGGTGCTGGGTTTATAGGTTCCGCGTTGGTCAGATACATTCTGACGGAAACGCAGGACAGCGTCGTCGTTGTGGATAAACTGACCTATGCGGGTAATCTGTCTTCGCTGGCACCCGTTGCGGATAGCCCACGTTTCGTGTTCGAGCAGGTAGACATCTGCGATCGCGCTGAATTGGATCGTGTCTTTGCGGCTTATCAGCCTACGCTGGTGATGCATTTGGCGGCAGAAAGCCACGTCGATCGCTCTATCGATGGCCCGGCGGCATTTATCGAAACCAATATTGTCGGCACCTATACGATGCTGGAAGCGGCGCGCCACTACTGGCAGAGCCTGGCTGATGCAGACAAGAATGCATTCCGTTTTCACCACATCTCTACCGATGAAGTGTTTGGTGACCTGCATGGGACAGACGATCTGTTTACCGAAACCACGCCGTATGCGCCAAGCAGCCCTTATTCCGCATCGAAGGCATCCAGCGATCACCTTGTACGCGCCTGGCTGCGTACCTACGGGCTCCCGACCGTTATCACCAACTGTTCGAATAACTACGGTCCTTACCATTTCCCAGAGAAGCTGATTCCGTTGGTGATCCTGAACGCGGTCGCGGGCAAACCGCTGCCAGTTTACGGAGACGGTGCGCAAATTCGTGACTGGCTGTTTGTCGAAGACCACGCTCGCGCGTTATACAAAGTGGTGACGGAAGGCGAAGTCGGCGAAACGTACAATATTGGTGGTCACAACGAGCGTAAAAATATTGAAGTGGTGCAGACTATTTGCGCACTGTTGGAAGAGTTGGCGCCGAATAAGCCCGCTGGTGTAACGCACTACCGCGATCTCATCACCTACGTCAAAGACCGCCCAGGCCACGATATGCGTTATGCGATTGATGCCGGGAAAATCGAACGTGAACTGGGCTGGCGTCCAGAGGAAACGTTTGAGACGGGCATGAAAAAAACCGTTAGCTGGTATCTGAATAACGAGAAATGGTGGCGCAGCGTGCAGGACGGCTCTTACACCGGCGAGCGTTTAGGGTTGAACGATTAAACCTATGCCAGATGGCGGAAAAGAAAGGAGCGAAACGATGACCCATCCGATATCAGCAGGACAGGGAGAGATTCGCGCCACGGTTGAACCGCTGGTCTGGGAGAGCGAATTCTTCCAAATCGACAGCGGTAAGCTGAATTTTTCGCCTTCTGCGCCTGTGTTGACGCTTGATGCGCTAGGCGCATTTACGCTGACACAGGCCAACATTGCGGCAGACAATCTGGCGCTGGCGGATGCGCTTGCCGATCTCGGGTTTCGCTTGACGGAAGGCGAGGTCGATCTCTGTGTGTTACTGCATCCGACGACCGCCACTGCGCCGTTACCGCGCTGGCGTGAAGCGACGCCGGACGATATTCCAGCGCTGAGAGGTGCGGCATCGCGTGTTTTTGCGCTGAGCCGTTTCCGGGTGCCGTGGTATCAGCCGGAAGATAGCGGGCGATTCTATGCGCAGTGGGTTGAAAACGCCGTGCGCGGGACATTCGATCACTGTTGTTTACTGGTGGAAGAGACTGCGGGCAATCCACAAGGGTGGGTGACGCTACGCAGAGTGAATGATTCGGATGCGCGTATCGGGCTACTCGGCGTTTGGCCGGGCGTGACGGTGCGGGGCATCGGCTCACAACTGATGGCGTTGGCGGAAGCGTGGTGCCGACAGCAAGGGTTGATTCGTCTTCGGGTCGCGACGCAGGTTAGCAACGTAGCGGCGCTTCGTCTTTATCTTCGCCGTGGTGCTACGATTGAGAGCACGGCGTATTGGTTATACAGGTGATCACATGATTCCATTTAATGCGCCACCGATTGTAGGTACAGAGCTGGATTATATGCAGGCAGCCATGAGCAGTGGCAAATTATGCGGCGATGGCGGGTTTACCCGCCGCTGTCAGCAGTGGCTGGAACATTATTCCGGCAGTAAAAAAGTCCTGCTCACGCCTTCCTGCACAGCTTCGTTGGAGATGGCGGCGATTCTGCTGGACGTGAAGCCCGGCGATGAAGTGATCATGCCGAGCTATACCTTCGTTTCTACCGCCAACGCTTTTGTACTGCGCGGCGCGAAGATCGTCTTTGTCGATATCCGTCCAGATACCATGAACATTGACGAAACGAAAATCGAAGCCGCAATTACAGAAAAGACGCGCATTATCGTGCCGGTTCACTACGCGGGCGTGGCCTGTGAGATGGACGCGATTATGGCACTGGCAAAGAAATACGATTTATATGTCGTGGAGGATGCGGCACAGGGCGTGATGTCCAGTTATAAAGGCCGCGTACTGGGATCTATTGGCCACATTGGCTGCTTCAGTTTTCATGAAACCAAGAACTACACCTCGGGCGGCGAGGGCGGCGCGACGCTGATTAATGACGCCAGGCTGGTGGAACGGGCGGAAATCATCCGCGAGAAAGGCACCAACCGTAGCCAATTCTTCCGCGGGCAGGTAGACAAATATACCTGGCGGGATATCGGTTCCAGCTATCTGATGGCGGATATTCAGGCTGCCTACCTCTGGGCGCAGTTGGAAGCGGCGCGACCGATCAACGAACGTCGTCTGAAACTGTGGCAGAACTATTATGCGGCCTTCAAATCGCTAGCTGATGCCGGGCGCATTACGCTGCCGACCGTGCCGGCTAATGGCATTCACAACGCGCATATGTTTTATATCAAACTCAGCTCCCAGGACGATCGTAGTGCGTTTATCAATTACATGAAAGAAGCCGAGATCATGACGGTCTTTCATTATATCCCGCTACATAGTTGTCCGGCTGGCCTGAACTTTGGTCGTTTTGTCGGTGACGATCGCTACACCACGCAGGAAAGCGAACGGCTGGTGCGTTTACCGCTGTTTTATAATCTGTCGGACGTCAATCAGAGGACGGTCATCAACACCATTCTGAGCTTCTTCTCCTGATATGTCGTTGGCAAAGGCATCGATATGGACGGCAGGCTCCACGCTGATAAAAATTGGTGCGGGGTTGGTCGTCGTCAAACTGCTGGCGGTCACATTTGGCCCCAGCGGCGTGGGGATGGCAGGGAATTTCCGCCAGCTTATTACGGTTCTCGGCGTGTTAGCCGGCGCGGGGATCGTCAATGGCGTCACTAAATACGTTGCTGAGTACCAGCAACATCCAGAGAAACTGAAGCCGCTGCTCGGCACCTCTGTCACGCTGGTACTGGGGTTTTCCACGCTGTTGGCGATACTTTTTCTGGCGGCGGCGACGCCTATTGCTAATTTGCTGTTTGGGCATGACGGCTACCGCGATGTGGTGAGGGCGCTGGCGTTTATTCAAATGGGCATCGCTTACGCCAAC
This sequence comes from Pectobacterium fontis, assembly GCF_000803215.1. Lineage (GTDB taxonomy): Bacteria > Pseudomonadota > Gammaproteobacteria > Enterobacterales > Enterobacteriaceae > Pectobacterium > Pectobacterium fontis. Next base: position 42,527 of record NZ_JSXC01000003.1, read on the forward strand.
CTGTTTTTGGCGATCCTCAAAGGGTATCGGGATGCGATAGGCAACGCGTTGGCGGTGGTCGGCGGTAGCCTGATCGGGCTGGCGGCTTTTTGGCTCTGCCTGCGACTGGGCGGCTATGTCGGCGCACTGGCGGGACTGGCGCTGGTGCCTGCGCTGCTGGTCATTCCCGCGGGGATTATGCTACTACGGCGTACGCCGCTGTCGCTGGCGTCGCTAAAACCGGCGTGGGAGCGCACCATTGCGGGCCAGTTAGGCAAATTCACGCTGATGGCGTTGATGACGGCGGTGACGTTGCCTGTCGCGTACATCATGATGCGTAACCTGCTGGCGGCACATTATAGCTGGGATGAGGTGGGGATTTGGCAGGGCGTTAGCAGTATCTCCGATGCTTACCTGCAATTTATTACCGCCTCTTTTACCGTTTATCTGTTGCCGACACTTTCGCGCCTCACGGACAAGGCTGCACTGTCGCAGGAGATTGTTCGCTCGCTGACGTTTGTGCTGCCCGTCGTGGCGGGTGTCAGCTTTTGCGTGTGGCTGCTGCGAGATTTCGCTATCTGGCTGTTGTTTTCCAGCCAGTTTACGGCAATGAGAGATCTCTTCGTGTGGCAGTTGGTCGGGGATGTAATGAAAGTGGGCGCTTACGTCTTTGGCTATCTGGTCATCGCGAAAGCGGCGCTGCGCTTTTATCTGCTCACAGAAATGAGCCAATTTCTCCTGTTGACCGGTTTTTCTCACTGGCTGATCCCGCTTTATGGCGCGCAGGGTGCCGCGCAGGCCTATATGGCAACCTACCTGGTCTATTTTTTGCTTTGTTGTTGCGTATTCATTATTTACCGTAGGCGAGCATGACGACACTGATTCATGTATTGGGATCTGATATCCCGCATCATAACCAGACCGTTTTACGTTTTTTTAACGACGTACTGGCGACGGAACTTCCCGAGCAGCAGATTCGGCATTTTATTGTGGCTTCTCACGACGGCATTTCATCAGCCGATTTTCCCGCACTACGTGTTGAAACTTGCGTGGATAAAAAAACGCTGGCGGAGGCCGTCATCGCCAGGGCGAAAGCGAATCGCAAGACACGCTTTTTCCTGCATGGGCAGTTTAACCCCACGTTGTGGCTGGCGCTGCTGAGCGGGAAAATCAAACCTGAACAGGTGTACTGGCATGTATGGGGCGCGGATTTGTATGAAGAAGCGAATGGCCTGAAATATCGCCTGTTTTATTGGCTCCGGCGCATGGCGCAAAAGCGTGTTGGACATGTTTTTGCCACGCGTGGCGACCTGGCGTGGTATGCGCCGCGTGCGCCTCGCGTGCCAACGTCATTGCTGTACTTCCCGACACGCATGGATCCGGCGTTAACCGGTATGCAGGTGGATAAACCGCTGGCAGGGCCGATGACGATTCTGGTCGGCAACTCTGGCGATCGTACGAATCGTCATCAGGAAGCGCTGCGGGCGATTCACAAGCAGTTCGGGAAAGATGTGCGGGTCATTGTGCCAATGGGCTACCCTGCCAATAACGACGCCTATATCTCACAGGTGGAAAAGGACGGGCTGGCGCTATTCGGCGTGAAGAATTTCCAACTGTTAAAAGATCAACTGGCGTTTGATGACTACCTCAACATGCTATGCACCTGTGATTTGGGTTATTTTATTTTCGATCGCCAGCAGGGGATCGGGACGTTGTGTTTATTGATTCAGTTTGGCGTACCGTTCGTGATTAGTCGGCAAAACCCGTTCTGGCAGGATTTGACGGAACAAGGGCTGCCCGTGCTGTTTTACGGTGATGCACTGGATGAAGCCTTAGTGCGCGAGGCGCAGCGCCAGTTGACATCGGTAGATAAGCATCAGATTGCGTTCTTTAATCCCAACTATCTGCAAGGCTGGCGGGATGCGCTGGCGTTAGCGGCGGGAGAACCGACATGACGCTGGGGCAATTTGGTGGATTGTTTGTCGTCTACCTGATTTCAGTCATCTTTATCCTGAGCCTCACCTGGATGGAGTTTCGGCGTGTGCGTTTCAACTTTAACGTGCTGTTCTCGCTGCTCTATTTATTGACGTTCTATTTTGGTTTTCCGTTTACCTGTGTGCTGGTATTCCGGTTCGGCGTTGACGTCGTCCCCGTACCGTATCTGCTTCAGGCGATGCTGTCTGCGACGGCGTTCTATGCGATTTATTACGTCAGCTATAAGACGCGGCTGCGTCAGAAAACCTCCGCGCCTCGTGCGCCGCTCTTGACGGTGAATCGGGTTGAAGCCAACCTGACCTGGCTACTGCTGGCGTTGATTGCGGTAGCGACGGTCGGGATTTTCTTTCTCAACAATGGCTTCCTGCTTTTCAAGCTGCGGTCTTACAGTCAGATCTTCTCCAGCGAGGTGTCCGGCGTAGCGTTGAAACGCTTCTTCTACTTTTTCATTCCGGCGATGCTGGTGGTGTATTTCCTGCGTCAGACGCAGCGTGCGTGGCTGATGTTTCTTATCGGAACGGTCGCATTTGGAATGCTGACCTATGTGATTGTCGGGGGGACGCGAGCGAACCTGATCATCGCCTTTGCCCTGTTTCTGTTTATTGGCATTGTACGCGGCTGGATTACGCTCTGGATGCTGGCTGCGGCTGGCGCGTTCGGAATTGTCGGGATGTTCTGGCTGGCGCTCAAGCGCTATGGGCTGGACGTCAGCGGTGATTACGCCTTTTATACTTTCCTCTATTTAACCCGCGACACTTTCTCGCCGTGGGAGAATCTGGCGCTGCTGTGGCAGAACTACGACAAGATTGAATTCCAGGGACTGGCACCGATTGCCCGTGATTTCTACGTCTTCATTCCTTCCTGGCTGTGGCCGGATCGTCCGAATCTGGTGTTAAACAGTGCGAATTACTTCACCTGGGAAGTGCTGAATAACTACTCAGGACTGGCGATATCTCCCACGCTGTTAGGCTCGCTGGTGGTGATGGGTGGTGTGCTTTTTATTCCGCTTGGCGCGATCGCGGTCGGGCTGGTGATCAAGTGGTTCGACTGGGTATATGAGTTAGGAAAAAATGACAGCAATCGCTATAAGGCGGCGATTTTGCAGGCGTTCTGCTTCGGTGCGGTGTTCAATATCATTGTGTTGACGCGCGAGGGTGTGGATTCCTTCGTTTCGCGCGTGGTGTTTTTCTGTCTGGTATTTGGTGTGTGTCTGCTTGTGGCGAAGCTGCTCTATTGGCTGTTGGAAAGCGCTGGACTCATCCGGCAGCGTCTGCTGCGTATGCGTGCGACGCCGCTCGCGTCGACACCCAGCACCGTTCGGGATCCAGAGATAAAGGAGCAGATATGACAGCATTAAAAACCGCGGAGACCATCCCTCTGTATACCATACGTGGCTTGCCCATCCATGGTTTCCGCAATATGGCACAGTTTGTTGATTATCTGTTTGCGGGAGAACAGGTTGACGTGGGGACGCTTGTCGCGATTAACGCTGAGAAAGTGCTAACGGCCGAAAAAGATGTGGCGCTGCGTACGCTGCTCGATCGTGCAGAGTATAAGTATGCCGACGGCATCAGCATTGTGCGTTCCATTCGGCGTAAATATCCGCAGGCTGACGTCACACGGATTGCGGGCGCTGACCTGTGGGAGGCGCTCATGCAGCGGGCGGGAAAAGAGGGAACGCCGGTGTTTCTGGTGGGGGGAAAGCCTGATGTACTGGCGCAAACGGAAGCGAAACTACGGGCGCAGTGGAACGTGAATATTGTTGGCAGTCAGGATGGTTATTTTGCGCCAGGGCAGCGCGATGCCTTGTTTGAGCGTATCCGCGTCAGTGGTGCACAGATTGTTACCGTGGCAATGGGGTCGCCACGACAAGAGATTCTGATGCGCGATTGTCGCCATCACTATCCTAACGCGCTGTATATGGGCGTCGGTGGAACCTATGACGTTTTTACCGGGCATGTGAAACGTGCCCCGCTGGTGTGGCAACATTTAGGTCTGGAATGGCTCTATCGTTTGCTGTCACAGCCGAGCCGTATTTTTCGGCAGCTTAGGCTGTTGAAATATGTGGCCTATCACTACAGCGGTCGCCTATAGCCTTATTGAGTCGGCGCGTTAAACGCGCCAACTGTTCTCCGCGATATATCGCCCTGATTTTTATTCCTATTCGATTTTAATTGTTGGTTTGCCCGTTAATTAGAAATACAGAATTCTATCTTTGACGTATTTTTCATCTCTGATGTGTTATTCAAACCCACATTACGGTATTTTCATGGCCGCTAATTTGAGACGAAAGCACGTTATTTCTGAAATAAGAACAATAACCGGCAACAGCCGGGATAAGCACAACATAACGACAGAGGATATATGGCAGAAGATGTAAAGCAGGAAAAACTCCATCGAGGATTGGAAGCCCGACATATTGAACTGATTGCGTTAGGTGGCACCATCGGCGTCGGGCTGTTTATGGGCGCGGCCAGTGCGCTGAAGTGGGCAGGGCCGTCAGTATTGCTGGCCTACATTGTTGCCGGGATCTTCGTTTTCTTCATCATGCGTTCGATGGGCGAAATGCTCTATCTGGAGCCTGTGGCGGGATCTTTTGCCGTCTATGCGCATAAATACATGAGTCCCTTCTTCGGTTATCTCACCGCATGGGGCTATTGGTTCATGTGGATGGCGGTTGGAATTTCGGAAATTACCGCGATTGGCGTGTATGTTCAGTATTGGTTCCCCGATTTGCCGCAGTGGATACCGGCTATTGCCGCAGTTGCGTTGGTCGCAGGGGCAAACCTTGCCGCCGTAAGGTTGTATGGCGAAATCGAATTCTGGTTTGCGATGATTAAAATCACCACCATTATCGTGATGATTGTCGTCGGTGTCGGCATTATTTTCTTCGGCTTTGGTAACCACGGTCAGGCGACCGGGTTCAGTAACCTGACCGAACACGGTGGTTTCCTGGCCGGAGGGTGGAAGGGGCTGCTGTTTGCACTCTGTCTGGTGGTGGCGTCTTATCAGGGGGTTGAACTGGTAGGCATCACGGCGGGCGAAGCGAAAAACCCGCAGGTGACGCTGAAGCGAGCAATCAACAATATTCTGTGGCGTATCCTGATTTTCTACGTGGGCGCGATCTTTGTTATCGTCACGATTTTCCCCTGGAATGCAATCGGCACATCCGGTAGCCCGTTTGTTCTGACGTTTGCGAAAATTGGTATCACGGCGGCAGCGGGCATCATCAACTTTGTGGTGCTCACCGCCGCGCTGTCCGGCTGTAACAGCGGCATGTATAGCTGTGGACGTATGCTGTATTCGTTGGCCAATAACCGTCAGCTTCCCGCCTGGTTAGGCAAAGTGACGGCCAGCGGTGTACCGGCGGCGGGCGTCATGATTTCTATTCTTTGCCTGATGGCGGGGTCGGTGCTGAATTACATCATTCCTAACCCGGAAAAGGTGTTTGTGTATGTTTATAGCGCCAGCGTACTGCCGGGCATGGTGCCGTGGTTTGTGGTGTTGATCTGCCAACTGCGTTTTCGCGAGCAACATCGTGCTGCATTGGCCTCACATCCGTTTAAATCGGTGTTATTCCCATGGGTTAACTACCTGACGATGGCGTTTTTGCTGTGCGTACTGGTAGGAATGTACATCAATATTGATACACGGATGTCTTTATTGGTCGGTATTGCCTTTTTAGCCGTAGTTAGCCTGTGTTATTTCGCACTGGGATTGGGTAAAAAAACGGCGCGCTTAGGGGATAAATCGTAGTAGTCGGGGGCGGGAAAGACGGATTTGTATGTTATTTAGCTCGAAATGGACAAAGCATAAGCAAACGCATCATTTCGATAAAAAAGCACTAGACAGTCAGTCGCTAAGTCCGTAATATCCCGTCCCGCAACGGCGCTAAGCGCCCGTAGCTCAGCTGGATAGAGCGCTGCCCTCCGGAGGCAGAGGTCTCAGGTTCGAATCCTGTCGGGCGCACCATTATATTTTATATGAAGTATGTTGTGTGCAAGAGCTGCGGTGGTACACTTTTTTTCGTAAAGAAAGTATCCCGTAAAAAGGAAATACCACGTAATTTGATGTAAATGTGGTGATGGTGGCTATAGCTCAGTTGGTAGAGCCCTGGATTGTGATTCCAGTTGTCGTGGGTTCGAGTCCCATTAGCCACCCCAGATTTTGTCGTCATTGATTAACGTTTTTCGTCAATCAACTAGTTTGTGAGTTATGCGAAGGTGGCGGAATTGGTAGACGCGCTAGCTTCAGGTGTTAGTGTTCTTACGGACGTGAGGGTTCAAGTCCCTCTCTTCGCACCACACAAACTGAGAACATCAGTGATGTTCAAAAAAGCAGTACATTCGGCGAGTAGCGCAGCTTGGTAGCGCAACTGGTTTGGGACCAGTGGGTCGGAGGTTCGAATCCTCTCTCGCCGACCAATTAAAAAGAAAGCACATCGAAAGATGTGCTTTTTTTTCGTCTGTAGTCTGCCTTATCTTATAACGCCTTATTGTTATAAAAATCTGTGCTATAGCGCGTAATGCACTTCAGCCAGTGCGCTGCTATCGATACTTTTCCGCATTGATTCCAGCGTAGTATCAAAAGGGCACAGCGTGCCTTTTTCTGTTTTCTGGCAGCCTTGAGACGTCCATTCCTCTTTCAGTAATGGCTGTTGATCGCTCAACGGCGTCAGCGAACGGATCTGATCCAGTGATTGCGTCTGGAAATAAATACGCAGAAAACGCTGTTGCGTGGTGGTATCGCGCCAGCGTTCAAAGACCAGACTACCGGCGGGTGGAATGTTATCGGCGGTATTGCCGGGTAGCTGCCAGTGAAACTGCAACAATGTGCGTAGGTAAGCGATATTGGTGTCATGAGCCACATACAGTAAGTAAGGAACGGCTGGCGGTTCACCATGTGCGGTGTCCTGCTCTGCTGGTGTTCCCTGTGCGAGCGCCTGTGCAATTTGCTGCATGAATAGCGAACCGCCACGCTGAGCGATATACGGCACATCATTGGTGAAATCATATTTGGCGGTCATCGGTGCCATCAGCGGAATCAGGTCCTGCGCGTTGTGGACATGACCAAAGGCCACCTGCGTCAGCGGCAGGTTTTCACTGTATTCCAGCAGAAAAACCTCACTCATATTCGCCAGCGTATTCAGCCCGCTGATAGACATTTCCCCTTCTTTATCCTGTTTGAATGCCCAGGGTTTATCAAACACCGGACAGGGCTTGTCTGTTTCACATACGATCTGCTTTAGCCGCTCGACGCTGGGTTTAAGCCGCTGATAGGCGGCATCCAGATTGCCCCCCATGGCTTTTTGTACCTCAACTTTTGCTCGTTCGGGATCCAGCGTGCCAATCCCCATTTTGTTCCCGTGAAACAGCGGATCCTGCTTTTCATCCTCAACGCGATGCATAGCCACACCACAGCCGGGGAACATACCATCCAGATAGGCTTGTGCGGTTGCGCGGGTACGTTGCAACGGGCTGGCAAGCACATAAATTTGCTGATCTGCCGGACAACCTGACGCAAGCACAAGCAGATGTTGTTGACGATAATACTCGCCTTCATAGCGACCTTTTAGCACGGTAGCGGCATAGCCATGTCCGGTTAATTCACCCTCGCGCGTGACCCACTGTGGCCATTGGCGTGCTGTGCCGGATTCCAGCGCGGTCGTGTTGGATTCCGTCGGCGGGCGTACACCATGACGACTGACTTCCACCACCTTTTCCAGACGATAGCGATCTTGATCCTGTGCTTGGGTAGAGAAGGATGAAATAATGATCATGATAATCAATAGACTGCGGGGCATGCGTAATGTTGTATGGGAAAGCATGATAATCCTTCGTCAACAGCGATTCAGATAAGGCGTTTCATTGTAGGGAGGGAAAAGTGACAAAAGGGGTTTTTAGTCTGGGAGAGAGTGTTAGTGAACATTTCAAAATGCATATTTTGCAATCAAACTTTTTGATCTAAGATAGATCTAGAAGGTATAAGGTGCAGAATTTCGGCATGTTATATTTTTAAAAATTAAAAAGACGACATAAATCCCCGCCTGATAAATCCAACACTAACGAGTTAATTATGGCATCACATCTTATTGATTTTCTTCTTATAGGGAATAATTTTGGCACGCCTGAAATGCGCGGCGTCTGGTCCGAGCATAACCGCCTGACTAAACAGGTCGATGTTGAAGTTGCCCTGGCGCTTGCTGAGGGTGAACTGGGTGTCATTCCGCTGGATGCGGCAAAAACCATTGCAGAAAACGCTGACGCAAGCGCACTAAACGTTGAAGAGATTGCAAAAGATGCCGCGCGTATGAAGCACTCCCTGATGCCGACGATCGCCGCGATTCAGAAACAGTGCGGCGCGGCGGGTGAGTTTATTCACTACGGCGTGACCACGCAGGACATCGTTGATACCGCGACCGTGTTACAACTGAAACAATCTTTTGATATTGTCGTCAGAGATACACAATTGCTGGCCGTTGAGCTGAAACGTCTGGCGAAGAAATACCAGCATACGCTGATGGCGGGTCGCACCCATGGTATGCAGGCGCTGCCCACCACGTTTGGCTTCAAACTGGCCGTATGGCTGGATGAGTTTATCCGTCACCTCGAACGTCTGGGTGAGATCAAAGAGCGTGTTTTGGTCGGCAATATCAATGGTGCCATTTGCACCTATGCTTCTTTTGGCGAACAAGGGCCGGAAATCGAGCGTCTGACGCTGGATAAGCTGGGGCTGAATACGCCGAATATTGGCTGGCAGTCTGCCCGCGATCGTTTCTCCGAATACGCTTCTGTCGCGGTGCTGATCAGCGGAACGCTGGGCAAAATTGGCAACGAACTGTACAACCTGATGCGCACCGAGATTAACGAAATCGAAGAGCCGTTCTCCGAAGGGAAAATCGGCTCTACCACGATGCCGCATAAACGTAACCCTGCTGCGTTGGAAGGGCTGGCGAGCCTGACTGCACCGCTGTTCAAGAGTGCCGCGTTGATTCATGAATCCATGAAAGTGGAGCATGAGCGTGATGCGATGAGCTGGCGCGCGGAGTGGATCGCGCTGCCGGAAATCAACATCTATCTGTCTGCCCAGCTTCAGAATGCGCTTGGTATCCTGCGTGGGATGTCCGTCAACGAAAAGCAGATGCTGGCGAACCTCGATCTGCAAAATGGCCTGCTGCTGTCTGAGAAAGTGATGTTCGAGATTGGCAAACGTCTCGGCAAGCAGACTGCCCACCATCTGGTTTACGAATGTTCTATGCAGGCATTCGAGCAGAATCAATCTTTTAAATCGGTACTGCTGGCTCATCCGGTGCTTTCTGAACAGGTCACTGCTGTCGATCTGGACGCATGGTTGGACCCGGCTAACTACGTTGGCAGCGCGCCGCAAAAAGTGGATGATGTGATTCGCTATGCGGATAATTCTGGTTTGCTGCCAGCATAAGGTGACATCATGAGTATCGTATTTCGTCAGGCTACGCTTGTGGACGATGAAACCTATCTGGCGCTGGCGCTGGCGGCGTTTGAGCCGATTCGTCAGTTGGGCATCAATTTCTCTGCTGCCCATGCGGATATCGACATGGTGCGCACGCACATTGCCTCACACGGCGTTTATGTGATGGAAAAAGACGGGGAGATGGTGTCGTCATTTACCATCCGCTATCCATGGGGGCCGGAGCCGGGTCCGTTCGGTTTACCCCATCTGGGCTGGTTTGCAACGCACCCTGGCTATAAAAAACAGGGGCTGGGTAAACAAATGATGGGCTGGCTGGAAGAAGAAATTCTGATTAACCAGCTCAAAGCGCCTGCGGTGTCGCTTGGCACCGCGCAAAATCACCCATGGCTGATTGAGATGTATAAAAATTATGGTTTCAGGGAAGTCGGGCAGACGAATCTGGGAAAAGGACATCTGACAATCTGGATGGAAAAGATCCTTGATAACCCATTGTATGACCAGTGGAAAGACAAAAATTCAAAAAGAGAGGCAGTAAAATGATGAAAAAAGTAACGTTGTCTGTTCTGGCGCTGACGACCGCCTTTCTTGTTGCCGGCTGTGATTCTGGGAAAAGCGGCGCTGGGCAGGAAAAGGTATTGAAAGTGGGCTCAACAGGCCAAAGCTACCCGAGTGGCTTCAAGCAAGATAACAAGCTGGTCGGGTTTGACGTTGAAGTGACGGAAACCATTGCGAAAGATCTGAACTACAAAGTCGAATGGGTCACTGCCGATTTCAGCGGTCTGATGGGGCAACTGGAAGCGAAAAAACTGGATACGGTAGCGAACGTGGTGGCAATCACTCCTGCGCGCCAGGAAAAATACAATTTTGCCCAACCGTACAGTTATTATGGTAGTCAGATTGTCACGCACAAAGACAACACGAACATTAATACACTGGCCGATCTGAAAGGGAAGACGGTGGCAGGTGTTCTGGGTTCCAACCATGTTAACAACCTGAAAAAAGCCTTTGCCGACGGCAGCGTCAATATTCGTACCTATGAAACGCGCGATGGTGCGATGAACGACGCGCTGTCTAAACGGGTTGAAGGGTACGTGAACTCACGTCCGATTTTGCTGGCGGAAATCAATAAACGTAACCTGCCGTTCAAACTGGTTGGTGAGCCGTTGGTGGTTGAAGAAGTGAGCTTCCCGTTCCATAAAGACGAAAATGGTGACGCGTTACGTAAACAGTTCGATGCTGAATTGACCAAAATGCGTGAAGATGGACGCCTGAAAGCCCTCGCCGAAAAATACTTTGGTGAAGACATCTCTGTTCCACCGAAAAAATAACGTTATTGCCGCTTGTCGGTTGACTTATCACCTCCTCCACCGGTGCAGTATGGCCGGTGGAAGTATTAATGGTATGACTCATGAATGTCGATCTTGCCTACCTGTTAAAGGTCTTTCCCCAGGTCTTAATGTATTTGCCGACCACGCTGTTCCTTGCCGTGGTTTCGATGTTTTTTGCTATGGTTCTCGGCCTTATCCTGGCGTTAGTCCGTGAAAGCAAGATCGTCGTGGTGGTAAAAATCGTTGAACTGTATATCTCGCTGTTCCGCGGTATTCCGTCGTTGGTGCAACTGTTTATCATCTACTTTGGCCTGCCGCAGTTGTTCCCCGGATTATCCAATCTGGATGCGATGACTGCCGCGATTATCGGCTTTAGCCTGAAAACGTCTGCTTATATGGCAGAAATTTTCCGTGCGGGCCTGGCCTCGGTGGATTTCGGCCAGACGGAAGCGGGCCTATCCATTGGCATGAGTAAAGCGCAGGTTTATCGCCGTATCGTTTTGCCTCAGGCCATGTTGAATGCGTTGCCTGCGACGGGGAACACCTTCATTTCCCTGATTAAAGATACCTCGGTGGCCTTTGCGCTGGGTGTCTCCGAACTGTTCGCGGAAGGCAAGATGATTGCCGCCGAATCTCTGCGTTTCTTTGAGACCTTCCTGGTTGTCGGTCTGATTTACTGGTTGGTGATCATTGTCTACGCCTGGCTGCAAAAGCAGTTGGAGAAGAAACTGAATCACTCGCTACAGCGATAAGGGGCTGACATGATCAGTGTAAAGAATCTTTCTAAACGCTTTGGCGATCAGGTGGTGTTGGACAACATCAGTCTGGATATCGCGAAAGGCGAAGTGGTCGCGATTATTGGTCCATCCGGTTCGGGTAAATCCACGCTGTTGCGCTGCCTTAACCTGTTGGAAACGCCAGAGTCGGGTACGATCCAAATTGGCGAGCAAACGTTGGATACGCGTCGTTACGCCACCAAAGAGGCCTACGCGCTGCGCCGTCAGACGGCGATGGTGTTCCAGAATTACAACCTGTTTAAGAACAAGACGGCGCTGGAGAATGTAACGGAAGCGCTGATTGTCGTGAAAAAAATGCCGAAGCCGCAGGCGAATGAAATTGGCTTGGCGCTGCTGGAGCAGGTGGGGTTGTTGCCACAGGCGGCACAGTATCCGGTAACGTTGTCCGGCGGGCAGCAGCAGCGCGTGAGTATTGCGCGTGCGCTGGCGGTGGATCCTAAGGCGATTTTGTTTGATGAACCGACCTCAGCGCTGGATCCAGAAAGGGTACACGAAGTGCTTCAGGTGATTCAGAAGCTGGCGAAAAACGACACCACGATGGTGATCGTCACGCATGAAATGCAGTTTGCGAAAGAAGTGGCTGACCGCGTGATCTTCATGGCAGATGGTCACATCGTTGAGGAAGGCCCGGCGGAGCAGGTGATTAGCTTCTCGGACAACCCGCAGACTCAACGCTTCCTGCGTCAGTTGACCAAGCTGCCTGAGCCGCTTGAGTACGATATTTAACGCCTGGGTAGAGATACCTGCACGCCTGAACAAGGCAGCCCTGTGAGACAGGGCACGATAATGTGGAGCAAGTATTCATGAGAACAGCACCTCAGCACGAGCCTCTGGCTCAGTTTATTCAGGCGTTTCGCCATGATTTACACCGCAACCCTGAACTGTCGAATCAGGAGTTCGAAACCACGAAGAAGATTCGTGCGGTATTAGAAAAAGAGGGAATTCGTATCCTCGAGCTGCCGTTGAAAACCGGTCTGGTTGCAGAAGTGGGCGGCCTTCAGGATGGCCCACTGGTTGTGGTACGTTCTGATATCGATGCCCTGCCGATTGAAGAAGAATCTGGCGTAGAATTCACGTCGCTTAATAAAGGGGTGATGCACGCCTGCGGTCATGATTTTCACTCCTCTGCGGCGTTGGGCGCGGCCATTCTGCTGAAGAAAATCGAGTCGGAGCTGAAAGGCACGGTGCGGATTTTATTCCAGGCGGCGGAAGAAACGGGGCTGGGCGCGCCGGAAGTGATTGCGGTTGGCGCGTTGGATAATGCGGTAGCGATTTTCGGTATTCATAACGATCCGACACTGCCTGTTGGCGTCATCGGCGGGAAAGACGGCGCATTAACAGCGGGCGTTGACCGCTTTGAGATCAAGATTGCGGCGAAAGGCTGCCACGCGGCGAAGCCGCATGAAGGCAACGATCCGATTATCATTCTGGGCCAATTGATTTCTGCGGTACAAACCATCATCAGCCGCACGGTGTCATCCGACAATAACGCGGTGGTGTCGATTACTCAGGTTCATAGCGGCAGCACCTGGAACGTGATCCCAGACACCGCCTACGTTGAAGGCACGGTCAGAACGTTCAATCAGGCTGCGCGTGATTTGATTGAACAGCGTTTCCGCCAGATCGTTGCGGGTATCGCCAGCACCTTTGGTGCGGAGATTGAATTGCTGTGGCACGCCGGGCCACCGTCGGTGGTCAACACGCCAGAGTGGGTTGAGTTTGCGCTGAATGTGGCGAGTGACGAAGGGTTTGAAGCGCGTCGCGTAGAAGCCAGCCCGATTGGTGAAGATTTTGCGTTCTATCAGCAGAAACTGCCGGGCACGTTCATGATGGTCGGCTCCGGCGGCCCTTATGCGCTGCACCACCCGAAATTCCGCGTTGACGACCGCGCGCTGTTCCCGACGGCGCACTATCTGTATCAGATGGCGAAGCAGAGTCTGGAACAGCTCTCCTCCCGTTAAGCCCTTCTGATTTGGTTAATGTCTCCGCGTCGATTCTCCGGCGCGGAGATTTTCCCCTCTTAATCGCTCAGGAACCGACGCATATGCGTGGGGACGGCTTTAGTGAGCGAGTAGCCCTTTTATGCCTTGCCAAATAAGCTGAGCGCTCAGAATCAGCATCGTAAGACGAAACGTCGTGCGGAAGAGCTTTTCTGGCAGGTTATCCAGCAGGCGTGTACCTAACCAGGTGCCCAATACGCCGCTGATAATCATTGCCGCCAGCATCGGCAACCAGTCGTGGTAAGCAAACCCCATCATTCCGAATGCCAGTATCTTCAAGCCGTGCTGTAACACCATGCAGAGCGCATGGGTGGCGATAAGCGGCTGCTTGGTTAGCCCCTGAGAACTGATCAATCCGGCGACCATCGGGCCTGTCGCTCCGACGATCATCGTGCCGAGGCTGGTGAGCGCACCGCCCAGAATGAAGAACAGCCGATTAACCGGTTTTGGCGCGGGGCGTTTACGAAAAACGGACCACAGAATGAAAAGAGCCAGCGCGATTTTTGCCACGTTGTCTGGGATCCACACTGCAACAGGCGCACCCACCGCGATGCCAATGACGCTGCCGATAAAAAACCACAGCACCAGAGGCCATACGATATAGAGACGCTGGATCAGGCTGCGGCTCAGATTGGAGCCAAGCTGCACGATACCGTGAACCGGCAGCAGGCTGCTGACTGGCATACCCAGCCCCATGATGGCAAGCAAGGTGACGCCGCCGCCCAAACCCAGCGCCGCCGTTAGCGCCGATGTCAGGAAACTGCAAAAAATCAGGATACCGGCAAAGAGCGGCGAGATGTCGGGGGGAACAAGAGCTTGCATGGTGGAACCCATCGCATGGTTGAGCCAATGATAATGCCTGAGGCGAGTAATACGTATCAAGTCACTTTCCACTCCGTGGCATGAGTATTCTTACCGTACATGCTAAGCCTGTTGAATCAGCCGCGTTGATGGCGACTGTCGGAAAAATACGACCCTCGGGGTGATTGGTTGTCTCAAAAAGGAGACACTTAATTTATTGATTAATAATGATTAATATTTTATTTAATAAAGACGTCTCTGAATGACGACAGATTCTGTGAGTTAGATCTCTTTTTTTCCCCTCATTGCACGTTTGCTTTCCCTACTGTGAAAAAATATAAATCGTATTTATTATTAGTGAGTTACCATGATTTTATTAAGCGATGGCAATAAAGTTATGTATGTTGGCATAATTTATGCTTAAATAAGTGGGTAGATGCTCATTCCACCTTCTATGTTTGCTTCGGCTTCATAATCCTGGGAATGACGCAGAGCCAATTTGAGGTGCCTATCGTCCAACTCCAGATGAAGATGCAAATCTCCATCGGGCCTTTCGGACATAACGTTGAGTGAGGCACCATTCTGTTGTCTGACAGACCTGATATTTTCAACGCTTACCGTTTATCGGTAAGCGTTTTTTTTCGTCTGTTAAAAATGTGCGGTAACGGCCTTCTGCCGCGCTTTACGCAACCGGGCATAAAAGAAAAAGGCTCCCAAAAGGAGCCTTATACAAGGAATGTGGCGGTTAGTCGGCAGGCTGCTGTAGCGTGAGCAACAGCCCTTCGCGCCGCATTTGCGCCGCTTCATCCGGCAGATGCAGCCGTTCCAGCGCATCGGCGCGCCAGGCGTAATCATAAGCGTCCGGGCGCAGTTCCAACGCGGTGCGGAAGGCATCGCTGGCTTGTTGCCATTCGCCGTGCTTCATCAGCAACTGCCCTAACGTGCTACTGAGCAACGGGGTTGCGCCATGTTGCTTGATGTACTGATGCAGCATTTTTTCCAACTGTTCCGGGTTGCCGGCTTTGAGACGTGGCATCTGTAGGATCAAGCGTTCGTCATACTGACGTTTGAGACCGTCGAGAATGATTTTCTGCGCAGTGTCGTGATCGTCACATTCGATCAAATGCTCGGCCATCGCGACCTGAAGCGGGATCTCGTGGCGCACTTTACGGCTCTGGTTATTCCACCACGACTTCAGCCCTTCGCTGCCGTCATCCGCCATCGCCTGATTCATCATGCCGATATAGGCTTGCTGTTGCAGATCCAGCAAACGCGCCTCAGGGTACAGGTTGATCTTGCGCATCGCAGGCAGAATATCCAGCAAAGCGCTGTAGGCGTGGGTGCGCAGGAAAGCTTGTTCAGCCAGACGTAGCACTTCAGGGTGGCGAGGCGCGACTTCCAGCAGCCTGTCCACGCCGTGGCGGGCGGCATGATCTTCATTACGCGCTAACTGGATGCGTACGCGCGTGATATCCACGGGAAGTTGATCGGTATCTGCAACCTCGGCGGCGCGTTCCAGATATTGCTTGGTGCGGAATTCGTCACCGCGTTGCTGCGCGGCCTCGGCGGCCAGCAGATAGTTAACCACGGGCTGTTCTGCATGGTCGGCATTGCGGGTCAGCAGTTTCTCTACCTGTAAATAATCTCCTTCGGCCAGCTTGAGCAGTGCGGCTTTAGTCTGTTTTCTGGCACGGCTGCGTTTGCGGCCGAGGAACCAGCCTCGTGTGCGGGCTCCGGTACGAAAGAGCCGACGGAGTACCCATTCGACTGCCAGAAAGGCGAGGAGAAACAGTACCAGCATAATGACCAGAGCAGTCACGCTGGTTGTAATGTCATAGTTATCCGTCTGGATCAAGACGTAACCTTGATGGCCAGCGACGATCGGGCCGATCACCACGCCTGCGATGAGGATCAGGAACAGCAATAAGACTTTCAGCATGCTCACTCTCCTTGCTGTGTGGCTGGTGTTTGAGCCAGTAGGTTACGAACGCGCGTTTGCATCAGTTTTTCCAACAGCACCTGACTTTGTAGCTCAGTGGGGACATCCAGTGAAACTGACTGCTGGCTTAACGCATCAAGCTGATCCAAGAAGGCCTGCGTGGTGGGATCGGTGGTATCGAAGTAGGCACGAACCCAGGTAGCTGCCGTTTCCAGCGACTGTTTGTACACTTCATTCTGGTGGCGGGGAATCGCCTGTGCGGCAACCAGCAGACGTGAGCGGATGTTTTCGCGCAGATACACATCCTGATTCGGTGCCAGCAGCGGTTCTGCGGTGCTGTCACGACGGCGGATGGTGATGAAATCAGCCATGAAATTGTGCCAACTTTTGCTCAGATTCTGGCGCCACTCGCTCAAAGAAGCAGAAAGCTCCGTGCTGTTGGTATCCATCGGCGCTTCATCGGTATTGTTATCGGCGAGCGGCAAGTTGTCCAACTGATCGGTAAGTTGGTTCACTTTCAGGATCATGCCGTCAAAATCGATCTGGCTTACGCCAGCCAGTGCACCGATGTCACTGGTCAACGCACGGCGGATTTCTATCAAACTGGGATCATTCATTTCCGCGATACTGGCATCCGCACTTTTCAGCAACGCGCCTGCGGTGGTGACATCTTTGTCGCTCCACAGCTTACGCCCCGCCAGTTTTACCAGAAAATCGGCCTGTGCGATCAGCCAGGTATTGGTGTCATGGCTGGAAAGCGCCGTCAGCTTATCGCGCAACTCGTCCGACTGACGTGTTAGCGATTCAAGACGTTGCGTAGCGGTGTCTTGTACTTTGCTTTGCTGCTGCTGAGCGTCCTGCCACTGTTGCTGCTCCTGTTTGTGCTGTTGCTGCAAAGCGTTTAGCTGTGCTTCAAGACGTTGAAGCGCGGCGGTTTCCCGCTGCGTCTGCTGGTGCCCGTGGTAATACAGTCCAGCGCCGATGGCCAGTGCAATCACAATCGCGATAGCTCCCAGCACGGCACCACTACGCTTGGGTTGCGCTACAGGATCCTGCTGCTGATGCGCGGGTTCAACCCGTTCAGCAACCTCGTCGGATGGAGCTGTGGGGGTATTGTGTTCCGTCATAATGGTACATCCTATGATCAGGTTTATTGTAGTGCGCGCACGAGCGCATCATTATCGGCGTTATCGGCCACCCGGATATCGCGCCAACCAAGCTGGTTCGCCTGTTCTGCGAGCCGTTCGCTGACGACGATCAACTGGCAACCGAGTAACCAGGAAGCCCGATAGTAATCAGGTACTAAAGTATAGATCCGTTGTAGCATTTCTCCGCTGGTAATGACCAGTTTGTCGATGCCTATTTGTTGCCAGTGGCGGCTTTGCTCTGGCCCGTCATAGTGAACGTCGCTGCGTTGATAACATTCACAGTAAGTCACCTGTGCGCCGCGTTCGGTTAGCGTTTCTCCCAATAGTTCTCTTCCGCCGTTCCCGCGCAGCAATAGTGCCTGTTTTCCAGAAACGTCTTGCAGGTCAGGGAGTTGCAAGAGTGTTTCGCTGGTTTCACGCTCAGGCGGATAGGCTACAGGGTGGGCGCTGATTTTATGCAGCGCCAGTGCCGTGGTGCGACCAATGGCATAATACGCGAGGTGGGCGGGCCAGTGCATGCCAGCGCGTGTCAGCATAGGATCGGCGTAATGAACGGCGTGTTGCGAGAGTGCAAATACCAGATCGCCAGCGTGTAATGATTGTAATCGTGCAGGCAGGCTGACGAGTTCGTGCCCAGGGGAAAACTCGATCAGCGGGCTGTGCCAGGCGTTATAGCCGAGCTTGCTTAAACGGGTCACCAGTTGTTCGCCAGTCGGTGACGGACGGGTAACTAGGATCGTCATGATGAACCTGACCCATGATAAACGGCCTGAAGGATAGCGCTGGCGCCTTTTGCTAATAGCTCTTCAGCCAGTGCAATCCCGATGTGTTCGGCGTCGGAGACGCTGCCTCTCCGTTCACCAACAATCATTTGGCTGCCATCCGGTGCGCCAACCAGCGCTCGCAACCACAATGTATCGCCTTCCAGTTCGGCGTAGCTGCCAATCGGCACCTGACAGCCGCCTTCAAGACGCACGTTCATGGCGCGTTCAGCCGCTACCCGAGCGGCGGTCGCGCGGTGATTCAATGGGGCAAGGAGCTGACGAATGCGGGCATCCTCTAAACGGCATTCGATGCCGATAGCGCCTTGTCCAACGGCAGGCAGTGATTCTTCCGGGCTTAACGCATAGCGGATACGTTCTTCAAGACCGAGACGTTTCAGACCCGCGACGGCAAGAATAATGGCGTCATACTCGCCGTTGTCCAGTTTTGCCAGACGCGTTCCAACATTGCCGCGTAAATCACGAATCACTAGGTCGGGACGCCGCGCGCGTAGCTGACACTGGCGACGCAGGCTGGATGTGCCGACACAACTGCCTTTCGGTAACTGTTCGAGGTTGTCGTAGCGGTTGGAGACAAAGGCATCACGCGGATCGTCGCGCTCGCAAATGGTGGTCAGGCCGAGGCCTTCGGGGAATTCAACCGGCACATCTTTCATCGAGTGGACGGCGATATCGGCGCGCCCTTCAAGCAGCGCCAGCTCAAGCTCTTTAACAAATAGCCCTTTACCGCCGACCTTGGCCAGCGGCGTGTCCAGGATGATGTCGCCGCGCGTCACCATCGGCACAAGCTCCACGGGCAAATCAGGGTAAAGATGATTCAGACGTTGCTGAACATGTCGTGCTTGCCATAGCGCTAGCGGGCTTTGTCGGGTGGCAATTCTAATCATATTGGCTAACATGCTTGATACCGTTTTTATCATTTTCCGCCATCGTATCATTGATGGTGCATTGGTGTCAGGTTGTGGGCAGGCGCGGCGCGTTGCTAAAACGGGGTCAAATCCGAGTGCCACACGTTGAGTAAAAGAAGCGGTGCTGATACTGTTGGGTAGGGAAATTCGTAATAAAGCAAGATAGACAAGTCTAACTTTCTTTACTTTCTTTACGCCCAATCAGCAAGGTGTTAAATTGATCACGTTTCCAGCAATAATCCGCTAAACATTCTTCTAATTTCATCATGGCGGATGTGGAACACGGGGTTTTTCTAGGCACTGGGATAAATCAGGCGAAACTGTCTTGTACTTCTACATCGAGACTTTGAAGCAAAGACTGGATGCGATCAACCAACTGCGTGTTGACCGTGCTCTGGGAGCAATGAAACCCGCTTTTCAGCAGGTTTACAGTCTTTTGCCCATTTTATTACATCATCATCACCCGTTGATGCCCGGCTACCTTGAAGGCAAGGTGCCTCACGGTATCTGCACTCACACGCCCGATGAAAAACAACAACAGTACCTTGATGGCATCGCGTTGCGTTGGGGTCAGTTTGACACGTCTCATCCGCAGGGTGAGCTACCGATCACCGGCATCTATTCCATGGGCAGCACCTCGTCTATCGGGCAGAGCTGTAGCTCCGATCTTGATATCTGGGTGTGCCATCAATCCTGGTTGGATAGCGAAGAGCGCCAGCTTCTACAGAAAAAATGTACGCTGTTGGAGCAGTGGGCGGCATCGCAAGGCGCTGAGGTCAGTTTCTTCCTGATGGATGAAAGCCGCTTCCGCCACAATGAAAGTGGCAGCCTGAGTGGCGAAGACTGCGGCACTATGCAGCACATCCTGTTACTTGATGAATTCTACCGTACCGCCGTGCGTATGGCGGGTAAGCGTATTCTGTGGAACATGGTGCCGGTCGAAGAAGAATCCCACTACGACGAATATGTGTTATCGCTTTACTCGCAGGGGGCGCTGGCACCTAACGAGTGGATGGATTTAGGCGGGTTAAGTACGCTGTCGGCGGAAGAGTATTTCGGCGCGAGCCTCTGGCAGCTTTATAAGAGCATCGATTCTCCGTATAAAGCCGTACTGAAAACGCTGTTGCTGGAAGCCTATTCCTGGGAATATCCAGATACCAGCCTGCTGTCGACTGAAATTAAAAAACGCCTGCATGACGGAGAGATCGTCTCTTTCGGTCTCGATCCATACTGCATGATGCTGGATCGCGTGACGCGCTATCTGACGGCGATCAACGATCCCACGCGTCTCGATCTGGCGCGTCGCTGTTTCTACTTAAAAGTGTGTGAAAAGCTCTCCAGAGAAAAAGCCTGTGTCGGCTGGCGCCGCCAGATTCTGAGCCAACTGGTGCAAGAGTGGGGCTGGAGCGAAGAACATCTGGCGATGCTGGATAACCGCGCTAACTGGAAAATAGAACAGGTACGCGAAGCGCACAATGAGCTGTTGGATGCGATGATGCAGACCTATCGCAACCTGATTCGCTTTGCGCGTCGTAATAATCTGAGCGTCAGTGCCAGCCCGCAGGATATCGGTGTGTTGACCCGTAAACTGTATGCTGCGTTTGAAGCGCTGCCGGGCAAAGTTACCCTGCTGAACCCACAAATTTCGCCCGATTTGTCGGAGCCAAATTTAACCTTCATTTATGTTCCGCCTGGTCGTGCGAACCGTTCTGGCTGGTATCTGTATAATCAGGCGCCGTCAATGGACGCGATCATTAGCCATCAGCCGCTGGAATATAACCGCTATCTGAACAAGCTGGTGGCGTGGGCCTATTTTAATGGTCTGCTGACGCCAGGTACGCGTCTGTATATTAAAGGCAGCGAACTGTGCGATATCACGCGCCTGCAAGCACTGGTGGACGATGTGGCCAGCCATTTCCCGTTGCGTTTGCCCGCACCGACGCCGAAGGCGCTGTACAGCCCGTGTGAAATTCGTCATTTGGCGATTATCGTCAATCTGGAACACGACCCGACGGCGGCTTTCCGCAATCAGGTGGTACATTTCGATTTCCGTCACCTGGATGTGTTCAGCTTCGGCCAGCAGCAACAGTGTTTGGTTGGCAGTATCGACCTGCTGTACCGCAACTCCTGGAACGAAGTGCGTACGCTGCATTTCAGCGGGGAGCAGGCGGTGTTGGAAGCGCTCAAAACCATTCTGGGCAAAATGCATCAGGATGCGGCGCTGCCGGAATCACTGGAAGTGTTCTGCTACAGCCAGCATCTGCGCGGGCTGATTCGTACTCGTGTGCAGCAATTGGTGTCCGAATGCATTGAGCTACGTCTGACCAGTACGCGTCAGCAGGAGCCTGGGCGCTTCAAAGCGGTGAAAGTGGCGGGGCAAACCTGGGGATTGTTCTTCGAGCGCCTCAGCGTATCGGTGCAGAAGCTGGAAAATGCGGTCGAGTTTTATGGCGCGATTTCCAACAACAAACTGCAAGGCCAGCCGGTTCAGGTTGAAACCAACCATGTGCATTTACCTCCAGTGGTTGATGGCGTCGCCAGTGAAGGGATCATCCAATTCTTCTTTGAAGATCTGACTGAAAATCAGGGCTTTAATATCTATATTCTGGATGAGTCTAACCGCGTTGAGGTCTATCATCACTGTGAAGGCAGCAAAGAAGAGCTGGTACGTGATGTCAGCCGTTTCTATTCGTCCTCGCACGATCGCTTTACCTATGGCTCCAGCTTTATCAATTTCAACCTGCCGCAGTTCTACCAAATTGTACAGTTGGATGGCCGTACGCAGGTGATCCCGTTCCGCAGCAGCGCGCTTTCTCATTTGTGCATTACCCCAGTGGTAGATGATGAGGCGGCTGCGATGCAGCAGCGGCTACAAATCCTATAGTGGTTTTCTGACACTCAGCTTTCGGCGTATTCAGAAAGGGATGTATTGATGGATTCGTTGCAACGTCGAAATTTGATACTGCTGGCGCTCGGGCAAGGGCTGACCGGCAGTATTATTTCTCTGATGACTCTCTGTTCTACGCTGGTTGGCGTATCGATGACGCCTATTCCGCTACTGACCACATTACCGATTACCGCAACGGTATGTGGTGCGGCGTTGACGATTTATGTCGTTTCTTCATTGATGACGAAATATGGCAGGCGCAATGCGTTCATCATCGGCACGTTGCTCGGGCTGGCGGGGGCGCTTTTGGCAGCGCTGGCGATTGTACTGCACAACTTCTTTCTCTTTGTGTTGGCGACGTTTGTTCTGGGGATGTCCTGCGCCTTCAATACTTATTATCGTTTCGCGGCTGCCGAAATCTTTACCGATAATCAGCAGAAAAACCGGGCGATCTCATGGGTGATCAGTGGCGGCATTCTGGGTGGTTTCCTCGGTCCGTTTGCTGCCAGCCAGTCTGCTCAACTCTGGGAAGCGTACCCGTTTTTCGGCAGCTTTATCGCCGCCGCCTGCATCTGTGTTATTACATCACTGCTGCTGCTTGGCCTTAAACTGCCCCCGATGCCGACGGCCAGCGCTCAGCGCAGTGAACCGCTGGCGTCAATCCTGAAAAGCCGGGCATTTGTGTTAGGTACGGCGAGCTGTTCCGTCGGGTTTGTCGTGATGACGTTATTGATGAATTCAGTGCCGCTAGCAATGCATCAACATCACTTTTCCGTCAGCCACAGCGCGACGGTGTTGCAATGGCATTTTGTGGCTATGTATGCGCCAGCGCTGCTGTTAGTGATATTGGCGAAACGGTTGACGCCGATTCAGGTGATGGCGATCGGTATGGGGTGTAACGTCATCGGCATGGCGGTCGCGCTGAGCGGTGTAACGTTCTGGCATTTTCTCGTTGCGCTGGTGCTGTTTGGTATCGGGTGGGCGTTTATGTTCAACGGCGGGACGTTTATGCTGAACGCGTTTACCCATTCCGTGCATAAATCCCGTTTGCAGGGCATTAACTCGCTGGTGATTTACCTGCCCAACGCGCTGGCGTCGCTGTCTGCCGGTAGCCTGATGGCGCTGACCAGCGGCTGGCCGCTGGTGAATATGGTCGGCGCGGGTATCCTGCTTTTGCTGGCACTGGCGCTGATATTACGGGGTCGGCGCATTTATCCGAACTGAACGGTTTCCCCGGCCTGAGCCGAACTGGCGGATGACAGCAGCGTAATAAAGTCTTCACCGCTGCGATCGCATATCCAGCGCTCCGCCTGACGGTTGAAATGGTAGCCGCCCGTTTTGGTCGCCAGCCAGATTTGGTGCAGCGGCTCCTGCCGATTAATCACGATTTTGCTGCCATTCTCAAAACTCAGCGTCATCACGCCGCCGTTGGTTTCATAATCGATATCGGCATCACCTTCAAACCGATCTAACGTTTCCTCCAACTGAAGCATGAGTTCGTCGGCTAATTGGTGGAACTCGCTATCGTTCATTTTCGATTCCTATTGATTTTCATGATCCACCTGCGATTATAGAGAGCATATGAGTATTAATGACAGGTCTTAACGTGATGAAGAACGTATTTCGCCAGTTTTTTCTGGTGTTAGCAGTAGTGAGTTTATTCGGTTGCGGCCTGAAAGGTCCGTTGTATATGCCTGCCGATGGCAAATCCGGTGCGTCAACGACTCAGCAGAATGAGAATCAGCCGCCGCAAAAGAAAGCGTCCATGCACCCTTAATGCGTGACGACAAGAATAGCTAACAGGTCACGCGCCCGGTTAAATCAGCGGGGGGAGTCAGGATAATGCAGTTCGCTAAAATGCACGGATTAGGCAACGATTTCATGGTTGTTGATGCCGTTACGCAAAACGTTTATTTTTCACCCGAATTGATTCGTCGTTTGGCGGATCGGCACTGCGGTGTGGGGTTTGACCAACTGTTGGTGGTTGAACCGCCTTACGATCCTGAACTGGATTTCCATTACCGCATCTTCAACGCGGATGGTAGCGAAGTAGCGCAGTGCGGTAATGGCGCGCGCTGCTTTGCGCGTTTTGTCCGTCTGAAAGGGCTGACTAACAAACGTGATATCGCGGTGAGTACGCAGACGGGCCGCATGGTGCTGTCTGTGACGGATGATGAACTGGTGCGCGTCAACATGGGTGAACCGAATTTCGAGCCGCAACAGGTGCCGTTTCGCGCGGTCAAAGCGGAGAAAACCTACATCATGCGCGCCGATGAACACACGGTGCTGTGTGGCGTGGTATCGATGGGTAACCCGCACTGTGTGATTCAGGTTGAGGATGTGGAAACTGCCAAGGTGGAAACGCTGGGGCCGCTGTTGGAAAGCCATGAGCGTTTTCCTGAGCGTGCCAACATCGGTTTTATGCAGGTTGTCGATACGCAGACTGTCCGTTTGCGCGTGTACGAGCGCGGAGCGGGAGAAACGCAGGCGTGCGGTAGCGGTGCCTGTGCTGCCGTAGCCGTAGGGATCCAGCAGGGCTTATTGTCCACGAACGTTCGCGTATCTCTGCCGGGCGGAGAGTTGGATATCCAGTGGGATGGGCCGGGGCATCCGTTATTCATGACCGGGCCTGCAACGCATGTCTACGATGGATTTATTCATTTATGAAGAATGTCGAGGAACAGGCAGAGCGCGAGATCGCACTCAGTGACGAGATGGTTTTGCAGTTCCTGCAACAGAACCCCGATTTTTTTATCCGCAATGCGCGTCCCGTTGAACAGATGCGCATTCCTCACCCCGTTCGGGGCACGGTGTCGCTGGTGGAATGGCAACTGGCACGTCAACGTAACCACATCACGCAGCTTGAGGAAGAAATTACGCTGCTGATGGAACAAGCGGGGGCGAATGAAGTGTTGTTCAATCGCCTGCTGGGATTACAAACCGAACTGGCGGCGGCAGATAGCCTGACGGATATGCTGGATCGGTTGCAGCGCTGGGCGCGTCAGCTTGGTCTGGCGGGGGCAACCGTTCGTCTGTTCAGCGACAAATGGCGCATTGGTGCGCCGTCTGATTTTACCCACCTTGGGCTTAACCGCTCCACGTTTGAGCCGTTGCGCATTCAGCGTTTCGGGCAGCATAACCATTATTTGGGCAGCCTGAACGGGCCGGAATTGTTACTGCTGTTACCGCAGGCCAGACAGGTCGGCTCGGTTGCGCTATCGCTGATGGGGAATCACCACGATTTGGGCGTGCTGATTTTCAGCAGCCGTGACAGCCATCACTATCAGGATGGCATGGGAACCGTGCTGCTTCAGCAACTGGCGATGATGCTGCCCGCGATGCTGGCGCGCTGGGTTGAGCGGGTATGAGCCGACAGCCTGCGACACCGGACACGCCTTCCTCTTCGCCGTTACAAGCCGATGTTGAGGCTTTCCTGCGTTATCTGAAAGTCGAGCGTCAGCTCAGCCCGCTGACACAGAGCAGCTATTTACGTCAACTGTCAGCGGTAATCACCCATCTTTCCGTGGCAGGCGTGGTTGACTGGCGCAAGCTGGATGCTGCGGGCGTGCGTTCCGTGGTGTCCCGCAGTAAGCGCGATGGGCTGCATTCAGGGAGTCTGGCGCTGCGCCTGTCGGCGTTACGCAGTTTTCTCGACTGGATGGTGTCACGCGGTGTGCTGACCGCAAATCCGGCGAAAGGGATATCCACGCCGCGCGCCGTACGCCCGTTGCCAAAGAATATGGATGTGGATGAGATGGACAGGCTGCTGGAGATCGATCTGGACGATCCGCTCGCGGTGCGTGACCGCACGATGCTGGAAGTGATGTACGGCGCGGGGCTACGTCTGGCGGAACTGGTGGGCATGGACTGCCAGCATATCGATCTGGCCAGCGGTGAAGTCTGGGTGATGGGGAAAGGCAGTAAAGAGCGCAAGTTACCGATAGGAAAAACGGCAGTAACCTGGCTGGAACGTTGGCTAGGGCTGCGTGAGCTGTTTGGCCCGCAGGATGACGCCGTATTTATCTCTAATCAAGGACGACGCATTTCGATGCGCAACGTGCAGAAGCGATTCGCCGAATGGGGGGTTAAGCAGGGCATCAATAGCCACGTACACCCGCACAAGCTGCGCCACTCCTTTGCGACGCACATGCTGGAATCCAGCGGTGATTTACGGGCGGTGCAAGAGCTGCTCGGCCACGCGAATCTGTCCACGACGCAGATTTATACCCATCTTGATTTTCAACATTTAGCCTCCGTGTACGATGCTGCGCATCCACGCGCCAAACGAGGGAAACCCTGATGCATTTTTACCGATCTCTTGGCCCGATCCGGGCGATCACGTTCGATCTGGATGATACGCTGTACGACAACGCAGACGTCATCCGGCGCACGGGACAAGAGTCAATTCGCTTCCTGCAACAGTATCATCCGGCACTCCGCGACTTCCAGATGGATGATTTTGAGCATTTACGCCAGACGTTGCTTGCGCGTGAGCCGGACATTTATCACGACGTAACCGAATGGCGTCGCCGTGCGGCTGAACTGGCCATGTTAGCGCGCGGATTGAGCGCCGCCGAGGCAAGAGAGGGCGCAAAAGCCGCAATGGAAAACTTTGCCCACTGGCGTAGCCAGATTACGATTACGCAAGAGACGCATAAGACGTTGGCGGCATTAGCCGAGAAAGTGCCGCTGGCGGCAATCACCAATGGCAACGCCGAGCCGCACCGCTTTGGTCTCGATGGCTATTTTTCGTTCATCCTGCGTGCTGGCCCGCACGGTCGTGCTAAACCGTTTGATGATATGTACCATCTGGCGGCGCAAAAGCTTAACCTGCCTTTACATGAGATTTTGCACGTAGGGGACGATCTCACCACCGATGTGGCGGGGTCGATTCGCTGCGGTATGCAGGCCTGCTGGATTAACTTGCGCGAAGGCAGCCTGACGAAAATCGATGATGCCCGCCTGTTGCCACATATTGAAATTTCGCGGTTGGCATCGCTGGCGGCATTGTTATAATCACCGCATTAATCTGTATAAATCACCAGTGGAAATGCTCTTTACATGCTAATACTGGTCACTTAAGCCCGTTATTCGGGGAAACACAGGGGGAGGTTCCCGCAGGGAGGCCTCACCCCTGTGGTCGCCCCGTGTATCTCGATGCTTAAACGATCGACATTACTGACATGTGTAGCGTTTCCCGTCACCGGATAACCCGTACCTATGGACGTTTCTGATCTGCTCGATGGCCTCAACGACAAACAGCGTGACGCGGTAGCCGCGCCGCGCAGCAATTTATTGGTGCTGGCGGGGGCAGGCAGCGGCAAAACGCGGGTGCTGGTGCATCGCATCGCCTGGCTCTTGTCCGTCGAAAACTGTTCGCCGTATTCCATCATGGCGGTGACGTTTACCAACAAAGCAGCGGCGGAGATGCGCCACCGTATCGATCACCTGATCGGCACCAGTCAGGGTGGCATGTGGATTGGTACTTTCCATGGGCTGGCGCACCGTCTGCTGCGCGCGCACCATATGGATGCCAATTTGCCGCAGGATTTCCAGATTCTGGACAGTGAAGATCAACTGCGCCTGCTGAAGCGCCTGATTCGGGCACTCAATCTGGATGAGAAACAGTGGCCGCCGCGTCAGGCGATGTGGTTCATCAATGGCAAGAAAGACGAAGGTTTGCGCCCACAGCACATTGAAAGCTACGGCAACCCTATCGAACAAACATGGCAGCGCGTCTATCAGGCCTATCAGGAAGCGTGCGACCGCGCTGGACTGGTGGATTTCGCCGAACTGCTGCTGCGTGCGCACGAACTGTGGCTGAACAAGCCCCATGTGTTGAACCACTATCGCGAACGTTTTACCAATATTCTGGTGGACGAATTTCAGGATACCAACCGCATTCAATATGCCTGGATCCGCATGCTGGCAGGCGACAGTGCCAAGGTGATGATCGTCGGGGATGACGATCAGTCAATTTACGGCTGGCGCGGGGCGCAGGTCGAAAATATTCAACTGTTCCTGAAAGATTTTGCTGGAGCAGAAACGATCCGTCTGGAGCAAAACTATCGCTCGACCAGCAACATCCTGAAAGCGGCGAATGCGCTGATTGCCCACAACGGCGGGCGGCTCGGCAAGAACCTGTGGACGGACGGCGTAGAGGGGGAACCCATCTCGCTGTATTGCGCGTTCAATGAACTGGACGAGGCGCGTTATGTCGTCAACCGGATTAAAACCTGGCAGGAGAATGGCGGTGCGCTGAGCGATAGCGCTATTCTTTACCGGAGCAATGCCCAGTCGCGCGTGCTGGAAGAGGCGTTGTTACAACAGAGCATGCCGTACCGCATTTACGGCGGTATGCGCTTCTTCGAACGTCAGGAAATCAAAGACGCGCTGTCTTATCTGCGCCTGATGGCTAACCGTAACGATGATGCGGCCTTCGAGCGCGTGGTGAATACGCCGACGCGCGGTATTGGCGACCGCACGCTGGACGTGGTGCGTCAGACCTCGCGCGATCGTCAGCTAACGCTATGGCAAGCCACACGGGCGCTGTTGCAGGAAAAAGTGCTGGCCGGACGCGCGGCGTCATCGCTACAGCGTTTTATCGAACTTATCGATGCGCTGGCCTATGAAACCTCGGCACTGCCGTTGCATGTGCAAACCGATCGGGTGATTAAAGACTCCGGCTTGTGGATCATGTATGAGCAGGAAAAAGGTGAGAAAGGACAGGCGCGGATAGAAAACCTGGAGGAACTGGTGACGGCTACGCGCCAGTTCAGTTATCAGGAAGAAGATCAGGATCTGATGCCGCTTCAGGCTTTCCTGTCGCATGCCGCGCTGGAAGCGGGAGAGGGGCAGGCAGATGCCAATCAGGACGCCGTGCAGCTCATGACGCTACACTCGGCGAAAGGGCTGGAGTTTCCGCAGGTGTTTATCGTCGGCATGGAAGAGGGCATGTTCCCCAGCCAAATGTCGCTGGATGAAGGCGGGCGTCTGGAAGAGGAACGTCGTCTGGCTTATGTCGGCGTTACGCGTGCGATGGAAAAGCTGACGATAACCTATGCTGAATCCCGTCGTTTATACGGTAAAGAAGCCTATCACCGGCCTTCCCGATTTGTCGGCGAATTGCCTGAAGAGTGTGTGGAAGAAGTGCGGCTGCGCGCCAGCGTGTCTCGTCCGGTGAATCACCAGCGCCTGGGCACGCCAGTCACGCAAAACGACAGCGGTTATAAGCTGGGACAGCGCGTGCGCCATGCGAAATTCGGTGAAGGCACCATCGTGAATCTGGAAGGCAGCGGCGATCATGCCCGCCTTCAGGTAGCGTTTCAAGGACAGGGCATTAAATGGCTGGTCGCCGCCTATGCCAAACTGGAAACGGTGTGATCGCCTTTTTCAGCGTGCATCGGCGAAGGTATATGCAGCATTTCTGGTTGTTCAACCAATACTGAACGACGTGTTTCCGCCGAGGTTTTAAAGTTGAAGTCTTTTTCATCTCGGCGTAACATGCGCGCATCATTATTCTCGGAGGACTAACGCCTTGGACACACCCAGTCGATACTGGCTCACTAACCTGTTCATTAGGTACAACTTCTAAGGCTATCTTCCTCTGCTGATAGCCTTCGTGGTTGTCAGCGGCGCTGTTTTTGTCGCTACGAGTCAGATCCGTCGGACGGACTGAAACCTGCTGGTGACACCTCACCTTTGTTTCTGTGCTTCAATCGCGTTGTCCATCTCTGCTACTGAAAGGGGAGCTATGGCCCATGCTGAGCGCATTTAAACTGGATAATTGCCGTTTATCTCGTCTGGAACTGGATGACTCCGATGATCTCACCACGTCAGTTTGGGTCGATTTGATCGAACCGGAAGACGATGAGCGTGAAAAAGTACAAACCGAACTGGGACAAAGCCTGGCGACCCGCCCGGAACTGGAAGACATTGAAGCCTCTGCACGTTTTTTTGAAGATGAAGACGGTCTGCATATCCACTCCTTTTTCTTTTTTGAAGATGCTGACGATCACGCCGGTAACGCGACCGTGGCGTTTACCATTCGTGATGGTCGCCTGTACACCTTGCGCGAGCGTGAATTGCCTGCGTTCCGTCTGTATCGCATGCGTGCCCGCAACCAGACGATGGTGGACGGCAATGCTTACGAACTGCTGCTCGATCTGTTTGAAACGAAAATCGAGCAACTGGCGGATGAAATCGAGAACATCTACAGCGATCTGGAATCACTGAGCCGCATCATTATGGAAGGGCGTCAGGGGGAAGAGTACGACGAGGCGTTGTCTACGCTGGCGGAACTGGAAGACGTGGGCTGGAAAGTTCGCCTGTGTCTGATGGATACCCAACGTGCGCTGAATTTTCTGGTGCGCAAAGCCCGCTTGCCGTCAGGCCAGTTGGAGCAGGCGCGCGAAATTTTACGCGATATCGAATCTCTGCTGCCGCACAACGAATCGCTGTTCCAGAAAGTTAACTTCCTGATGCAGGCGGCAATGGGCTTTATCAACATTGAGCAAAGCCGGATTATCAAGATCTTCTCGGTAGTCTCCGTGGTATTCCTGCCGCCGACGCTGGTGGCATCCAGCTATGGGATGAACTTTGAGTTTATGCCGGAGCTGAAGTGGTCGTTTGGCTATCCGGGAGCGATTGTGCTGATGATTCTCGCCGGGCTGGCTCCTTACCTCTATTTCAAACGTAAAAACTGGCTTTAAGTTCTCACCGATGCACCTGATGGCATTCGCCCCTCAGGTGCATCGTGTTTCCAACCCTGTTCTGTTGCGCTACCGTCCAGCACGAGTCTGTCGTTTTTATTTCCCGTCGTGTTGAGGTGGGGAAGCTGTAGCTGGCGTTTTCCGCAGCTTGCGCTGCGTATAAAGCGCATCCAGAATGAACAGACCCAGCGCTCCCCAGATAAAGGCAAACGTCACCAGTTTATCGTGGCTAAAGGTTTCACCGTAGAACACCACCGCCAGCAGGAACATGATCGTGGGGCCGAGGTACTGGAAAAAACCGAGTGTCGACAGGCGCAGGCGCATAGCCGCGGCGGTGAAAAACAGCAGTGGCACCGTGGTGACGATGCCCGCCGAGATCAGCAGCAGGTTCAATGACCAGGGGTTGGCTGTCAGGTGGCTGCTTGGCGTATCGGCAATAAAAAACAGATAGATGATGCCGACTGGCAGCAGCCACAGCGTTTCGATGAGCATGCCGGTTTGCCCGTCGATACCAATCTTCTTACGCAGCAGGCCGTATAACGCGAAGCTGAATGCCAGCCCCAGCGCGATAACCGGCAGCGATCCGAATGTCCATAGTTGAACCAGTACGCCAGTCACGGCGAGTAGCACGGCCAGCCATTGCAGACGACGAAAGCGTTCACCCAGAAAGATCATGCCCAGCATGACGTTGACCAGCGGGTTGATAAAATACCCGAGGCTGGCCTCCAGCATGTGGTGGTTATTGACCGACCAGATGTACAGCAGCCAGTTTCCGCCGATAAGCACCGCCGTTAATGCCAGCAGAAACAGATGCTTGACGTTACGACAGGCATAGCGCACCTGACGCCATTTCCGGCCGATGGTCAGCAGGATCAGCATAAAGAAGAATGACCAGATAATACGATGCGTCAGTATTTCATCGGGCGGGATGTGCTCAAGCAGCTTGAAGTAAACAGGAGCAATTCCCCAAATAAAATACGCACCGAGGGCGAAAAAGATGCCCTCACGGGTTTGTTGCGCGTTCATGGATGGCTCGATAAAGACGGCGGGAAAACGCTAAGTCTACCCAAAACGGCGAACGCTTTCACGCAAAGTGTTAATGACACGCTTTGCTAAAGTAAGGCTATCCAACGATATAGGTCGCAGTGGCGCTGGCCAGATGCAACCCCTGTTCGTTATGCAATTCGGCGCGTGCCACGGCGATTTTATTGCCGCCGCGCAGCAACGTGCTGGTAATGGTGAAGCGATCCCCATAGCCCGGACGCAGATAATCCACCCGCATATCAATGGTGCCCATACGTGCGAGCCGGTGATGAAATTCCTGATCGCTGATTGTCTCATGGCGCAGCAGCGTATTGCCAACGCAGACCAATCCGGCGGCAACGTCCAGCCCCGCCGCAATCACGCCGCCATGCAGAATCTGTTGTGCCGCATTACCGATGAGCTTATCTTGCCGGACGAACGTCAATACCGCCTTTTCGGCTTCAAATTGCTGTAGTTCAAGGCCTAATTCGGCATTGAACGGCATTTTATAAATAAATGTTTCTGCAACGAGCTGGCGCACGCGGTCTCTGGTTAGCAGGGTTCCCTGAGGGGAAGGTAGGTCAGCCATAGTCGTTTCCCGTCTGGATAAGACACATACGCGAGGTGTGATTTATTTGTTTCAATAAAGTTGCGTGAGTATTTATTTTATTCGTTTAGTGTACTTCTTTCCAGAAAAGGCTGAGAAACAGCGGGCGGTGATTCAAATGTCACTGAACTGTGTAAAATAACAATGTGAGCAAGCACATGCTCATCACCACGCGAATAAGACGAAGGGCGGAGAAAATAAATGCGTAAGAGAGTACTCATACTGGCGACAGTATTGATGGCACAGGCTCATGCTGAAGATACGACCAATGCGCCAACACCCGATCAACCCGCAGTGCGCGGCAGTATTATCGCCAGCCTACTAGAGGAGCACGATACCCCATTTGTGCTTTATCCTTACGAAAGCAATTATCTGATGTACACCTACACCACAAGCATTAATAAAGAGGCGATACAGAGCTATAGCTGGGCAAATAGTGCGCATAAAGATGAAGTCCATTATCAATTAAGTCTTGGATTCCCGATTTGGCGCGGTATTGCCGGTGAACGTTCCTTGCTGGGTGCTTCTTACACGCAGCGTTCATGGTTGCAATTGTCGAACAAGAGCGCTTCTTCTCCGTTCCGTGAAACGGACTATGAACCACAGGTATTTTTAGGCTGGGCGACGGATTATACCTTCGCGGGCTGGACGCTGCGGGACGTGGAGATCGGCTACAATCACCAGTCTAATGGGCGTTCCGAGCCGACTTCACGCAGTTGGAACCGGGGTTATGCTCGTCTGATGGCGCAAAATGGCAACTGGCAGGTTGATGTGAAGCCATGGGTGCGTTTCTCCGATAGTCAGGACGATAACCCGGATATCACCAAATACATGGGCCATTACCGTTTACGCGTGGGTTATGTGTGGGGCGAAAGCGTGTTTAGTGCGGAAGGTCGCTATAACTGGAATAGCGGCTATGGCGGGGGGGAACTCGGCTGGAGCTATCCGCTGACGCGTCATGTTCGTTTCTACACCAAAGTCTTTAGCGGCTACGGCGAATCCCTGATTGATTATAACCACCGTCAGACCCGCTTTGGTGTGGGGGTGACGCTGAACGACATGTTTTAACGATTGTCGTTTTACCAAACTAACCGTTGCAGTTTTACCAAACGGCGCTGAAAATAGCGCCTGTTTGTTTTCATTGAATTGGGGAAGGCGTGTCTACGGCGGAAGTATTGAATAAGGAAGCGCTGGCGGTTCAGGTTCTGCGGGACACGTTCGGCTACCAGCAATTCCGACCGGGTCAGCAGGAAATTATCAGCGCGACGCTCAGCGGGCAGGACTGTTTGGTGATCATGCCGACAGGCGGCGGTAAATCGCTGTGCTACCAAATCCCCGCGCTGGTGATGGACGGGTTGACGCTGGTCGTCTCTCCGTTGATTTCGCTGATGAAAGATCAGGTCGATCAGCTTCAGGCTTACGGTGTTTCGGCGGCGTGCCTGAACTCGACGCAAACGCGCGAGCAGCAGCTTGACGTCATGGCGGGTTGCCGTAGCGGTCACATCAAGCTGCTGTATATTGCGCCGGAACGCCTGACGACGGACAGCTTCCTCGATCATCTCGCTCATTGGCAGGTAGCCTTGATTGCGGTGGATGAAGCGCATTGCATTTCCCAATGGGGACACGATTTCCGCCCTGAATATCGCGCGCTGGGGCAGATTAAGCAGCGTCTTCCTTATCTCCCTTTTATTGCATTAACCGCGACTGCCGATGAGACGACGCGTAGCGATATTGTTCGCCTGCTGGATCTGCAATCGCCGCTGATCCAGATCAACAGCTTTGACCGCCCTAACATTCGCTACACGCTGGTGGAGAAGTTCAAACCGCTCGATCAGCTTTGGATGTTCGTACAGGGGCAGCGTGGCAAAAGTGGCATCATCTACTGTAATAGCCGTTCCCGTGTAGAGGATATTTGTGCGCGTTTGCAGGCGCGTGGGCTGAGTGCGGGGGCGTATCATGCCGGATTGGATAATGAGCGGCGTGCTCAGGTGCAGGAAGCGTTCCTGCGTGACGATCTTCAGGTGGTGGTGGCAACGGTGGCGTTTGGTATGGGCATCAACAAACCTAACGTGCGGTTTGTGGTGCATTTCGATATTCCGCGCAATATTGAATCCTACTATCAGGAAACCGGGCGTGCGGGGCGTGATGGCCTCGCAGCAGAAGCCGCGCTGTTCTACGATCCGGCGGATATGGCGTGGCTACGCCGCTGTCTGGAAGAGAAACCGGCCGGGCCGCAACTGGATATCGAGCGGCATAAGCTCAATGCCATGGGCGCATTTGCCGAAGCGCAAACCTGTCGCCGTTTGGTGCTACTGAACTATTTTGGCGAAGGACGCCAGCAACCCTGTGGTAACTGCGATATTTGTCTCGATCCACCAAAGCGCTATGACGGGCTGGTGGATGCGCAAAAGGCGCTCTCCTGCGTGTATCGGGTCGGGCAGCGCTT
This sequence comes from Pectobacterium fontis, assembly GCF_000803215.1. Lineage (GTDB taxonomy): Bacteria > Pseudomonadota > Gammaproteobacteria > Enterobacterales > Enterobacteriaceae > Pectobacterium > Pectobacterium fontis. Next base: position 77,330 of record NZ_JSXC01000003.1, read on the forward strand.
TGGGCTGGGGTATATTGTTGAGGTGCTGCGCGGGGCGAATAACCAACGTATCCGTGATTTCGGCCATGACAAATTGCCGGTCTACGGTATCGGTAAGGATAAATCGCAGGAACATTGGGTCAGCGTGCTGCGCCAGTTGATTCATCTGGGTTTGTTGAACCAAAACATCACGCTGCATTCCGCCGTGCAGCTTACCGAAGCGGCGCGTCCGGTATTGCGGGGAGAAATGCCGCTCCTGCTTGCCGTGCCGCGAGTGATTAACCTGAAGCCACGCGCGAATCAAAAATCTTACGGCGGTAATTATGATCGTAAGCTGTTTGCTAAATTGCGCAAGCTGCGTAAATCCATCGCGGATGAAGACAATATCCCGCCTTATGTGGTGTTCAGCGATGCCACGCTCCTGGAGATGGCAGAGTTGATGCCGATCACTGCGGGTGAACTGCTAAACATCAACGGCGTGGGGCATCGCAAACTCGAGCGTTTCGGCGCGCCTTTCATGAACATGATTCGCGATCATGTTGATAATGATGACGAGTGACGCTCGTTAGCAATCAGGCCTTTCTCGCCGTGGCGAGCAAGGCACCGACCAGCACAAACAGCGATCCAAATATCCGGTTGAGCGTCTTCATCTGCCGTGGGCCTTTCAGCCATCCGGCGATGCGCGTGGCCAGCGTGGCATAACCAATCATCACGATAATATCGACCACCACGGTGGTGACGCCCAGCACCAGATACTGTGCGGCCTGCGGCTGGTGAGGAATAATGAACTGCGGAAATAATGCCGCCAGAAACACAATACTTTTCGGGTTAGTCAGATTCACCAGCACCGCGCGTTTAAACAGTTTGCGACGCGGCATGGCGCTGGCGAGCGCCTGGAGATGTAGTGCGCCTGCGGCGCGCCATTGCTGAACCCCCAGCCAGATCAAATACGCTGCACCCAGCCATTTCAACACATCGAAAGCCAGTACAGATTGGCTAAGTAGTGCGCCTAACCCGATGCCGACCAGTACGATATGGATAACCAGCCCGACCTGTAAGCCACTGATTGACGCCGCCGCGCCGCGATAGCCGTGGCTAATTCCGGTGCTCATGGTGTTGATGGCACCCGAACCGGGCGACAGGCTGAGAATAAGCGTTGTGAGTAAATAGGTTAACCACCAATCCACTGTCATGAAGCATGCCCCTGAATCACGTTCTGTATGACGAGAGTCTGTCTGTTTTTTATGTCACAATACGCTGGTGCTCCATGGCTTGTCATGTTCTTCCGCTAGCTTTGTTTTCTCGCGTCACCGGAGAGGTGTGATGATGCAACGCCACAATACGTTGTTTACGTCGGAACGGTTAATGTCTGACGAGTTAACCCCAAACTTGTTAACGCGAGAAGCGCAGTTTGCCGCTTTTGCTACCGGAGAATTGCTGGATTTTTGGCGTCAGCGCGAAGAAGGTGAATTCTCTGGCGTGGATAATGTGCCAATCCGGTTTGTGCGTTTCACCGCGCCTCAGCACGACAAAATTGTCGTTGTCTTTTCAGGTCGTATCGAAAGCTATGTTAAATATAGCGAAGTCGCGTATGACCTCTTTCATCGCGGCTATGATGTGCTCATCATGGATCACCGTGGGCAAGGGCGCTCTGGGCGCATGCTGCAAGACGGCCACCGCGGGCATGTGCTGCGTTTTAGTGATTATGTCGATGATGCTGAAACGCTGTGTCAGCAGCATATTGGCCTGAAGCGCTATACTCGCCGATTTGCCTTAGCACACTCAATGGGCGGCGCGATTCTGGCACAGCTATTGATTCGCCAACCTAAGACGTTCGATGCCGTGGCGCTGTGTGCGCCGATGTTTGGTATTCGTTTACCGATTCCTCATTGCCTCGCGGGTTGGATTGTCGATTGGGCTGAGCGTCGCCCGGCGATACGTGATTATTACGCCATCGGCACCGGGCAGTGGCGTCCTTTGCCTTACCGGATGAACGTGTTAACGCACAGCCGTGAGCGCTACCGGCGCAGCATTCGTTTTTATGCGGATTCACCGGATTTACGCATCGGTGGCCCTACTTACCACTGGGTGCGTGAGGCGATACTGGCGGGTAAACAACTGCTGGCGCAGGCCAGCGCGATCACCACGCCGCTTCTGCTGCTACAGGCAGAGGAAGAGCGCGTGGTGGATAACCGCAGTCAGAACGCGTTTTGTCAGGCGCTGGTGCAGTGTGGTAACGCCAATGCGAACGGCGTTTTGCAGGTTATCCACGGTGCGCGGCATGAAATTCTCTTTGAGACGGATAGTCTTCGTGCTCAGGCATTTACGCTGATTTTGGCGCATTTTGCGCGTTATCATTAATTTTTTGCGGCGCGTGCCGCCACAACACACCAGAAGTGAGATCTCATCGTTATGTACCATGTCGTTGCTTCCGATTTAGATGGCACACTGCTGTCACCCGACCACTCGCTGTCCCCCTATGCGAAAGAAACCCTCAGGCTGCTAACGGAAAAAGGGATTCACTTTGTATTCGCTACCGGACGGCATCACATGGATGTCGCGCAGATCCGCGATAATCTCGGCATCAGCGCGTTTATGATTACCTCGAATGGTGCGCGAGTGCATAACTCGCAGGGTGAGCTGATTTTCAGTCACAATCTGGATCAGGACATTGCCCGCGACCTGTACAGCGTTGTGCACAATAACCCCGCGATGCTGACGCACGTTTACCGTGATGACGAATGGTTTATGAACCGTCCTCGTGCGGAAGAAGAACGCTTCTTCAAAGAGTCGATCTTTAAATACAAGCTGTTTGAGCCTGCATTGCTTGCAACCGAGGGTGTCAGCAAGGTGTTCTTTACCTGTGATTCCCATGAACAACTGCTGCCGTTGGAAGAAGCGATCAACGCACGCTGGGGTGACCGCGTTAACGTGAGCTTTTCGACGCTCACCTGCCTGGAAGTGATGGCGGGCGGCGTGTCTAAAGGCCATGCGCTGGAACAGGTGGCGAAAATTATCGGCTTCTCACTTAAAGAATGCGTAGCGTTTGGCGACGGTATGAACGACTACGAAATGCTGTCGATGGCGGGCAAAGGCTGCGTGATGCAAAATGCGCATCAGCGTCTGAAAGATTTACTGCCGGATCGCGAAGTGATTGGCTCTAACGCAGACAGCGCGGTGCCGCATTACCTGCGGGAACTGTTTCTGAAATAAGCCATTGCCTGTGTGGTGTCATGAGGCGATGGAAAGGAAGAAGCGCGGTGTAGTAAGTACACCGCGCAGCAACAATATAGTAGAGAAACTACACGTCAAAAGTTAAGCGCGGCTGGCTAACTCTGCTTTATGCTTTTTCTCATTCAGCATAACCACAACCAGCAGAAGGACTGCAAGAATGCTGCCGCCGATCATGACCATGAAGCCGCCGTCCCAACCGAAGAAGTCAACGGTGTAGCCGACGATGGCGCTGGCGGCAACGGAGCCACCGAGGTAGCCGAACAGACCGGTAAAGCCGGCTGCCGTACCTGCCGCTTTTTTCGGTGCCAGTTCCAGCGCGTGCAGACCAATCAGCATCACCGGGCCGTAAATCAGGAAGCCGATGACGATCATACAGGCCATATCCACGCCAGGGTTGCCGGCTGGATTCATCCAGTACACGACGGTGGCTATTGTCACCAGCGTCATAAAGAACACGCCCGTCGCACCGCGGTTGCCTTTAAACACTTTATCGGACATCCAACCGCACAGCAGCGTACCCGGAATACCCGCGTATTCGTACAGGAAGTAGGCCCAGGAGGATTTATCCAGTGCGAAGTGTTTCACTTCTTTCAGGTAAGTCGGGGACCAGTCGAGGATACCGTAACGTAGCAGATAAACGAAAACGTTGGCGATAGCGATGTACCACAGCAGCTTGTTCGGGAAAACGTACTGCATGAAGATTTGTTTAGCCGTCAGCTCTTCTTCATCTTTCTCGTTGTAATCAACCGGATAATCGTTTTTGTACTCTTCGATTGGCGGCAGGCCACAAGATTGTGGTGTATCACGCATCAGCGCAAAGGCAATCAGCGCAACCAGAATGGCAGCGAAGGCCGGCATGTAGAGTGCGGCTTTCCAGTCGTGAAACCACGCCATACCCAGCAGGAACAACAGCGGAGGAAGCCCGCCGCCGACGTTATGCGCACAGTTCCATACCGATACAATACCGCCACGTTCTTTCTGTGACCACCAGTGAACCATGGTACGCCCGCACGGTGGCCATCCCATTCCCTGGAACCAGCCGCACACGAACAGCAGGACGAACATGATCGCGATGCTGGATGTTGCCCACGGCACGAAGCCCATGAACAGCATAACGGCAGCGGCCAGAATCAGACCAGCGGGCAAGAATACGCGCGGATTGGAACGGTCAGATACCGAACCCATAATGAATTTGGAAAAGCCATAGGCGATGGAAATGCCGGACAGCGCAAAGCCCAGATCGCCACGCGAGAAGCCTTGCTCAATCAGGTAAGGCATGGCCAGTGTGAAGTTTTTACGCACCAGATAGTAGGCGGCGTAGCCGAAAAAGATCCCCATGAAAATCTGCCAACGCAGACGGCGATAGAGGGGATCGACACGATCCTGCGACACGCGTGGCTGGTGGGCTGCGGGCCTAAAAATACTCAGCATAGATATCTCCAATGCGAAAGAAAACGATAGCTTTTTTGTTCTATTACGAACGTTATTGTAAGGGGTTAGCGTACAAATGAGTGTGATTCATGACACTAATGTTACTCTTTTATGAAACTGTGACGATCTTTGCGCTCATGTTAACAGAATCGGAAAATTCCACAGTGTGCTTTTAGTGATGTTAATCACACTTATTGTTTTTAACGCCCTATTTGTTTTCGTTTGGCGTTCGTTTTTGCTCTTTATCAAACATTAACCCTTCTTTCTGTGTCCCAATAGCAACATACATACCCTCTGCCTGAAGTGAGAGCAGAATGAAAAACACTGGGAACTGGCGTGAAACTGACGTGGTTGTCATCGGCGGCGGTGCGACGGGAGCAGGAACTGCACGGGATTGTGCCCTACGTGGCCTGCGCTGCCTGTTGCTTGAACGTTATGATATTGCGACTGGGGCGACCGGGCGTAATCACGGCTTATTACATAGCGGTGCCCGCTATGCCGTAACCGATGGCGAGTCTGCCCGCGAATGTATTGAAGAGAACCAGATTCTCCGCCGGATTGCCCGCCACTGTATTGAACCTACCGATGGTCTGTTTATTACGTTGCCGGAAGACGATCTCGGCTGGCAGGCGCAGTTTATTACGGCTTGCCAACAGGCGGGGATTGGCGCTCAGGCGTTGGATCCTCAGGAAGCCCTACGGCTGGAACCGGCGGCAAACCCGAGCCTGATCGGTGCGGTGCGCGTGCCGGATGGTTCCGTCGATCCCTTTCGCCTGACGGCGGCCAACATGATTGATGCCTGTGAGCACGGCGCGGAAGTGCTGACCTATCATGAGGTCATCGGGCTGATTCGTCAGGGCGATCGTGTTACCGGCGTGCGCGTTTTCGACCATAAAAAAGGTGTAGAAACAGAAATCTACGCGCAGGTGGTGGTCAACGCGGGCGGTATCTGGGGGCAACATATTGCGGAATATGCCGACCTGCGCGTGCGCATGTTCCCGGCAAAAGGCGCGCTGCTGATTCTTGGGCACCGCATCAACAACATGGTGATCAACCGCTGCCGTAAACCGGCGGATGCCGATATTTTGGTGCCGGGCGATACCATTTCGCTGATTGGCACGACCTCAACCCATATCGACTACGATCAAATCGACAATATGCTGGTGACGCCTGCTGAAGTGGAAACGCTGATGCGGGAAGGATCGATGCTGGCACCAACGCTGGCGAAGACGCGCATTCTGCGCGCCTATGCGGGTGTGCGACCACTGGTTGCCAGCGATAGCGATCCCAGCGGTCGTAGCGTGAGTCGCGGTATTGTGCTGCTCGACCACGCCAGCCGCGACGGGTTGGAAGGGTTTATCACGATTACCGGCGGCAAGCTGATGACCTATCGTCTGATGGCGGAGTGGGTGACGGATGCGATCTGCAAAAAACTGGGTCATGATGTCGCCTGTTCGACCGCCCAGACGCCGCTGCCGGGATCGGAATCGCTGGATGAAGTAAACGCCGTTCCCCACGCCCTGTCTGCCTATCCGGCGGCAAAACCGCTTTCCGCGCCGCTGCGTGGCTCGGCGATTTATCGCCACGGTGAACGTGCCGGACGCATGCTGTCCGGTGAACGTCTCGATCGCAGCCTGGTGTGCGAATGTGAGGCGGTGACGGCGGGAGAAGTGCGCTATGCCGTGGAGTCGTTGCAGGTGAATAACCTGATTGATTTACGTCGGCGCACCCGTGTTGGCATGGGCACCTGCCAGGGGGAGTTGTGCGCCTGCCGCGCGGCGGGGCTGTTGTGCCGTCTCGGCACCGCAACGCCGGAGCAGTCGCTCACGCAGCTCAGCCAGTTTTTGAACGAACGCTGGAAAGGGATTCGCCCGATTGCCTGGGGCAATGCGCTACGCGAAAGCGAGTTTACCAGTTGGATTTATCAGGGATTGTGCGGTCTGACGGCCAGCGACAGTCAGGAGGATCGCCATGCGCTATGACGTTGTGATTATTGGCGGAGGGCTGGCGGGACTGACTTGTGGTATTCGCTTAGCGGAGCAGGGGAAACGTTGCGCGATTATCAGTGCCGGACAGAATGCGCTGCATTTTTCTTCCGGCGCGTTGGATTTACTCTCTCATCTTCCTGACGGGCAGCCCGTTAGCCAGCCGCTCGATGCACTGGATGAACTGGCGCGCCAGGCTCCTCATCATCCGTATTCCCGTATGGGCGCGACGGCGGTCACGACCCTGTTGCCACAGGTTGAGGCGCTACTGGAGCGCAGTCATATCACCTTGCGGGGCAATTATCGGCAGAATCACTGGCGTATGACGCCGTTAGGTAAGTTTCGCTCATGCTGGCTCAGCCCGGTCGATGGCGTCACGCGGGGGCTAGCGGATTCCCGATTTGGCGATAATCCGTTGATTGCCGGTATTGAGGGTTTTCTGGATTTTCAGTCCCGCATTGTGGCCGGTACGCTTCAGACGCAGGGAATTGCGGCACGCAGTGATGATCTCAAACTGCCCGTGCTGGATAGATTACGCCAGAACCCCAGCGAATTCCGCGCGGTGAATATCGCCCGCGTGCTGGATCGACCGGAAAATCGCGCGGCGCTACTGGAAGAACTGTCGCTTCTGGCTAATGGTAACGATGCCATCATCATGCCCGCCTGTCTGGGGCTGGATCGCCCTGAGATTGTCCGTGAGCTTGCGAATGGGTTAGGTAAACCCGTACTGCTGCTGCCGACCCTACCGCCATCCGTGCTGGGGTTACGTTTACACCAGGCGCTGTCGCAGCGTTTTCGCCAGTTGGGTGGCATGGTGATGCCCGGCGATCGTGCGGTGCGAGCATCGCTGTCGTCGCAGGAGATCGCTATCCATACCCACCATCACCGTGATATTCCATTACGAGCGAAGCACGCGGTGCTGGCGAGCGGCAGTTTCTTTAGTAACGGGTTGGTGACGCAGTTTGATCGGGTTACTGAACCGGTTTTTGGGTTGGACGTTAGGTTCGCCGAGCAGCGAGAGGGCTGGAGCCAGCAAGATGTGTTTGCATCGCAGCCCTATCTGCAATTTGGCGCGATTGTCGATGCGCACCTGCATCCGTGTATCGCAGGAGAAATCGCCAATAATCTGTACGCGATTGGCGCGGTGCTGGAAGGTTTCGACCCGATTGCGCAGGGATGTGGCGCGGGCGTTTCTTTGCTCAGCGCACTGTATGTTGCCGAACAGATTTTGAAGGAGGGCAACTTATGAGCCTGCTTAGCGATAACAGTTTTGAAGATTGCATCAAGTGTACGGTGTGTACCACGTACTGCCCGGTTTCACGCGTAAACCCGCTTTACCCTGGGCCGAAACAGGCCGGGCCGGATGGCGAGCGCCTGCGGCGCAAGGATCCAGCGCTATACGATGACGCGCTAAAATATTGCACTAACTGCAAACGCTGTGAAGTCGCGTGCCCCTCGGATGTCAACATTGGCGACATCATTCAGCGTGCGAAAGCCACGCATAGCAGCCACAAGCCGACATTGCGCGATGCGATTCTGAGTCATACCGACTTCATGGGGTCGATTGCCACACCGTTTGCCCCGCTGGTCAATACGGCGACCAGCCTGAAACCGGTGCGCCAACTGCTGGATAAAGCGTTGAAAATTGACCATCGTCGCCAGTTACCGAAATACGCGTTCGGCACCTTTCGGCGCTGGTATCGCCAGCAGGCCAAAAAGCAGTTGGCTTATGATGAGCAGGTGGCTTATTTTCACGGTTGCTACGTGAACTACAACCATCCACAGTTGGGTAAAGATCTGGTGCAGGTCTTTAACGCGATGGGGATTGGCGTCCAACTGCTGAATAAAGAGAAGTGCTGTGGCGTACCGTTGATCGCTAATGGTTTCCACGACAAGGCCAGAAAGCAGGCGCACGCCAACATTACGTCGCTGGATGAGGCGATTAATCAGAAATCCCTGCCGGTGGTAGCGACGTCATCCAGTTGTACCTTCACGCTGCGAGATGAATATCCGCACCTGCTCGGCGTGGACAATAGCCACGTACGCGATGGCGTCGAACTGGTGACGCGTCAGCTTTATCGTCTGCTGGAAGAAGAAGGAAAAACGCTGCCGCTGCGCCACCTACCGCTGCGGGTGGCATATCATACCCCGTGCCATCTGGAGAGAATGGGATGGACGGCGTATACCCTGGCGCTACTGCAACGTATTCCTGGACTTGAACTGGTGATGTTGGATTCCCAATGCTGTGGTATTGCAGGCACCTATGGCTTCAAAAAAGAGAATTATGCCACGTCGCAAGGCATTGGCGCTTCGCTGTTTCAGCAGATTGAAGAAAGTGGGGTCGATATCGTGGTGACGGATTGCGAAACCTGTAAATGGCAGATTGAGATGTCGACCAGCAAGCGGTGTGAACACCCGATCACGCTGCTGGCGAGATCGTTGGCACAGCCAGAGTAATGAGTAGAAGGGGCAAAACCAGCCGTTTTTGTGGGCTTATTGAGAATAAGAATTTATCGCAAAAAGCACTTTACAAGTGCGAATGATAATGATTATTATTGCTGTGCGTTCCGGGGAACGGCGTCATGCACCACTTTAAAAGAGGTCCACGATGTTCAGGTTTCCCTGTGAAGGCACGACATTGCTCACATTGCTTCCAGTATTATTTAGCCAGCTCGGGTGCTGGCTTTTTTTTTGCCTATTGCAAATTATATGAACCATGAACAGCAGAAGACAATGTTCGAATACACCACGGTAGGCGCTACACAGGCTTCCAGTGCGGTGAATGAACCTCATGTAAAGTGGTGTGTGGGGACGGCGTAAGCGTCCCGACCCTGCTCGGTTTCGTAGCAAATAGCTCTGTGCACCGTTTATACCACTCAATATTGACGGTGTTATGGTCATAACGTGTTGCTAAAGACGATTTTTTCAGCACTTAACCGAGCACTGAGTGGATTAACGTTGCGCGTGAGCCGTCAAACGGTATAATGCACCTCGTTTTCCGCATACTACTTCTGTGCCGAAGTGGCGAAATCGGTAGACGCAGTTGATTCAAAATCAACCGCCGCAAGGTGTGCCGGTTCGAGTCCGGCCTTCGGCACCAACAGTATGTAAATAGACCTCAATTGAGGTCTTTTTTTATGTCTGAAATCCGCGCCACACAAGGCTTCGCCCGAATTTCCTGTCAACGGAAGTCAATCTGAGTCCACCCACATCAATCTGCTTGTGAGTATAGAACCGAGTATATATGCTGGTTCGATATTGCTTATATACTCACAGCAGGATTATGGAAGGATAACCATCATGGCCCTGACAGATACCAAGGTACGTTCTGCTAAACCCGAGGAAAAAGAGTATTCGCTGGTTGATGGCGACGGCATGTTTTTGCTAGTTCATCCCAATGGCTCAAAATACTGGCGCTTTCGTTTTCGCTTCGGTGGCAAACAACACCTGATGGCATTTGGCGTCTATCCCGAAGTTTCATTGATTGATGCCAGACAGAAGCGTGAAGCTGCCAGAAAGTTGGTTGCTGCGGGCATTGATCCGCGTGAGCAAAAACGTGCGGTACAAGAAGAACAGGCGAAGGCGGTATTCACCTTTGAATTTGTAGCCAGAGAGTGGCACGCCACCAATCAAAAGTGGTCGGAAGAGCACAGCCGCCGCGTGCTGAAAAGCCTCGAAGATAATCTCTTCTCCGCTATTGGTAAACGCAACATTGCTGAACTCAAAACGCGAGACCTCTTAGCCCCTATCAAGGTAGTGGAACAGTCTGGTCGTCTAGAAGTCGCCTCACGACTTCAGCAACGTACAACCGCAATAATGCGTTACGCGGTACAGAGCGGATTAATTGACTACAACCCGGCGCAGGAAATGGCGGGCGCTGTTGCGTCGAGTAATCGGCAACATCGTCCTGCACTGGAACTAAAGCATACTCCCGAGCTGCTTCAACGCATTGATAGCTATACCGGCAGACCATTAACTCGTCTGGCGGTAGAGTTGACGCTACTGATCTTTATCCGTTCCAGCGAACTGCGCTTTGCCCGTTGGTCAGAGATCGATTTTGAAACATCAATGTGGACCATTCCCCCTGAGCGTGAACCCATCGAAGGAGTGAAACATTCCCATCGAGGTTCTAAGATGCGTACTCCGCATCTGGTGCCACTGTCACGACAGGCGCTGGTTATCTTGAAGCAGATACAGCAATTCAGCGGTAACCATGAATTGATCTTTATTGGCGATCACGATCCGCGTAAACCAATGAGTGAAAACACAGTGAATAAGGCGCTGCGAGTAATGGGGTACGACACGAAGGTTGAGGTCTGCGGTCACGGCTTCAGGACAATGGCCTGTAGCTCGCTGATTGAATCGGGGTTATGGTCGAGGGATGCAGTGGAGCGCCAGATGAGCCATATGGAACGTAACTCGGTACGGGCGGCGTATATCCACAAGGCGGAGCACTTAGACGAGCGCAAGCTAATGCTGCAATGGTGGGCAGATTATCTGGATGCTAATCGGGAGAAGGCGGTAAGTGCGTTTGATTTTGGGAAGTTGAATAGAAATTAATTGAAAGAATTGATATGTGTAAGGCATACGCTTGTTATGCCTTCTTTTTTTGTCTACTTCCACTTACACAATTCCCTTTATAAATGATCGTTTTTTGGGCGTAGCAAACTACTTAATCGAATGTACCTCCCTGTTACATTGAACAACTACAATTGCGAGCTTGGCTCCAGTAATCAAGGGTTTTACACTGTGTTATCTTAAAAGAGCACGTAACTAAGTTATCTGCTTAGTAATGAGGTTAAATTCTCGTTGTTAGAGGTAAGAGCAGGAGCCATGACCAGTCGTCCCCAAATGATCATTAATGTTTTACAGACAAATTCTGGACAACAGCTTACAGCGCGTCAACTGGCACAAAAAATCATCGAAACTTATGCAGATGAGTTAGTCGAAAAACGTAAAAATACGCGCTTTGGCTGCGATGAGGACTTTCTCAGTCAAATGGCTGCTGAAATCGGTGCTGATTTACCTCGAGCTAAATCAATATGCCCACAAGTAATGACACGGGACAAGCCTCGACCGCGACTATTCTATTGGGGTGATGAGCTTACAGATAGCGTTCAGGAAAAACCACTTGCTGATATCCCCTTTGTGCCTTCGGAAGAAACGGCGAATTTCACTGAACATGCACTTTATCCGTTGTTGATTGACTACCTTTCAGAAGAAGAGGAGTTGCTTTGCCGCCGTATCGATGAAAAGCGTTCAAGTAACAACAAAGGCTTAGGGGCAAATCATTGGCTTTATCCCGATATAGTTGCGCTACAGCCCCTCGATAAGGGCTGGGATACTGTAGTGCAAAACTGCGTTCGCCATAGCGAAGGGCGTTTAACCCGCCTGTGGTCGTTTGAAGTAAAACGCCAACTTAATCGTAGCAATGTTCGAGAATGTTTTTTCCAGGCAGTGAGCAATTCAAGTTGGGCTCACTTTGGCTATCTTGTCACGACCGAAATAAATGAAGATAAGCAGCGTGGCGTTGAAAGAGAGCTGCAAATGTTGTGTGCATTGCATGGTATCGGTGTGCTCCTACTTAACCCGCAAGACCCTGGTAATAGCCAAACTTTGATCCCGGCGCGCGAGCGAACAAGCATTGACTGGCAATCCGTCAACCGCTTGGTCGTAGAGAACAAGGATTTTAAAGAGTTTATCGATCTGGTTTCTGATTATCACCAGACAGGAAAAGTACATAAGGCGTTGTGGAACAGATAAAACGACAGAAGTCTTTAACCATAAACTTAAGATTAAAATGATATTGAAAGGAATAAACCGTAGTGGACTACCAAGAATTAAAACAACTCGAAGATGACCTTTGGGAAGCCGCTGACCAACTTAGGGCCAATTCTAAACTTACGGCTAGTGAGTATTCCATGCCTGTACTTGGCCTGATTTTTCTGCGCCACGCTACAACTCGTTTTAACGATCTCCTGCCCGAAGTAGAGAAAGCAATACCCGCTAGGGCTACAGGGGCATTGCGTGAAGAACGTATTAAGCTGGGCTTCCAGGGCAAGGCAGCTATCTATTTACCTGAAACAGCCCGCTACGACTATTTGGCTTCTTTACCTGCTGATACAAATGTTGGTGAAGTTCTTCGTGACGCTATGATTGCCATTGAGGAATCAGTGACTGACCAGCAGGGTAACAAGCTACTTGAGGGAGCTCTGCCAAAAGACTATTTAGGCTTCGAGCAAGATCTACTGGCCGAACTGATCAAAATCTTCAACCGCCCAGCTTTACAGACAGCTACTGGTGATGTTTTTGGCCGTATCTATGAATACTTTCTGAATCAATTTGCGCAGAGCGGCGCGCAAGAAGGTGGTGAATTCTTCACTCCGCCAAGTTTGGTTCGCATGATTGTGAACGTGATAGAACCTGACCATGGTATTGTGTTTGATCCTGCTTGCGGTTCAGCAGGTATGTTTGTGCAAACGGGACATTTCATTAAAGAAGTGCGGCATAAGCAAACTGTCGATACTGACATTACATTTTACGGGCAAGAAAAAGCAGATCTTAACAGTAAGTTAGCGCGTATGAACCTGGCAGTGCATGGGCTGGAGGGGCAAATCCGTATTGGCAACACCTTTTACGAAGATCACCACCAGTTAGTTGAGAAATGTGATTTTGTTATGGCTAACCCTCCTTTTAACGTTGATGGAGTGCAAGTTGCCAAGATCAAGAGTCAGGTAGGTGAGAATCAAACTGGTCGCCTGCCTTTCGGCTTACCTGGAATTGCAGGCAAGAGCAAAGGAAAGAATGGAGGGGATGGGGAAACTATTTCCAACGCCAATAGTTTGTGGATCCAGTATTTTTACAGCTATCTGAATGATATTGGCCGCGCAGGTTTTGTTATGGCCTCCAGCGCTTCTGATGCGGGTAATAAGGATAAAGAAATCCGCCAAAAATTAGTAGAAACAGGCCACGTGGATGTAATGATCTCCGTCGGTCCGAAGTTCTTCTATACGCGTAGCCTGCCATGCACGTTGTGGTTCTTCGATAAAAGTAAATCTGATGAGCTGTTAGATACTGTGTTGATGATCGACGCGCGCAATATTTATACAGTGATGTCTGCTCGTTCACATGTGTTTTCTGATGAGCAATTGGCTAACCTCACCGCTATCACTTGGTTATACCGAGGTGAACATGAGCGTTTCAATGAGCTATTAGGTAGCTATCAAAGTAAAGTAGGCCAATATCTTGCAATGCTGCCTGAGCGTTTGGCTAATGACAAACAACAGATTGACGTTCTTGCATCAGCGTTGCGGGGTTTTGCGAAGCTAACTGAAGATAATTCAGCGGTTGCATCTGTACGTCAGAAATTAGGTGAAGACCATGGTATTACCGATGAGATATTGGAAGAATTTCGTGCCAATTATTCCTCTCTTGTTGAGCAATCGTCTCATTGGAATGTGACTCTCTCATCCATCCAGAAAGAGGCAACGCAACTTCAAAACGAAATTGAAGTGCTTCCTAAGGATGTGCCCTTTACTCAACGTAAAGCACTACAAACACGATTGGACGAGAGCAATCCTAAGTTAAAAGCTGCACTGCTCGTTTTGGAGGCCAGACATAAGGGTTGGATAACGTTGCTAGACATGGCAGAGAAAACTTTGCGAGCCCGTCAGTGGGGGGGATATGCAGGTGAAAAGGCTCGTGAGGCAAAGAAGGCTTTACAGCCATGTGATGTGAAGAAGCGTGAAAATGCAACTGTACGGGATCAAAGTGTTAAGGCTTTCAAACATGCTAGCTATTTTGTAGCTCAGGGACATTGGTTAATAAGCCGTTTTCCTTTGGGTTTGTATGACGATGTGGCGGGGTTGTGTAAAGTTGTATCACGGCAGGATATTGCTGAGAAAGACTATTCACTTACGCCTGGTAGATATGTGGGGGTAGGGGATGTTGTTCAAAGTGACGGTGACAGTGAGGTTTTCAAAATACGCATGCAAGAGATTCATGAAGAAATTTCCTATTTGAATCAGAAGGCTGAAGACATTTCAGAATGTATTCAAAGCAACTTTCAGGGGTTGTTAGGATGAGTTGGAACGAAGTTATTTTCGAAGACATCATTACTGATAGTGCTTTTGGTCCGCGTTTTAGTGGAGACTGTTATGATGTGTATTAGCTCAGACTT
>NZ_JSXC01000030.1 GCF_000803215.1 Pectobacterium fontis
TCTGGTCGCGACTAATACATTTAATGGCTATCATGACCATCATTCCTATGCATCATTTCATGATGCACTGATCGTTAATGAAACCACCAAAGAACGACATGTAAACATGCCGGAAAAATGTTTTATTGTCTTTGGATTAACGACATTGACTCTGCTTTTGTTTATTCGACCTATAGTAAGATTTACTGCTAGTGTCTATAGCTCTGCTATGCCCGTCCCAAGCTTTTTCCCTGTTACCTTTATCGTAACTAATATTATCTCTGCCGTTTCATTTATTATTTTCCTTTTTGATTTTAAAAATGATGATCTATGGGATATCTATTTGTTATCAACACTGGTCTGTCATGTCCTCATCAGATGGTTAAACATCAGGGCTAGCAAGTTTAATGTCGAATTCAGAAATCTGGTTAGTTCATTTACACGTTAAGACCTAATAATAGTAAATCCTTAAAGGTTTAAATTAATGAAAAAATTTATCATCGTAACATTGGTATCACTCACTCTCTCTGGATGTTATTCCTTCGGTAATCAGAAACTGAAAAATGTAACGCAGGAAGACGTAAAAGCTAAAATTGTAAAAGGAAAAACCACCAAGTCAGAAGTATTAACCGCCTTTGGTGAGCCGGATAAACGTATCACCTCAGATGATGAGGAGAAATGGTCTTATTCTATGCATAACTACCGCAGTAAACCAACATCATATATTCCGATTGTAGGAATACTCACTGGCGGAACGGATATTGAAGAAAAATCAATTCTCATCACGTTTAAAGGTGAAAAAGTCAGTTCGTATGAATTCACTGCCGGTGCCAGTGAAATGAAACGCGGTGCCTTTTAAATCCTTTTAAATTCAGCAATCCTCAAAACGAGAGCCATGATGAATAAAAAATTATCTTTAGGTTTATTACTGGTGCTGTCCTTCTTTCTCACTGGCTGTGACAGCGAACCATCAGATGCTGACGTATCTAAAGCAATGCAGTCTTTTACTGAAGAGATGAACAAAGGCGCACCCTCTGAATCAGCAAGAGTCGTTTTCAATTCAGCCAAGAAAATCGCATGCAAAGAGAAAGACAGCGACGGCGGTTACAAATGCACAGTCGAATACAATGCAAAGATCCCGTTTTTGGGTGAAAGAACATCAACCATGGAGCTTAAGTTCTTTAAATTTGAAGGTAAATGGAAGGTTTCACCATCGAAATAACCTATAAGTCATAAGGCAGCATCAGGGAAAGCATCAGCCCGTAGTTTCACCGCTACGGGCTTTTTTCATCTGCTTTCTCTTAGACTTGAACTGGAAGTTTTCGCAGGCAGAACACAATCAAATCTGGCAGGCAGCATTGAGCTAAAAACGGATGTGAGGTAAAAAACCGTCTGGTGACTAGCATTAGGGTTGCCAATAAAGGCGCCCCTAATGACGCACGGTGCGGTTTCCGTAGGGTGCGTATTCATGCGCAACTGGATAAATAAGCACTTATTTGCTTAAGTGACCAGCATTACACGATTTACAAATTTTGCTATATCAAATGGACGGTAAACCGGATTGATGGTAGAAGATTAACCGTGGCACTTTTTGTATTTTTTCCCTGAGCCACAAAAACATGGTTCATTCCTACCTAGCTTTTGCATATTGGAATGAGGTGGGGCGTTATGACGGGCAGGCGCTGGTTGATTCCAAGGCAAAAAATCTGACATGATGTTAAAGTCCCTGGAAGCTTTGAGTATTTCAGCTCTTTCATCTCTCGGCATGGGTTTAGGATAGTGGATATAAATAAAGTCTTCTGACCTGCCAATGTTATTTTTAGGTTCTGTCGCGATTGCTATTATTTTCTTTATTTTTTTGTGTCGTGCGAAAGCAATTGGAAAGTACATATTTATAAGCGCCACTCGGCGCTCTCTGTAGATCAAATAATCAATTTCATCTTTGTGAGGCACTAAGAGAAATAGATAAAACTTTCCTGGTTCGTCAGGCGATTCAACTAGTCTGGAGGAGGTTATGTGCGAAGGCACTGAATCCATTTTTTCTTTGAAGCATTTAGATAAATAATAACGTGATGGTCTACTTTCTTTAGCCACTTCTCTTATAGCCGCTTCATGCATTGAAAAGGGCTTTTCTCCGAAGTAGCCAACGTTAGCTGCCAAGATACTTTGAGAGCTATTTTCAATAAGCTCATCCCAAAAAACGCTTCCCTTTTTGATGGAGATGGCTTGTTGATACTGAAAAGATTTAATGTAGTGAGCCCACTCACCTTCGGGAATGGAAACTAAACCTTGCTCTCTTAAAATGTCATCTGGTATTATTTTTTTATTACCTTGAAAATAACTGGCTAATATTTCCTCCTCACCAAGGCATAGCGCTAGGTGTTGCTCTCTGACCGCCTTCTCTTTAGCCATCAGGTATTCTATGAAATCGGTTGCGGTATTTAATTCGGTCAACAGCAGCGTTAGTGATATTTCATCAAGAACATGAATAAACGTCTTCTTCGGATAAAGATCTCCTACGCAAAAAACATTCTTTAGGCATTCTTTTGCGTCATATACAAAAGCGTTTACCAAAGTAGATGAACTACCTTTTGATATCGAGTCAAAGTATTTTTTTGCAGGGGCTGAGATATTATCCGTGACTGCTATAAGATGGAATCGAGATTCTTTATTTATCTCTACAGGAAACTGCACCGTGCAATTTTTGTCTATATAAATCCTTTGGGGATTTTCTTTTATGAATTTTTCCGCACCATATAATTGACGAGAGGAATCTATCACTGAACCTCTAAACCATCTTTGCCAAGCAATGCTAATATCTATATCTTCATTGAATTTAACGCTTTTATCAGAGAATATTATTACATCATCACCAAAAACTACTAGCAAGTCACATACTTCTTTTCCTGTTTTATTTTTAGAGTACCCTTCATCACTATGTATGTTTGCGTATGACCATAATCCTAGGAATGCGTTATCTGCTAAATTTATCAGTTTTCCTTCGGACGCATTAAAACCTGTATTCTTATCAATTTTTCTTAGCATAAGTATTCCATTTTTTCTTATTAAACTGAATTTTACGAAAAAAACGGCCTTAATGGCTAATGCATGTTACTTAAGTAAATAAGTACATATTTATCCATCCCCGCATTATTAGCACGCTATGGAAATTGCATCGTGGAATCTTAGGGTCGCCATTAATGACGACTGAAAAGCGTTTAAGCGAACAGCATTAGCCTAGTGGCGGCTTTTATCCGGACATAGACTTATATGCTGCCTCTACCGTAGAAAGCAACCGACCCTTCTAAGATTAACAGAAACGCCCCGCTGCTGCCGCACCAAGAATTCCCTCATGCGCCCGTCTGATGCCAAAGCAGGCTTCATTATTGAGAGCAAGCAGAACGGCCAAGCGGACAGTAACGATACCGGCAGACATAATCAGGGCAAAAGCCATAAGAGCACTTAAAGATATACATTTAACCTCGCCAAGCCTATCACTATATCATTAGCATAAGCCGGTAAGGATTGATTTAGGAGAGTGTGAATTAATTGCTCGTTTGCTGAAAATGTAAGAATAAATGCCGGCGTCTGCTTTAAAACCTGCAAAATATTTAACCTACACCTAGGTCAGCAACGTCCTCTTCTGGCACAGAGCCGCCATCTGATACGCAACTAGACCCTATAAACATAATCCTTTTTCCAGCAGGTTTTGTATGTAAGCCTCCTCGCTTAAAATAAAAGTCTAAAAAAACGATGATCTTTTCTTTACATTAATTAAATAAGACCTTTGGGGACGTGATGTTTTTTTGCTTCTTGGATAAGTTCACCTGATATGTCACAACGCTCGAAATATCTATTTCGCCACTCTATTTTTGAAGAATTTACAATTGTAGAAATTGGCAACTCCGCCCCTGATAAATATCTCTTTCCGCCATCTACAAAACCTATATGTCGACCAAATCCTTTTCGATACAAAGATACTATTTGTGGCGAGCCATTTGTGAACTTATCCTCACCGGAATATATGGCATTACAAAAAGAACTAAATATCGCTCTACTTGTTCCTCCTTGGCTTGAAGCATTCCAGCGTGCTGACCATTTGCTTACAGCATTTTTTCCTGTACCATCGATTGCTATTATAGTAGATGTTGCGGGTATAATAAGGCGGGAAATTTTCCAGCTAGATGTAGCTTGGCTCCAACTTATTGTATTTAAGGCAAACTCAGATTTCAGACCAGTTCCAATCCGAGCAGCATGAAAAATACAAAAGGATCGCCGGTGTTGTTGCGGAAACAACTTATGTGAATTTTTTATGTACTCCTCTACTTTATAAAATCTGGTTTCAAGTCTCTCATCACTATCAAACAGCACCCCGTTGTCTATTGCATTGATGATTTGGCCCAAGACCATCGACGGGAACATCACATCGTTTACGTAGGCGAATATATCGGCAGAAAAGACAGACGCAAATGTCTTCTGCGCCATATCCCAGTGTGGATTGCCATTGCTGCCCCAAGATATGCGGCTATCAGTGGAAAAATTGATGGATGCCGTTCCTCTTGAGTCAGCACCAACCCATGCAATAAAAGTTGTCATTTATACTTGTCTTTTCGAATTTTATCAGTTATTTTCTTCCTAATTCTTAAAGCATTATACGATGCTTTAGCTACAGAGCAACTCCCTGACCATTCACCTGTATGCTGTTATTAACAATATATTGCTGAATGGGTCGAGGTGGCGTCTGCTTGGCTCGATTTGAGCCAAGCAGGTTCAGGGTAAATGTGTAAAATCTCATCAGCACGTTCTTTCTCATTGTTATAATAAATCTATACTTCGTCCTGTCAGAAAAATCATACATATTATCATTATGGATACTGACAATTTTAATTAGTTCTATCCGTTCAGTCTTGAAGGCGCATGCCTCTATGTTATAGTTTCTTTTAGAACTGAATGATCCAAGAATAGCCGCTAAGAGCAAGCAATAAACCAACCTGTAACCACTATGCATGGAATAAATTGAAATAATACATCGTGAGTTGGCAACACTTCATACAGCCCGCACTAACTAACGATGATAGTAGTTAAATTTGGGCGATTATTCAAAGCATGTATCTATTACAAACTAGAAAAATGATACCATCTGGATTTATTTTAAAAAATTCAATAACTCCTCAATATCAGTATTTTCAGAAAAGAAATCTTTAAACACTCTCAAGTGAGAGTCTGGTATGCCAAGTTCATATCGAAATTTATGGGCAACTCTTTCAGGTTGAGGATCTAAGATAGTAACATATGGTATGTTTTTTCTATTCATAAATGCATCAATGAAAAGTTTGTTGCTTTTTAAATCTGTTCGAGGAAATGAATAACCAATGATGATTATGTGTTCTGCTTTTTCAATTCCTTTTTGAGCATTTCCCCATAGGTTATCAAACAACATTCCATATCCATGATAGTTCTTTTTCTTAACTGGGGGGATTATTAATGGAATAGAAACTAAACCTTTATCACTTGCACTTCCTTCAGGTATCCAAGGTAATTTCATTCTGGTACGAATCAAAACATACCCATCATCAACCCTGCGCCCCCGATCATCTAGTATATTTGGCGGATAATATCCGTAAGAAAAATCTTCATAACCTTTAGTATATCTCCCTGCAAAACATGCATATGGCTCACTAGTTCCTTCATACACCCACACAGTATCCGGTGCAGATTCTTGTGTTAGTATCACATCCTTTTTGGGACTCATTGGATGACTGCTTAGCCAATTTACTGAGCCATGTAATTTAATCAACTGTGGAGCTTTTGATTGTAAATCCCTTGGCGATTTCCACTCATCTCGGTATATGCTTTTTGGACGGAATCCATATCCACTATCAGTGTTCCATCCAGTCTCGTTTTTTAATGCTCGATCCATTAGTGTATCCCAATTAAAAGTGACTATCATATCGTTATGGGACAGTTTTTTTGCTAACATAGAATGCGGGCGTGAAACAGGTCCATTTTGGATGGAATTTATTGTTGCGGAAAAAATAAAAATAAGCTGGGTGTAAGCTTTAAAAGCTCTGATTCTATCTAAGGTGGCATCTTCGCCTAAATATAAGTTTAGGTTCTCTTCTATCTCGGTATATAACTCTTCGATATCAACATCTTTTGAGAAAAATGCTGCTGGTTCTTCCCCCTTTATTCTCACGATAAAATCCATTAACCCGTCAACAAGGACCCATGGATTGGATGAAATATCTAAACGTGAAAATGTAGAAAAAAAATCATTAGCGATAGGCATTCTCTCTTTAGTCGGACTATCTGAGTACGCCTTTGAAGCACCAGCACCTAACAACAAAAAATTCATAATGTGATTACTCCCTTAATAATTACAATAATGATTGAATTCCTTAAGTCGTTTACTAACAATTTATAAGGATATTTGTACTAGTTTGATGTTTCTTTGAAGTTTAGCCATCAGTAGTTCGAGTGTCCATTCCTGGCACAGAGCTGCCTGTAAAATTACGCTTAGCTATGCGCAGCGACTGTGCCAGTTCAGATCTTAGCTAATACATTTAATCATATCCGGCAACCACTCTTTCTGACGCTCGTTGAGGCTCTTATCAGCTTGTTAGCGTCATACTTCTTTTTCTCATGCACGTAGATTCTTTCTGTTCTTCCACCGTTGTTGATGATGAAGCTGATGATGGAAAGAAAGACTTTATTCAGACGGGCTTTATCAATCAAATCATCACTGATTTTTTCGATATGGCTGTAGTAAGAGAGAAGTAAAAAGCTTAGCACCACTTCTCGGTTTGAAAACGTCAGATCTTCTATGTCCTGCTGGTATTTAATATAAAATCCTGCACAAAAAAGATAAGACTGCTCGGTGATTTCTGCTTCTGAAAAGCCCGATTCATCAAGCTTATCAACGAACCTGTCCAGCAACAGCAGATACCTTTCCATTAAACTCATATTTATTTTTTTCATAACTATGCATCCTTGCATTTAAATTATTATTAATTGTCATCCTGACAATCAAAGAGATAGCATAATATTTAAGCCTGTCAACATCTAAAACAGACCCATTGATATTAAAAGTATTTTTTAGGCAAGGGGTTATTAAGTTCTTCAATCGTTATTTTTTTAATGTGGGAATTATACAACCATATTTCAAACTGCTCTAAATATCTGTTATTAATTGCCTTCAAATTTTCATTCTCTGCTTCAAGCCTTTTGATCCGTTGAGATGCTATCTTTAAATTAGCAGGTTTTACAGTGTGGATTTCACCAGATTTTATAGTGGTTTTTTTTGCATTGAAGCTTTCTGCGATCCGAACATGACTGCTTAAAGATTGCCTTGATGGTCTTTTCCCAATGACTCCGATTAACCTGTCACATAAAGCATCCCAGGTTAGCTTGTTATCTATAGGCCATGTGTTAATGATGTCTATTATATTCTTTTCATGATAACCATTTATATGCTTAGCCATTTATTATCCTTTTATTATTTTCTCTTGAAATTCATACCATTTCTCAGCATTGAGATTTCCATCATTTTTATCATAACGTGTTCTTTCTATAATTTTATTGTGTATTTTAGATAAACTCTCATTACCCATACCGGACTCTTTAAAAGGGTAAGAACGACAAGGCTCAAATGCATATGCATGCTTACAACACCCATACTGAGTAATGAGAATGGCACCACTGTTCAGTGAATCGAATTCATTTAGATCAACAACGGGTATTTGTTTTATTCTATGGTTATTAATAACCTCTGATGATTTTTCCTCTCTTATCAATTTAGACATTTGAAGATGCGTTCTGTGGTCATAAGACACATTCTGAGAAATAAACTTCCTTCCAGACCAACGGGCAATGCTAAATTCATCCATACCATTTATTTGAGCAAATGTATTGAGAAGATGTCTCAATTGGTGTGTTCTTAACAAATATGGACTCTCATCTTTATTTAAATAACCATGTCTTTTAAAGATATTAAGTTCGCTTTTGATATATTCTGAATCAATAATATCTGATATAAAAAAGCTGTTGTTTGGCCTGAACAATTTGTCTAACCTGACTGCTTTGTTTTTACATAACTGTCCTTCATTCAACAAACATAGTGCATTTGAATATTTAATATTCTTCTCTGCATCATACCAGGGGAAGTCTTCTGGTATGTTTTCTTTGAGCCTATTTACCAATACATCAGAGTGATTACCTTCAAATTTTTTTGCCAAAGACCTTGCCTGATGGGATAATTTCCTTAATCTACTAATGGCTTTTTTAGCTACTGGTATCATTGCAGTAGGGATCCATTTTATATCACCCTCATATCCCTTTGCTGAAAAGAATCTCAAACCGTATCGTTGAATACCTTTACTATCTTTTTCTGTAATTTCACAATCCGCTGGTAAACTTAAAATTTCTGAGATCCTGCCTGGTGCGCACATGAGTAATGTAAGGACAGATGCAGTAAATATATCCCTCAAAGATAATTGTTTATCATCCTTTGAAAAAATTTCCGCAATCGCTATAACAGATTTGATGTCAGGCAATTTTTCATGCCCTTCCAGTGAAAGATCATAACCACTCCATGTTTGAGTGATCTTATATCTTAAGGGATTTACCCAAAATAAGTAAGATGAGTTAGTCATCCTATTTTCATTTAAGAATATACTCAGTTTTTCAAGCTCTTTTCCGACATCAACCGCGCGTGATTTTGAATACTTTTCAGTGGCTAATCTTGCACATTCATTAAAAACAAAATTATCGCAATGAATAATATCAGCTTTCATATGTGATTTTAATAAAACAAATTCGACAATCTTCAACATTGATAATGTTATGATTTTCGACTTTGCTTTATTGAATGAATGAACATGCAACATATATGCTTTAGCAAAATCAATAAAACAATCATCTAAAGGCTCTTTACTTTTTAGGTTGTTTTTCATGTTAAGCTTATTGAATCTGTAAAGTTTTTTCCATACATTGCTTTCCCATGAAGTTACTAAATTACCATTGAAGATAGCCGTCTTGCAAAATCCGATGAATTTAATGACATTCACTACGGGGTTATTTGTATTAATTGGTTCAAATATGAGAATATTGTTCATTATACACTCCAGGGTATAAGTTTTTTACAGGTTAAACATTTAATCCCATCATTCTTATCGTCAATTAATCCATAAGAATTCAAAATATGGTTAATGAAAGATCCCTTGTTTTCTGCAATCTCTTCCCCCATAAATATCTTAGCTAAAGGATCAAAAAATGAATTTAGCCTGTTGTCGATATCATGAACATTGTCAGGACTATTTTTTATATATATCCCTGATGAATTTACTGATTTATGATCTAATGCTTTAGCAATGACCTCAATTGATGCGCCTTCATTAGCCAAACGACTTCCTAGTGTATACCTGAATCTTCTGGCATTGAGCTCTAAGTAACGCTCAGTCCTTTCTGATATAATATTAAATTCCACAGGGATTTTTTTCAATTTATTTGAGATAAATGAATTTTTCATGTGAAGAAAATCCGTTTTTAAATAATATGAAAAATTTTCAACATCTCTTATTTTAGTCACTTTTTTAATATCTATAAAAATTGGTAATTCGTCTCTCAGTTGAGAAACCCCAACACCTAGTTGAGCTTCAACAAAGGTCTGGTTTTCATTAATCAGCATTAATAGATTTTCAAACAAGGAATTGTCTATCATTTTCATATTAAATTCTTGTCTGAAATTTTTTTGTTGTTTTACTTTTGGTATATTAAGGAAATAGCCTTCCTCATTTTCAATGAGGTCTTTAGCTTTAAGAGATGTTAATTGTAATGGCCTTCTTCCTGTTGTTACCAACAGAATAATATAGCAATATAAGTAACCATCAATTTTCTTCTCTCGATAAATATCGCCAACACGTCTTAGCATGGTGCTGAGTTCAGTTTCAGTCAATGGCCCCTTATTCGGATCTCGTCTTTTGACAGCTTCCCCTGCTTGGCTCGGAGTTATTTTTATTTTCTCCATCACTCTAAGAGCACTTGTTTCTACCCCAGGATAATTGAATTTTTTCCATTTTCTGATAAAAGCCTTAATGGTGTTTAGTTTATAGTTTTTCGCATAGCCTAAGTGAACATTAAATTGACATACTGCCTTATCATCAATCGTCTTAATGATCATTACCCTAAACCAATCATTGAACACGCTATTAATTTTTTTAATATGACTTGGACTATATTCAGAAGCATAGTAAGCCAACGTCTTTAGGTAGCTCATCTTCATTAATTCTGGCATTCTTTCTGCTACTTTATACGGATATACACAGAGGTCTTTATTTAATTGCCATTTCCTGTCTGAAATTTTGAAACTGTAGCCTGACATTTTAGATAAAAAGATATCTTCATTTTCAATACATTTGATTTCCACATTAAGCCCCACTAATTATTTTGTTAATTGAACCATAAATTCTCAGGATAACTTCTTTTTCTTGTTGTGATATGTATTTGAAATTATAATTTTCAGACATTTTTGACCCTTTTGACCAACCCTGACAATAATTTCTTAGTTCTTTCTTTCTTCCAAATTCCAAATTAGATACATCCATTTCTTTTGAATATATATAATTCCAGGAATGCCTTAATCTATGACCCGATAGTTTAGATAATTCAGGACTTGCTCTCTTCAGGGTTGATATGATTTTCTCATAAGCTGAAATACTTAAAGGTTCTCCAGCAGTTTTTCCAGTGTAGTGTGCGACTAATAAGAAATTATGTTTTTTTCTCTTAGTCATCTTCTCCCTGCTATCACTTATATATCTGAAAATGTCACTGGCTAATTCGTCGGATAATGGAATAACTCTCTCACCCGTCTTGACTAATGGCTGATAAGATCTTCTGTCCTCCTTTGAATCATGTCTTCTAATAATACTTAGCGTATTGTCTCTGAGGTCAAAATCATCTATTTTAAGATTGAGTAACTCGCCTGCCCTTAAACCCAAATTAAAAAGCAAAGAGAATATGAGCCTGTTTCTTATCTGAACATCCTTTTGAAAAGGATTTTTATTTCCGTCAATTTCTAGCAGATTGAACAGTATTCTTATCTCTCCTTCATCTAATGATTTGTCAGATCTATCATTCATATTTAATGAGCTCTTTCTCGGAATATGTGCTTTGATGCTTTCGATAAAATTATCTACTTCATATCTGGCATGAATTCCTTTTGTGGAGTGAACTAATATACACAACCACTTTAGATAACTCGAAAAGACATGGATCCTGTAACTAAAGGTTCTTTTGGCAATAAACATCTTATTCATCTTTCTTATATTTGTTATCTTCTGTTTGTCAAACCTCTGTTTTGCATATCTTATAAGGTCATTTATTTCAGCAATACTAAG
The DNA here is from genome assembly GCF_000803215.1 of Pectobacterium fontis. Taxonomy (GTDB): domain Bacteria; phylum Pseudomonadota; class Gammaproteobacteria; order Enterobacterales; family Enterobacteriaceae; genus Pectobacterium; species Pectobacterium fontis. The sequence continues at coordinate 11,373 of NZ_JSXC01000030.1, forward strand.
ATATTTTTTAGCCTCTATTCTTTCTACTATATTTATTTTCCTGCTATCTAAGAAATTGCTGAAAATCAGCAGATTAGTTGCCACTACCTCTACAGTTGAAGCTGTAGCATTTCTATTCCTGACATTCTCAGTAAGAAAAAGATTTTGATAGTAAACTGGCAGTTCAGTTTCTTTATCAAGGATTAGGTGTCCTCGCTCCCCACTACTCATGATAAATTTTTTTATCTTGTATCCCATTATTCCCTCAATCTTTACGTTTTAATATCACTCCGACTTATCTAATATATTTCAATATTAAATAAATCAAATCTTTTACAAAAAAAAGGAACTAATCCACTTAATTATTAATGCCTTAATTGAATTTATTTGACGTAAAATAAACAGGTACGGATAATAAAAGTTATGCACACCGGATAATTAATAATTCCCCACAAAGCCTTTAAATAAAAAGACCTCCTTAAAAACTGTAAAATATTCTGTAAAGAATATAGGGTTTATTCATTAAAATTCTTTACACTTTTAAAATACATTTCTTTTTTCAATCGCGGTCAATATCCATTCATCAATTTCATTTTCAACAAATGCGACAGCACGGATACCAATTTTCACAGGTCGGGGGAAACGTTCTTCACTAATAAGGCGATAGTTCCAGGCTTTTCCAAAGCCGGTTTTTCTCATTACTTCGGGGTTAGAATAAGGCGATTCTGGGTATTCATAGTCTCTCCTCGTTTTTTAGAAGAGACTATATGAAAAGTTCAGGGAAACAAGCGAATTTCAGCACATCCAGAATTCGCGTGTTTTTAGTCCTTGTCTGCGAGCGTTATAACATCCGAAACCCGCATTTCTTTCAAATGGTTGTTCTTGTTAAGAAAATGATGAAACTGAATGATGAATGGCTTGCAGACCGCTTTTAACGCCAGTGGTCTATCGGTATCTTTTATTTGGTTATTCGCTCTGATTCGACCTTCTTTATCCGCATGGTCATAGAGCAGTGATGAAAGATGATCATCTGACACACGGATATCATGGTGCTTTGCCCATATCAGTATGTCGATCATTGGGATCAGCCTGTAATTGATAATTTTCTTGATCGTTCCGTAGCCAAAGCGAACAGTATTTGATAAATCCTCTTCAATCCCCCATATTTTACGCCACTGTGGGAGCATCTCTCTCAGAGATCCTATGATTTCTTCGTCAGTGCCACTGGCGAAATCTATCTCAATCATTATGCTGTTTTTAAAAAATACAGGTAATGTCTTAGCGATGGGCGTATTTGCGAATTCTTTTGTCACATGATACTCATCACTTTTTGCATCCCAGGAAAACAACGAATCATTCATACCGTGTATACAAAGATCAGCCAGTCTTCCGGTCGTTGTTATAGAGAAGTGTGGGGATGGGAAAAGCATATTGTCTATTGCAAGGAGCTCCATATAGCTATCCGTAATGAGGAAGGGCTCTCCACTAAAAAGACTTTTGGTATAAATTTCTGCCAGCCTGATTTCAACATCCCCAGGGTCAGATCTAAAAAACAATGACCGCATCACTAGCTCGTGATAAAGCCGCCCAAGAGATATGTTTTCAAACTGCCGATAGGTATCGATATTTAGCCATTTTTTGATTTCTTTAATGTCTTTGTCCGACAAGTTTTTCATATGATCATCCTCTATCAATTGTCCTTTCCTTAAAAAGGATAGTTGATTCAGGCTGACCCGCGACTTCTCAGTGCCAGTTACCTTCATCCCTGCCACAGCAACGAAAGTTAGCTTAGGGTTCTTATTGACATTGGTTTCTAAAAAAAGATAGTGTTATTGGTAGATTTGTTGGTAGAGGTTTTCCGACAAATCGGTTTTAACATGAAAAAACAACCAGATAGGTGCATGTTAAAGTCCAGTCAGAGGAGCCAATTTAGAGAAAGCAGACGTTCACTGACGTCTGCTTTTTTGCTTTTTATCAATTGGTTATCCCCTTCTTCAGGTTCGCCCTCGTTCACTAAAAAACGCTCGAAGCCATACCCTTTTGCTGGTAAAAATACTGGTAAAGCTGGTTCGATTTCGTTTTTACCAGCAATCGGAGGGAGCCGTCATGTCACTTACTGATACTAAAGTAAAAAATGCCAAGCCGTCAGAAAAGGCGGTGAAGCTCACTGACGGGTTCGGCCTCTACCTGCTGGTACATCCCAACGGTTCAAAATACTGGCAGTTGGGTTATCGATTTGAAGGAAAACAGAAGGTGTTTTCCATTGGTGTCTACCCTGCTGTTTCACTGGCTGATGCAAGACAACGACGAGATGAAGCGAAAAAGCTGTTAGCTTCTGGAATTGATCCGAGCGCTAAAAAGCAGGCTGACAACAAAACCACACTGGAAAAGCGTAACAATACCCGCGCTTTCAAAACTGTTGCTAAGAGCTGGTTTGTCACCAAAACCACATGGTCGGAAGATTATCAGCGTTCTGTCTGGACACGACTGGAAACTTATCTGTTCCCTGACATTGGTGAAAAAGATATTGCTGAACTGGATACAGGCGATCTGCTGATTCCTATCAAAAAGATAGAGAAGCTGGGTTATCTGGAAATTGCTATGCGGGTAAAACAGTACGCCACTGCCATCATGCGTTATGCCGTCCAGCAAAAGATGATCCGTTTCAACCCTGCCTATGACTTGGAAGGTGCGGTTCAGAAGCCCCAGACCGAACACCGCCCCGCAATCGAGCTGGAAGAGATCCCTACCCTGCTGGAGCGTATTGAAGGCTATAAAGGCCGTAGCCGACTGACTCAACTGGCGATAAAACTCAATCTGCTGATTTTTGTGCGTTCCAGCGAACTCCGCTTTGCCCGTTGGTCAGAGATCGATTTCAAAAGCAGTTTGTGGGTTATCCCTGAACAACGTGAAGCCATTGAAGGGATCAAGCATTCAGGCCGTGGTGCAAAAATGCGCAGAAAGCATTATGTTCCTCTATGCGATCAAGCACTGGCAATTTTGAAAGAACTAAAAGACCTCACCTATGACGTTAACGGTGATGACGGCTTTATCCTGACGGGCTGTTATGATGCGATGAAGCCGATGAGTGAAAACACCATCAACAAAGCGTTTCGTAAAATGGGCTATGACACCAAAACCGATCTATGCGGTCACGGCTTTCGAACGCTGGCGTGTAGTGCGTTGATTGAATCAGGCATCTGGCCTGAAGATGTGGTTGAACTTCAGATGAGCCACATGGAAAAGAACAACATTCGTGCTGCCTACACCCACAAGGCCAAACACCTTGAACAACGCCGCTTGATGTTGCAGTGGTGGGCTGATTTCCTTGATGCTAGCAGCAACGGGATGGTTAGGCCGTTTGAGTTTGCGCAAAAGGGATAATGATCTGAGCCAGCAATAGCCATCGCGTGAGATCTGAGCTTGTTTGACTTTTCATCCCAAACAGGGTAATAAAAGGTATTACCCTTTATTATCCAGAATGACTTCGGGAGGTTAACATGCCAGTCTCCGTAAAACTCGATACCCTACTTGAGGAAAGACTTGCTCGCTTGGCGGCTAAACGCAAGAGAACAAAGCACTATCTGATGAAGCAGGCTATCGTTTCCTATGTTGATACAGAAGAACAGAAAGAACGTTTACGCCAGCAGGCACAGTCCTCATATGCAAATTACCTCAACACAGGTAATCATTTAACAGGTAAAGAAGTCGTTGATTTTCTGCGGAGTGGCAAAAACGGAGATCTTCCTGAATGCCACAAGTGATCGTGACGGAAAAGGCTCGCCAAGGTATTAATCGCTGTCTGGACTTCCTCGAAAATAATTCCGCAGGCTACGTCATTAACGATGTTAAGAACACCATCGCTGATAGTCTTGATAACCTTGAAAAAGGGCTGGGTACTGGCTTCATCTCTGATGAAGAAGACGAAGATGACTTTTTATATGAAGTGATTATCCCTTATGGCGATTCGGGTTATGAATACTGTTATTTCATTGACGCTCAGGGACGTTATATTGTAGTCGGTTTTAAGCATCAAAAGGAAAATGATTATTACTGAGTCACAAACGTGACAGCCATTGTCAGACGGTTTGAGGTTGTACAAGTTAGTTCAAGACCTCGCATGTAATAAAAGGCATTACATTGTATATCCTATGATGCTCTTGAATCGTTGGAGCATCAAAATAAGCATACATATTTCCACCATCAGGAAATACATACCAACAGCAACCATTGGATTTATGTCCCCACTCTGCACGGACAAATCCTTTTCGAATATTGACACCTTTAGGCCAATCAGTGATTTCTTCTATCAAAAAAGAGTTATCATCTTTCGTTGTTAACGAGAATAAAGAAAGCTCATCAACACCAACGATAAAAGGCATCTTCACATATCTCTGATAAACCCTTCCATCTTCATGTAAAAAGAACAGTTCTTTACCACACCAAGGGATTTCATTTTGATCATATTTAGATGAATCGAGTTCTTTTACATTATCAGGCCAGTTTTTTTGTACGTTAATTAATATTTTCATTTAAACACCTATTTTTATTTTGTTATATATTGATATAAATTACTGGATTGTCAATAACGATGCGGTGGTTTGACGACTTTTAATTTTCGTGCATGAGAATAAAAAACCATGTAATATTATATGGTATTTCCCTACTGTTAAAAATTGAGTATAGCTATGAATATAATTTTTGATCTGGACGGAACCATTATTGACTCATTACCGGGCATTAGAACAAGTTTGGTTTATGCTATACGCCAGCAAGGACATACCATTGATGATTCTATTGATATTTCGGTGCTAATTGGCCCACCTATGAATACGATTATGCGCACTTTACTTACGCCTTATGGGGATAACAGAATCTCAGAAACCGTGAAGATATATCGAGAGCATTATGGTCTGTATGGACTCTACGATAGCACGCTTTACGAAGGGATACATTCCACTCTTGACCGGTTAAAAAATGAAGGCCATCAGCTATTTATCGCCACATCGAAAAGACAGCGTTTTGCACAATCTATATTAGCTAATTTGAAGCTATGTTCGCTATTTACCGAGATTACTGGCACATCTGAAGATGGCAGTATGGATGACAAAAGTTTACTTTTATCAAACCTTATCCATAAATACGATCTTGATACCAAAAATACAATTATGGTCGGAGACAGAAAGGATGATGTTATCAGCGCTCATGATAACGGTCTATTAGCCATCGGTGTGCAATGGGGTTATGGCTCATACGAGGAGTTATCTCAGCACAAAGTCGATTATTGGTGTGAATCGCCTTCGCAATTGATTGATGTTGTTAACAGAATTGTGCTCAATAGCACTCACCATACATAAGTCCATCTCCACATTAGCCTCTGTGTCATCCAACGGTTCACGCAGTTCTGATTGTGCGGATCTGAAAACTGGGAATTACCTGTTGTGGGTTTTCTTATATCGCGTTAACTAATTGAATTTACTAGTATCATTCCTAGCCTTAAATTGCAGCCGAAAGGTTCACGCCTGAATACAGGACTACCTATGAACCTGTTTTGCCCCTGAAAGGTACTCGCAATACCAGACAGGGGCTAACCTCAACGTTACAAGGATAACGCTATGGCTGTCTGTCAGTTTACCTATTCCCATCCTGAAAATCTGCATCTGGCTACTGCTTTTTTGCCACACTCAACAACGGAGGCTTATCATGTTCGATAATGCACCGCTGGAACTGGAAGAAATTATCGATCAGTGTCGGGCATTAATTTACGCGGTTGTTGAACTGGATGAACCTAAAGCAAAAGAGATCTTATCCTTTATCTTGTGGGAAAGACTCAATGCACTTTATTTATCCTATCAGAAAGAAGTTGTAGACTAATATTATTAGGTCAGCACTATTAAAGCACGGCAAAAGGGCTGTTAAGCCCTTTTTTTTGTCTCAATAAGGCACTATCTATTGGGTAAAATAAAAAATCATTTATAAACAAAATTCCCCATAATTTTTTCTGTTGTGGCATTAGCAGCGTTGTGCCATCGAATCGTCCCCTGAGAACGAGTCATGTTTAATATGTTAGTTATTGCTTCTGCTAAACTGGAAGGTTTTGACACAAACGTATAACTTCCCTGATAATATCCAACTGCCATAATAAATAACATCCTCATGAGATCTTTATCGTCTGCATCAGACGTTGATATCAACACAGGAAGACTGGGGTTTCTGTTATAAGAATTATTATAAGATGCTAATGGCTGCTGACCAATCACGCCGCTACCTGCAAGAAAGCCTCCGATAATACTCGTATTCCTAAAATAATACTGTTCGACTAATTGAGAGATCGCTTCACCAGCATATTCATTATCAAATGCAGAACCAGCGATCCATGTATAAGAAATCAGAAAAAATTCCATATCAGATTGTGTTATTACTGTTTTCGTTGTCGCAGCTTGGGCTGAGATCGATGCACTGATACTCGATGAAACACTGGCACTGGTTGAAAGTGATAATGAAGCCGATTTACTGGCAGATAACGACGCTGACTGTGAAGCACTCAGGCTGGCACTTGTGCTTGTGCTTGCTGATTTTGACGCCGATATACTGGCACTGGTTGAAGCACTCAAACTTGCCGATGTTGAGGCAGATTTTGACGCAGAGGTCGATGCTGATTGACTGGCACTGATACTATTGCTCACAGAAGCACTAATTGACTGACTTGCGCTTGCTGACTTGGAAGCCGATACGGATGCACTGGTTGAAGCACTCACGCTTGCCGAGACTGAGGCAGATTTGGATGCAGAGGTCGATATTGCCGTGCTTGCTTTGGTTTCTGCCTCAGAGCCTTCACGCAGTTCCCCAAGATTCAGCGGGAAAGCCAATGTGTTTTTTAAGATCTGCATAGAAATAGGATACGTTTCCTGAACGCTTCCATCCGGCTTGGCACTCATCAGATAAGCATCTGCCGTGTTGAATATAGTACGAACCTGTTGAACCGTTTCCCTGACTGCCGCATCGTGTTTTTCATTGCGATAAAAGCTTAATGCGGTGTAGGTAATACCAGAAGCTACTCCAAGCACTAAAACAATTTCTAATATTGAATATCCTTTTTTATTTTTCATTTTTACACCTTCTTATTTGATAGATAACTGATGGTTTTCTCTGGTCTGCATGGTTTTTCGATAAATTTCATAACTGACGTTTACGATATTTTCTTTTTCAGAAGAACCACCAGAGGAATGAACGATATCCCCCTCAGATTGATATAAGGTGTAGGTTTTCGGATAAACAAAATGGTTGACTACAATTGTGTTATCTTTTCCTGATTTACATAATGCGGTTGTTTTGTCCGTCACGACATTGTTTCTGTTCCATGTAGTTCCTGAAGCAGGTGGCGTTAATGGAACATATTGACTGTTAATTAATACTTCAAAATACTGACCTGCCAACTGCGTTGCTAATGTCGCACAGGACTTATCTGGAACATGGCTTAGCGTCAGCTTTAAAACATTAGCCCCGATATATGCTGAGTTATATTCCAATGAATAAAGACTACCTATTGGTGCTTTAAAAAAGCTATCAGCAGATAGTGCTTGTGATGAAAAACCACTGACAACTAATAAGCATAATATTTTTGTTTTGTTGAATGACATAATATCCCCTGAAATTTATTACTGTATACACAGGAGATAATCAATTTATTTACAATTGGCAAGAGTGTTAAAAGACCATTTATAAAAAACACAAAAAAGAAGGGGTAAATAAAAACACAATCACCGCTCCTAACGAAACTAAATATTCTTTAACTGAATGCTCTTCTGTATCTTTCCGATTTAAATTGATATAATGGAGAAGCCATTTCCCCCTTGTGGAAATAAATATATTTGGAGTATAAAAATTCACATCATGAAAATCATCCACATCAGTTAACCTAAGGCAAGAAAATAATCACGAAGAACATTTTTAGATAATTTTTTCGTTACTAAATCAACGCTTTTTTCTAGAACTTCAATACCTTTTTTATCAAAAATTTATTTTTATCATCAAAAGATAATGAGCCTAATAAAGAAATATTTTCAAAACTAGAAAATAAAGGAATCTCCTCAAATGCTTGATAGTCACGTAGGTAAATTGATTCTTCATTCAAACCTTCTTGTTCAATAAGAAAGTCTAGTTTTTATCAAATTCCCATTCATACTCAATCTCCTATGCTAGCTCTATTTTATCAACCCTTCATGATTTTTATAAGCCGTCAAAAAACACAAAAAAAACGAAAATTTAAATTTTAATTCAAATATTGCCACCTGATATTTGAATGATTACATCTTCAGAAAAAAAATCTTCCCCTAGTAATTTTTCCAGCAACATAGCCTGTTCTGTAGTTAGGTCAAAACCACCAACACCCTTGATAAAGGATTTTTTTTCGCTATCCTGCCATTTCATAATCTTAGCAATTTCATCTATTTGAGATTTTGGTATATTAATTTCACGAACAATATCTTCAGTGATTTTGTCATATATTTCGACAGAATAAACTATCATTATTTCTCCACCTTTCTGCGAGGATCTGCTGGCTTTGTCTGTTCACCTGTAATTGGATTGAACTCTCCCAGATGAGTTCTTCCAGATCGGTCATACATTTCAACTGTCCCGTGTTGGGAGTCCCACTCATAAATTTTACCACCTGAATCTTTCCATCTTGCTCTTAGCCCACCTCCCCCTTGTATCGGTGTTTTACGTGGGGCGCGCTTAGCATCAGGGAAAGCTGGAAGAGGAGGATTACCTTTGGGTGGTGTATGATACTTGTGCGCCTCGCTCAGATAAACATAAATCGGTGGAAACGTATTCTCCGCAAACACCAGAATGTAATCCCGAAAATCCTTCTCGTCCGGCATTGGTGTGGCGAGGATGCTGACATCATCCATCTCTGGAATTTCAAATCCCGGTATCGCTGACGAAATTACAGGCTGTTCACCGTGTGCCGTATCTGTGGGGAACTTCATACCCGGATTATCCGGCGTCCATAGAATCGTTGGTCCCGCTTCCCCGTCTTCCCAAAACTCATAGCGGTTATTGGGGAAATCGTATTTAAGTAATCTGACACGCACCTGATCGCGACCACTTTCCATACTGGTGTGGTAGCCAACCGCCTTCAGCCTGCCCGTTTCCTCATCTTCAACCCACTGATAGCGAACACGACTGGGCACCGTTCCCTGCTTCTTCGCTACCTCCAGTAGCTTTTCCGGTGTCAGTAAATCTGCTTTCTCGCCTTTCAGATGCTGCTGAATCAACGCTCCCATCAGCAAGAAACTCTGCGCCATCTGCAACTGGCCTTGCCAGATTGATGGCCCAGAAAGGCGTTTCATCTGATGTGTCAGTGCTTTCGCTGCATCCTGATTGGCCTGAGCCACAGCACCACCCGCAGCAGCCGTCGCACCTGCCTGTGCTGCCGTCCCTGCCATGACCAGTGGTTGAGGTGGTGGCGGCAACATGGCGGCATCGGCTTTCCCCACTAACAGATCAAAAACCGTTTTATACCACGGCTCCATCTGGGGTATTTGAGGCTTGTTAATCACACCGGGCGAGGTCTGGAGTAACGGTTCGTTTTTTCCGGTAAATGATTGGGGAGGAGAAACAGCAGAAGATGTGTTTTTCTTTTTAGCCGACTGCGCATACTGCTTTACCTCAACTTGTTTATCAGCCGGAATAATCGGCTCACCAACAGGCTCAGCGACATAAAAACTCATCTCCCCGATGTTGCCCTGTGGCTCATCTTTCGTTCCCGCATCCGTACAACCCGCACCACGTAAGCAGGATTTGGCAAAAACAGGCTCGACGGCCAGCATCGGTGTTAACGCCAGCAATGGCGCACGGGTTAATGCTGCCTGTTTAGCGCAGTCCTGAACGGGAGAACGATGAGGAGTATCACCAATAATGACGTTGCCACTGCCCGACGTGATGACGCCACCACAATTGATGCGGTCCCCAATACGCGCAGCATTTTTACCGTTAATAATAACGGTCGATGAACCTTCAGCGATTTTTCGCGGATGAACACCATGTGGTGCATTAGGACAGGGACAACCGTGAAGCAGAACGGTATCGCCTTTTCGGGCAGCAGGCTGACCATTAATGATAACGTCAGGACTGCCTTCAGTTATCGGGGTTTCAGGGAAGCAGTCATGACCACTTCCGATATCGTTAAGACGGGCAGCACCCGGCATTGTCATTATCCTTTGACAGTAAAATATTCCTTGATGTACGAATATTGGGCGCTTTTTATGGATGATTCAATACCGAAAGCGGTATCAGATGTGGATACAGACGTTATTAACGACATTTTTATTTATGGTCAGATATTATTTTCTGTTAAACCATAAAAATGGCCTGACCAGCTCTACTGAGACAAAGAAACTATGATGTCGGTTTTAATAGCAAGATAGGCACTGTCCAGTTCAACCGAAATCACATCACCTTGGTTAACAGCGTGTTTGAACATTTGAGCATCCACACCTGTTTTCTGGTATCCCCAATAATGCCCACTGCTCCCCCCTTTCTCCACATAAATATACGTCGTCATTTTCCCTATCAACGTGCTGTTAACGTACACATTAAAATTGGCTGATGTTGTATGAGAACCATCCCTATGATTAAATAATGTAGCAAGAGACACATTGATAAAATCAAAATTTCCCGGTGATGAGACGGTTATTTTATCTGTTGCGGTTCGGGTAATGCTTCCGCCGCCAATAGCTTTCCATTTTCCATTCTGGCAGGATAAAACCATACCTTTTGCATCTCGGCTTATCAGCCCATCAGAAGCGCATACTTCGCCAACAACAGATATGGCAGTAGCCTGAAGATAGTCGCCTGTAATGTTTCCAGAAGCGATAATATCGCCTGATGCCGTTATGTTTTTGACATTGTTAATATCATTTTGACCCATATTTAAACTCCCTGTCATCGGAAGTGTGCCATCACGACGCAGATAAACCGAATACATAGCGGAATCATATCCAACACGGTAAGCCAACAGCCCCGCCGCATTTATCCCACTATAATTATTTTGGCTCTCGGTCCATTGACCTCCGGTACCTGATGCAACAGTAGCGAATTGTGTCATACCGCTATCAATTCCTGCTGCTTGCATAGCACGACCTAACAAGTCATAACGAATACGGTTCCCTTCTGACCAAGGCAACGTTGTGATAACAAGTCCATTGATAACATAGTTAGGTGTGGTTCCAGCGCGTTTTAGCAGGATCTTATAAGAAGACTTTTGCATGTTGATACCAGTATGTCCCGCAGGCAGTAGCCCTTCATTCACCAACGTCTGATAGGTAATTTCACAACCTGCAGCCGAACAGGTTCTTGGTCCCGGATCGCTGGTCTGGCTGCTACTGGATGAGAGCGTTGAAAGCTTATCATAGCGAATGCTGATATAACGGTTAACCGCATCTCCCATTTGCTTCATCTGAGCACCAACGGTATTAGCCAAGATGTTTTCCTGATCCTTTTTCATGTCCTGAAACTTCATAAAAGCCATTACTGTGCCGATACCTAACACTAGGCTGTGTCCCTCAATAGATTATGATAGAGTAAAACTATTATTTTTCATGTAGATATTGCCATGGCCCGTTACGAACTTCCTGACACCGCATGAGAACTGATTTCACCTCTGCTTCCCCCTGAACGTTCTCAAAAAGTCGGTCATCCTTACGTTGAACACCGCAAGATTATCAACGGCATGTTTTGGGTACTCTGCTCCGGCGCACCATGGCGTGATTTGCCTGAGCGCTATGGCGCGTGGAAAACGGTTTACAACCGTTTCAATCGCTGGTCTAAGTCTGGTGTCATTAACATTATTTTCAACAGGTTGCTTTCAATTCTTGATGAAAATGATTGCCTCGACTGGTCGGCTATATCACTCGATGGCAGTAACATCCGCGCCAATCATTGCGCCGCTGGCGCTCAAAAAAACATCCCGATATCGCTGACGCTCATGCGCTGGGTCGCTCACGAGGCGGTTATGGCACCAAAATCCATCTGGCAACAGACGGGCATGGCTTCCCGCTAAATATTCTGCTGAGCGGCGGACAAACCCATGAAAGTCAGTACGCACTTCGGCTTCTGGATGGTATCGGGGTAAACCGTAAAGGCGGCTACCTTAAACGTCGGGGAAAAGCGGTTCTTGCTGATAAAGGGTATTCCTCTCAAGTGCTACGTAGTGCCTTGAAATGACGAGGGGTGAAAGTTATTATTCCTTATAAAATCAATGAGAAATCGGCGAAAGACGGACAATGTCAAATTGATATGGAGTCATACAAATCCCACAATGTCATTGAAAGAAGTTTCGGTATTTTAAAAGAGTGCCGCCGGGTTGCCACTCGTTATGAAAAGACCGCCAGAAACTATCTTTCGATGGTGAAATTAGGCTGCATCCGACTTTTTCTCAGAAGATTATGTAATTGAGGGACACAGATTAGCTTCATCACGCGTCATCGGTAGATAACCGATCTCATCCAGGATCAGCACCCGCACGTTGCTCAGTTGCTGCAACTGCCGCTCCAGCCTGTTTTCCTGTCTGGCTTTCACCAGCGTGGTATCAGTTTATCCAGCGACATGAACAGCACCCGATGCCCCGCATCTGCTGCCTTTACCCCCAACGCCACCGCCAGATGTGTTTTCCCCACGCCCGGAGGCCCTAGCAGGATGACATTCTCATTACGTTCAATGGACACCAGCCCGGCCAGTTCCCGGGTAACCCGCTGGTCGATGCCCGGTTGGAAGCTGAAGTCGAACTGTTCCAGCGTTTTTACCCAGGGCAGTCGCGCCTGTTTCAGCCGGGATTCCAGCCCCTTATGTCGCCGACCATGCCATTCATGGTTCAGCACGCGAACCAGCGTTTCTCGTGCGTTAAGCTCTTCCTTTACGGCCTGTTCCAGCAGGTTGTCTACCGCATCTGTCAGATGATCCATCTTCAGGCGCGCCATCAGTTCTGTCAGTTCGCTCATCACAGCAACGCCTCATAATCGCTCAACGCACGCTGTGCCACCCGGCAGGTCTGCTGCCACAGCGGCCGATGGTGTGCTGCTACGGTCTGCCAGCCAGCCGGTTTTTCAGCCAGAAGGTGTGTCGCGATAAGCTCATCATCGCCATATACCCTGAGTTCGCCATCCAGTGAGATACGGATGCTGACCGGTTGTTCGCACCATCTTTCCGGCACGCTATAGCGGTTGCCACGGACTTCGATATAACCATCCCAGGCAACCTGTCGGATGTCGTGATAACTGGTGTCGAAGTCACCAGCGGGTAATGCCAACAGGTGGGGAGGCTCCTGAGTAAAGCGTTCTGCGGGTGTCTGGCTGAACTGGCGGAGTACTCGGTGGTCAGCTTCCGCTTGTATCCACAGCATCAGCCACTGATTGATATGTGTCAGACTGTCGAACTGCCGGTAACGAACGAAGAAGTTCTCCTTGAGGTATTTCACCATGCGCTCCACCTTGCCTTTGGTTCGTGCCCGCCGTGGGCGACAGGCACGTGACGTGAAGCCATAGTGTTTTGCCAACTGGAGGAAGCCGTTGTTGAAGATAACCTCACCACTGTTGTCATGCTTGAGAACGGCCGCTTTCTGGTTATCAACCAGCACGGTTTTGACGCTGCCGCCAAAGTAGGCAAAGGCTTTGACCAGTGATTCATAGGTATGCTCAGCATCCTGACTGTCGGTGGCCCATGCATGGAAGCGTCGGGAGTAACCAAGGGTATTAACAGCGAAGTTCACCTTGCAGCGCTGACCGGCAACAACAGTCTCGATTTCCCCCCAGTCGTGCTGGAGCTGCTGACCGGGTTGCGTCTCGAAGCGCACGGTCTGTTTGGACGCCCGCAGAGTCCGTTTGGGATGCACATAGAGCGACAGCCGTCATAGCCCTGTTGTTTTATCTCCTGAAAGATCACTTCAGTGTTCCAGACATGCTCGCGCAAGCGCAAATCAACATAGTCCATGAACGGACGAAGTTTTCTCATTGGTTCACGTTTGTGTGTAACAACAGCGCTTTCAGTGAGATGTCGTCGAATGGTGAGCGATGTCGATAATATGCGCGCCGTGAATACGCATCTGCTTTATCATGAGAAGATCTCCTCTGCTTAACATGCGGCTTCTCCGTCTGGTGTAGGAACCTTAAGAGAAGCCCATGTTGGGTGGAGTGGACAAAATTTATGGTGATTTGCGGTCTTATATCAGTGTTGCTGACAGTTGCGATGGTCGGCTGATTTTCTGGATGCTAACAGCAACGGTATGGTTAGGCCGTTTGAGTTTGGGCAGAAGGGATGATGACCTTAGCCAGCAGTAACCGCCACGAATGATCTAAGCTTGTTTGACTTTTCATCCCAAACAGAGTAATAAAAGGTATTACTCTTTATTACCCATAATGACTTCGGGAGGTTAACATGCCAGTCTCCGTAAAACTCGATACCCTACTTGAGGAAAGACTTGCTCGCTTGGCGGCTAAACGCAAGAGAACAAAGCACTATCTGATGAAGCAGGCCATCGTTTCCTATGTTGACACAGAAGAACAGAAAGAACGTTTACGCCAGCAGGCACAATCCTCATATGCAAATTACCTCAACACAGGTAATCATTTAACAGGTAAAGAAGTCGTTGATTTTCTGCGGAGTGGCAAAAACGGAGATCTTCCTGAATGCCACAAGTGATCGTGACGGAAAAGGCTCGCCAAGGTATTAATCGCTGTCTGGCCTTCCTCGAAAATAATTCCGCAGGCTACGTCATTAACGATGTTAAGAACACCATCGCTAATAGTCTGGATAACCTTGAAAAAGGGCTGGGTACTGGTTTCATCTCTGATGAAGAAGACGAAGATGACTTTTTATATGAAGTGATTATCCCTTATGGCGATTCGGGTTATGAATACTGTTATTTTATTGACGCTCAGGGACGTTATATCGTAGTCGGTTTTAAGCATCAAAAGGAAAATGATTATTACTAAGTCACAAACGTGACAGCCATTGTCAAACTATTTGAAGTTGTACAAGTTAGTTCAAGACCTCGTATGTAATGAAAGGCGTTACGTTATATATTCTATGATGTTCTTGAATCACTGGAGCATCAAAATAAGGGTAATGCATCCAATTAGTAGAACATGTATTTTTCAATGAACGCTCCGATGACTTTTTCATGCAATTCAATCGAGCGTGAGAAGCAGATTGTTTTACGAGCCAAATGTTTAATGCGGGTTCTCAGTGTCAGGTTGTTACGTTCAATACGCTGAGTGAATATTTTTCCCGTCAGATGCTTCTCTTTCCGCACTTCTCTGGCATAACTGCCCCAGTCATCGCTGGTTATCATGCCGATAGTAAACGGGGTAAGCAGCGCCAGAAGTTCACGACAGCGAAACCGGTCATGCCCTTTTGGATTCTGACCATGACGGTAAACCTGAGCAGACTGACAACGGGGGCAATGAACAACAGCGGTGACCATGAAGGAACCTAAAATTGGTTATTATTCATCAATTCAAATAATTAGAGGCATCACCCGCGCATGGGCAGAGACAGAAACTAAGTGGTCAGAAGACTACAGTTCACTCACACACGGAAATATTCACATTTTCTTTTTTTAAGGCAGTAAGTATGTGATCTATCGGTGGGCTGTCTGTAACAATACGATCAATAGTCTGCCAGGAAGCATAATTGGAAGGGAATACCATATCGAATTTTGAATGATCCACCACAACCATGCTTTTGTTTGACCGTTGAATCATGGTGTTATAAATCATACCGCAATCAATTAACGCTTCGCTTGGTCCACCTGCTGTCACGCCGCTGGCCCCCATAATCGCATAATCTGCCGAGTACTGATGTAGGAAGTTCAGTGTTTGTGCACCTGCCATAGCCCCTTCGGAAGCGATGTAATCCCCCGGTGCGACGATAACCCTGATCGTAGGGTTCATCGACAGTACGGTAGCAACACCGAACGAATGGGTAATCACCGTGATATCCCGCAAATCGGTCGCCATACGCCTGGCCACATGCACTGTCGTCGCGCCCGAACCAATCATAAACATCTTACCATCGCGCAGATGCTGCACGGCTTCCCGGGCAATTTGCTCACGCTCTTGCGTAAACAGACGATGGCGTTCTGTCACGGTAGGTTCGGTGTTCATTGCCCTCACTGCGCCGCCATAGGTGCGGTTCAACAAGCCTTTTTGGGTGAGTTCGTCCAGATCGCGCCGAATCGTTTCTGTAGAAACCTGATAAGCTCGCGCCAGATCGACAATACGTAAGCTAGGAGATTCACTGATTTCCCTCAGTATGTTCTGCTGACGTACTGTTTTTCTTTTTGACATTAACTCCACCTTTCCTGAAAGAACCTCGCTGGTGCCACAGTATAGCTGGCGGGGCCGGGGCAACAAAACGTAAAGTGCTGAGTGTTGCCCCGTCCACACAGGTTAGCGCCGCTGGCACCGGCTCATAACGGCTGCGAATTTATCGATAAAGAAGTCTGCATTACTGGTGCTAAAACAAAGCGGAGGCCGGATCTTCAAACTGTTGCCATACGCCCCCGCCGCACCAATCAAGATGCCCTCCCCCTTCAGTTCATTGATCACTTGCTGCGTCAGCGCCGTATCGGGTTCCTTGGTGTCCGGCAGCCGGAATTCGACCGCATTGAACAACCCCGCACCACGCACATCGCTGATTGCCGGGTAGTGGTTGGCAAGGCTGCGCAGCCCGTTTCTCAGATAGTGACCACAGTGTTCGGCGTTGGCAATCAACTCTTCTTCCCGGATAATCTGCAACACCGCCAGGCCAACTGCCGCCGCAACCGGATTACCGCCAAAGGTGTTGAAGTATTCGGTTTCTTGACTAAACCTGTCGAGTAGCTCGGGTCGTGTGATAACAGCGGCCATCGGGAAACCATTCCCCATCGGCTTGCCCAGCGTGACGATATCCGGCACCACTTGGTGACGCTGGAAGCACCAGTAATGCGTACCTGTGCGACCAAAACCCGGCTGGACCTCATCGGCAATGAACAAGCCGCCGCACGCACGCACGCGTGCCACGGCCAGACCGAGAAAACCGGCCGGATCGGCGTACACACCATCGCTTGAAAAAATGGTATCCACCAGTAAGGCTGCACAGCCAACGCCTTCTGCGGCCAACGAATCTATCGCTGCTTGCACCGCATCGGCAAACACCTCTGCCACCTGCTGGTCTGGCAGCAGCGTGTTTGCATCGGGCGCCGGAACCGTACGAACATAAGGCGGTAGCTGTTGTCGCTTATGTCCTGATGGCGAAACGTCCATCACCGCCGTGGTATTGCCGTGGTAGGCGCTCTCAGTGACGATAATTCCTTGCCTGCCGGTTGTCATTCTGGCCATGCGCAGGGCAATATCGTTACTCTCGCTGCCAGTACAGGTGAACACGACATTGGTGAGCGGTGCCGGAAAAGTGGCCAGTAAGGTTTCAGAATAGCGCTCCAGTACCGGGAACAAATAGCGGGTGTTTGTGTTAAGCAGGCCAGCCTGCCTGGACATGGCTTCCACCACCTTCGGATGGCAATGGCCAACGCTCGGCACGTTGTTATACATGTCGAGATAGCTGTCACCGGCAGCGTCATACATCCAAACGCCGCGCGCACTGACCATTTCAATCGGCTGTTGATAGAACAAAACCGAAGAAGCGCCCTGCGTGTTTTGACGGCGAGCGATCTGATTAGTCAACCCGGCATCCAGTGCTACACCATCGCTTTTCTCAAAGCGATTCAGGCCAAGAATTTGTTTTTTTTCTTTCATCGGGGATTCTCCTGCGCTTCAGCTCGGGCTACCTTCATTGCATGTTCATGCAAATATTGCTTGGCCAGCGCCACAGTCCCGGCAGGGAAAGTCGCAGCCAATTGCTGCGCCGTGGGTGTCTCCGCATGGCTGGCTATCCAGGCGCTGAGTTGCAGTCGGCGCAACATTATCAATACGGGTAACATAGCCTCATCCTGCTGGCTAAATGGGCGCACGCTGCGATACCCCTTCAGCCATGAGGCCTGGTAATTGCTCAGTGATGGATCATCTTCAATAAAACTTACCGCGGTCGCGAAATCCCAGCCAAACCAACAAATACCGCAATCATCAAAGTCGATAACGGTCATTTTGTCATCGTCTACCAACAGGTTAGCCAGACGCATATCACAATGAACAAGCCCGAAGCGCTCTGGGGAGCAACCATATTCGTCAAGCTGTGCTTTGAGCAATGTCTCGGTTTGTTCTAAAAGCGAGATGTCTTCTGGGGCAAACTGGCTCAGGCTACGCCAGTCTCCCCAGAGCGCTTGCGTACCGATGATGGTGTCAAACGTCCAAATCTTGCGGGTGAATGCAGGTGGCCTTTGCCAACTAAGGCTGTGCAGATGCAGGCGGGCGGCGATTTGTCCCAGCCTGCAATACCATGAAGACAAATCGCATGCGCTATCCGGTTCGGCACCGGTAATAAATTCAAACGCCACCACAAAAGTCACGGATGCCTCATCTTCCAGCCGTGCCACCCATTCTCCGTTACGCTGTGGAATCGGTGCCGCGACGTTGATAACGCCGCTGGTTTTCAGGGAGATCAGCCAATCCAGTTCCGAAATAATTTCCGCATGATGGCAATAATTCGGCCGATGAACGCGCAAAACCAAACGGCGTTTGGTTGCGGAGTCGATTACCAGAAAAGTCGCGTTCTCCGAAACCGTGAGCAACGACAGTTCCGATCTTTCACTCATGCCCCAATCGGGCAGCGCAGCGCGTAATAACCCGCCGATTCTCTGTATGTAGCTATCGTGATAAAGCATCGCAATCATCCATTAAATGAAATGAGTACAACATTTTTATGTTGGTGTTGTCTTTTTTGCAAGATTAAAGATAGAAATCTCTATCAACCAACAAATATAATTTATTTTTATTTTAAAAATCAATTATATAAATAATTAACACTAGAGATGACCGCCAATCGCCCCGCAATAGGGCATGTTTTTTTATCAAAAGAAAACCCCGCTTAAAAAAGCGGTAATTAAAACGACACAATCGTTATATATCAATATTTTGATTAACACACTCTTGCACCAAAATCGCTCACCATAAAGAAGCATTTTATTTAGTGGGAAAACCAATGAAATTATGTTGATCATTCAACATTTTCGTGATTATTCTTGAGCGAAATAAAGGCGCTTTTTTCAGATTACATTCGAGAAATACAGATGGGGCGGTTATTCCGTAATAGGTACTTCCTGGCGTATGTGAGGAGAACGACATGTTTGAAAGTATGCAAGATAAAAACGTACTGATCACGGGGGGCAGCAGCGGTATAGGGCTGGGGCTGGCGTTGAATTTTGCTCGCCATGGTGCGCGTGTTGCCATTACCGCCCGAAATGCGGCAAAGCTAGATGCCGCCATCACAGGGGCCAGAGCGCAAGGATTGGTCATCAAAGGCTACGTTTGTGACGTCAGTATTGCTCAGCAGGTCAGAGAGACCGTTGATCGTTGTGCACAACAACTCGGTGGTTTATCGGTACTGTGCTGCAACGCTGGCGTTTTTCCTTCCGCGGCGCTGAGTAATATGACGGAAAGTGAATGGGATGATGTGCATGCGGTAAACAGCAAAGGCACATTCCTGTGCGTACAGGCAGCGATCCCATGGCTTAAACAAGCCGGCCATGGCCGTATTATCCTTACCTCTTCCATCACTGGCCCTGTGACTGGCTATCCTGGATGGGCACATTATGCCTCAAGCAAGGCGTCGCAACTGGGTTTCATGCGCACAGCGGCACTCGAACTGGCCAGAGATAACATCACGGTTAATGCCATTCTACCCGGTAATATTATCACCGAAGGGCTAGCAGGAATGGGCGACGACTACGTTGCCGCCATGGCGGAGTCTGTCCCGCTGAAGCGCCTCGGCAGTGTTGATGATATTGCGGCTGCCGCGTTGTTTTTTGCCTCTCAGGCAGCCGGGTATATCACCGGGCAAACGCTGATTGTAGATGGCGGCCAGATCCTCCCCGAATCCCTTTCCTGCCTTTCCTAACGGAGTGGTACTAACATGACTAATCAGATCGTTATTTGCTCTGCCACTGATGAAACCGGCACGTCGTCGGTCCAGCGCCTGCGCCCAAATGCAGTGGGATTACCTGGCGTGCTATTTATGACCGTCGCGACCGCCGCCCCGATTACCGCCATGCTGGGAAATGTACCCATCGCGGTAGGTAGCGGTAACGGACAGTATGCGCCGGCAGGTTTCCTGGTAGCGACTCTCATTTTGGCGCTATTTGCTATCGGTTATGCACAGATGGCGAAATACATTACCGCCACCGGCGCATTTTATGGCTTCATCTCGCATGGGCTGGGGCGAATTATCGGTATGGCGGCTGGGGTTGCGGTCACACTGACTTATATTGTGTTTGAGGCCGCGCTGGTAGGGATTTTCGCCTTCTTCTGCGAAGACTTAATCCACGGACTTTCCGGTATGCATATTCACTGGATTGTCTTTGCTTTGGGCATGCTGATTGCCAACGGCGTGCTCAGCTATTTTGATATTTCGCTGACGTCGAAGGTGCTGGGCTGTTGTCTGGTGTTGGAGATTGTCATTCTTACCGTGGTCGCCGGTGCCGTGCTGGTGCATGGCGGTGGGCCGCAGGGCTTTGTCCCTGACTCGATCAATCCGTTAAATGCCTTCACTCCGGCACAGGGTGTACCGGGGGCTAATGCGGGTATTGGCCTGTTCTTCGCCTTTTGGTCTTGGGTAGGGTTTGAGTCCTCGGCAATGTATGGTGAGGAGTCTAGAAATCCCAAGAAAATTATTCCGCTGGCGACATTATTGGGCGTAATTGGCATCGGGGTTTTCTATGTGTTCATCTCCTGGATGGCGATTGCCGGCACCGGGCCTGAAAAGGCCATTGCACTGGCGCAGGATCCCAATCAGGCCGCAGAAATTTTCTATGGACCCGCACGCCAGTATCTTGGCGAATGGGCGGTTGCGGTATTCAAAATTCTGGTGATCACGGGTTCGTTCGCTTGCGGGATGGCATTCCACAACTGTGCCGCACGCTATATCTATGCTTTGGGCCGGGAAAATCTGTTCCCATTATCGGGTAAAACCGTGGGTCTTACCCACCCCAAACATGGTTCTCCCCACGTAGCCTCAACGGTTCAGACTGTGATTGCATGCACGATCATCATTCTTTTCCTTCTGGCCGGAAAAGACCCGTATGCGGATATTTACACACTATTGGCGATACTCGGCACGATGGGGATTATGATCGTTCAGGCATTGTGCGCCTTTGCCGTGATCTTCTATTTTCATGCAAATGCAGAAAATCGTAAAAATAGTCACTGGTTTAAAACATTCCTGGCACCGTTAATCGGTGGAATAGGCATGGTCTATGTCGTCTATCTATTATTCGCTAATATGGATTTCGCCGCAGGTTCAGCGGCAAATACCCTGTTCTATAAAGCTATACCGTGGATTGTATTATCCAGTTTTGTCATTGGGGCGGCTATAGCAACCTGGTTCAAGTTTTTTGATAATAAAAAATTCCAGGTTATTGGCCGCATTGTATTGAATGAAGAAAAATAGAAGGCCCGGCTATGTCTGATAAAAAAAGAATTGTTCTTCTGGAGGCCCATCAACTTTCACGCCTAATCAGGAATAAAGCAATCTCCTGTCGTGAAGTGATGGAAATCTATCTTGACCATATTGAATCTTTTAACCATCGAATTAATGCCATCGTCAGTATGCGAGATAAAAGCCCGCTACTTAAAGAGGCGCAAGAAAAGGCTATTGCATTGGCGCGAGGAGATTATCAGGGCCGGCGGTGGCAAGGCCGTTGTCACGCTAACCGTTCCTGGAATCACGCCGTCAGCCGTGGGATATGACAACCTTTTCTTCCCCCCAAAGAAGATCCTCACGAGGGATCTTCTGCTTTATCCAACCACATGACCTTGCCCCGTTATCTACAGACGGCTTTTGTATCTGAATAGGGCAGATTTTTCCACCGGGCGGGTTAACTCCAGTGGCCAGTTAGCCGATATTCTGCTCATACCTTTAATGGTTACCATCGCTTAAGTACCGTTAAAAATTCAACGCGTATTGCAGCAGTAATATCTACATACTCATGTGGTGAACCGAGACGTGCACACAATCTCCGTGCTTATGATATCCAATAAAAATTTTATGGCTTTGATTTACCAGACAGATTTCGGTTGTTCATCCGATGCCACGATAACCACCAGTGATCAGCGTGATAGTGGTTTTCATACTCTAATTCATCCCGTCGGAGATGATTTTTTCTGATCTTACCTACGTATTATTCAGCTTTCTTCGCCATTACATTCCATCGTCTTTTGTCTGTACCCAGAATGCATGCACCAGACCGGGAAAATAGCCTAATAGCGTCAGAATAATATTCAGAATAAACGCTCCACCAATCCCTTTGCCCAATAACACGCCCAACGGTGGTAGAAGAATAGTCAGTACGATGCGCCAAAACCCCATATCAACCTCCGTAACGTGATAATTACTTATAAAAATAGTTCAGCACTCAGGATTTGTCAGCATGCGTCGGAATAATTGAGACTAATCTTCGCAGAAAAAATGCAATGGCGTGTTTTATTCTCAGAATCGCACCGTAACCGTCATACTTCAACTGGCATATGTGTGAACCGACGATATCACCGACGGACAAACCGATACAGGACTGTATCTTTTATACTGCCGATAATTTATCCTCTCCCGCCGTTTGTTATTGACCAATAATTACGAAAAATCAGAGCCTGCACATATGATCTCATCACCCGACGCAACCCCGTCAACGCTTGCCGCCTTACGTTCTCCTTCACTGCTAATACGCGAAATTTTGGCGGGCACTATCACCGCACTGGCGCTTATCCCGGAAGTGATCTCGTTTTCTATTATCGCGGGCGTAGACCCGAAAGTCAGCCTGATTGCTTCTATTGTCCTGTGCTTCAGCATGTCCTTTCTTGGCGGTAGACCGGCGATGGTGACCGCGGCGGCGGGTGCCGTAGCGCTGGTGATCGGCCCGATGGTACACGCGCACGGGGTAGCCTACATTCTGCCTGCGGTGATAATGGCAGGGATCATTCAGATTCTGTTTGGTCTCGCCGGACTGGCGCGAATGATGCGCTATATTCCTCGTTCGGTGATGATCGGTTTCGTGAATGCGCTAGGTATCCTGATTTTTGCTGCGCAGGTGCCGCATGTTTTCGGGCAATCCTCGCTCGTCTGGCTGCTATTTGCGCTAACCCTCGCGATTGTCCTACTGCTGCCTTACGTAGTGAAAAGTATTCCCGCGCCGCTGGTTGCCATTGTGGCAGTGACCTCGATTGCTATCTTTACCGGTATCACCGTGCCTAACGTTGGCGATGCTGGTCCCATGCAGCCAGGATTGCCCGGATTCACCCAGTGGCTGGTGCCGTTCAATCTTGACACGCTGCGTATTATTTGGCCGACTGCGCTGAGTATCGCCTTTGTCGGGCTGATGGAGTCGCTGTTAACCGCCAAACTGGTCGATGACATCACCGATACCCCGTCCAGCAAACGTCGCGAGTGCTGGGGACTGGGCATTTCCAATCTCTTCGCCGGATGCTACGGCGGCATTGCCGGGTGCGCGATGATCGGGCAAACCGTGGTCAACGTAGAGTTAGGTAAAGCCCGCACCCGTCTCTCTACCCTCGCCGCCGCACTGGTCCTGTTGCTGCTGGTCACCGGCCTGAGCGAGATTATGGCGAAGATCCCGATGGTGGTGCTGGCGGGCATTATGATGATCGTCGCGCTGAAAACGATGAACTGGCATAGCCTGCACCCCGCCACGCTGAAGCGCATGCCGCTATCAGAAACGCTGGTAGTCATCGTGACGGTAATCGCAACCGTCTCGACAGGAAACCTTGCTATCGGCGTAGCAGGCGGCGTGATTTTCGCCATCCTGCTGTTTGCACGCCGTGTGGCACACGTCATTCATGCGGAGCGTTGCGTGAGCGAAGACGGGCAGTCGGTGTACTACACGGTACGCGGGCCGCTCTTCTTCGGCAGCAGCAACGATCTCTTTGAACACTTCCTCTATGCGCAGGATCCGCAGAACGTCACCATCGACCTGACCCACGCTCAAATCTGGGATGCCTCCAGTGTGGCAGCGCTCGACGCTATCGAAACCCGTTATCATCGCTACGCGGCGAACGTTTCTATCATCGGGCTGGATAATCACAGCACGAAAATCCACCAGCGCCTGTCAGGGCATCTCTGATCGTATCGCCCACGCCTTGATCCACTATGCTTCAATTGGATCAAGGCAGCGGATTGCCTGACGTCATCGTTGACATCCCGCGCATCTCTGTGATTAGACTCAATGCTAAGCAAGCTAACTTAAGGGAAGTGTTGATGAAAATTACCGATGTGCGCGTCATCTTAGCGAATCGCTACATGTTTGTTGAGGTGATCACCGATGAGGGGCTAACGGGGATTGGCGAGTCGGGCGCCTGGGGCTTTCTGGATGCGTCCAAAGGCGCGGTGGAGGCATTGCGCACTTATCTGATCGGGCAAGATCCGCTGCGTATTGAGCACCACTGGCAGTATATGTACCGCTGCTGGCATTTTCGTGGTGCCGCTATCATGGGTGCCATCAGCGCCATTGATATCGCCCTGTGGGACATCGCGGGAAAATATTACGATACGCCCGTTTATAACCTGCTGGGAGGCCGCTGCCGGGATAAGGCGCGCGTTTATGCCCACGCCGGGGGCCGGACTACCGAAGAAACCATCGCTAATCTGAAAAAAGCCAAAGCCGACGGTTTTACCGCAATTGGTCACCTCACGCCGTTTCTGGATGAATCGCGCGATACGCCCTATTTCACCACCCACGCCAAAGAGATCGGTGAAGCCATTGAGCGCATCGGTCTCTATCGGGAAGCGGTCGGAAACGATGTTGACCTGTGTATTGAAGTCCATCGCCGTCTGAAACCCGCCGATGCCGTGGTATTTGCACGCGGCATTGAGCCATTTTACCCCTATTTTATAGAAGACCCTATCGGCGCAGACAACTTCGACTCTATGGCGGAAGTCGCCGACAAAATCAATATTCCTATCGCCACAGGTGAACGCCTGAATAATCCTCAGGAGTTCGCGATGCTGATTCGCCGCAATGCCGTCGCCTATGTGCGCCCTGACGTTTGTATGTGCGGCGGGATCACCGGTGCGAAAAAAGTGGCAGCATTGGCGGAAGCCAACGATTTGATGGTGGTGCCGCATAATCCGCTGAGTCCGGTGTCAACGGCTGCCTGCTTACAGATCGCCGTCAGCATCCCCAATTTTGCCCTGCTGGAGTATCCGGGGGATGACCAACCTGCGCTGTCGGAAAAATTTGGCGCAACAGGCGTCGAGAACGGCGTGCGGAAAAAAGATATGGTAAAGAACACGTTCAACTGTGTGGATGGGTTTATGGCGATACCGACGCAGCCCGGCATCGGGATTGAACTGGCAGACGATGTGGAGCACCGCTTCCCCTATCGGCGTCGCGGCCTGAAAACCCGGCTGCACGTTGACGGTTCCGTCGTCGATCAATAATGCTAACGGGGACAGGCCCGATATACGCGGTGAGACCACTGACAGGCGGCAACCGCCGTCTGTCAGTGGTAACTTTTGTTAATAGCGTTCTAACCAGTGCGCGTATGGCGCTGGCAGCGTCCATGAGGCACGCTCGATACCCAGTTCGCGTGCGGCCTGATAGCTCCAATGCGGGTTCGCTAAATGCGCTTTTCCAACCATCACCAGATCCAACTGACCCGATGCCACGGCCTGTTCGGCCAATTCCGGCGTGCCAAAACCCCAGGCGGAAGAGACAGGTAGGTTAGCTTGCTCACGTACCTGTGCAGCAATCGGTCCCATAAAGGCAGGTGCCCACGGAATTTGCGCCTCCGGCGTAGAAAAACCGATGCTGACGCTGAGCATATCCAGCCCTGCGGCTTTGAAACGGCGCGTCAGTTCAATAGATTCCTGTAGGGTTTCTTCATCACGTCCGTCAAACTCAATCACGCCGAAACGGGCGGTCAGCGGCAGGTGCTGCGGCCACACGTCGCGAACAGCGGCCAGCGTTTCCAGCAAAAAACGGCTACGGTTGTCGAAACTGCCGCCGTACTGATCGGTACGTTGGTTGGCGTGAACAGAGAAAAAGCTCTGTGCCAGATAACCGTGAGCAAAATGCAACTCCAGCCATTCAAACCCGGCCTCCAGCGCACGGCGTGCCGCCGCAACAAAATCATTACGAACGCGGGTGATATCTTCCAGCGTCATCTCCTGCGGCAGCTTAGGCAAATTCGCGCCAAACGGCTTTGGAGAAGGAGCTATCGTCTGCCAACCGCGTGCGTCACCAGCGGGAATATGATCATCGCCTTCCCACGGAATATTTGCGCTGGCTTTGCGCCCGGCATGGGCGATCTGAATCCCCGGCACGGAACCTGCGTCCTTAATGGATTTAGCAACATTGGCAAACGCCTGCGCCTGCTCATCGTTCCAAATCCCGGCACAATGCGGCGTGATGCGGCCTTCGGGGGAGACGGCGGTCGCTTCCACAATAACCAGTCCGGCACCACCCCGCGCCAGCGAGGCATAATGCGCCTGATGCCATTCGTTGATCAAACCATCATGCGCAGAATAGGTACACATCGGAGGAACAGCGATGCGGTTACGTAACGTAATGTCTTTCAGTTTAAAGGGTTGAAACAGCGCAGACATCATTTCCTACCTTATTTGGTTACTTCGATATTTCGATATTATTCGAATAATAGATTTCAGACAACCCCGACGCTATAATTCATCCATGAGACCTTTTAAGCACCCCGTCCCCGATGAATTCACCCTTGAGCGCGTCCTGTATGCCTTGAGCGATCCCGTGCGCATGGAAATCGTGCGCCATCTGGCCGCGAAAGGAGAAGCCACATGCAGCGAGCTTGACGGGGGTCGCCCGAAATCCAGCGTATCGCACCATTTTCGCGTTTTACGTGATTCAGGCTTGCTTCACACCACCAGCAGCGGCACCACGCACATCAACCGACTGCGCCGTAACGAAATGCAGCAGCGTTTCCCCGGCCTGCTCGATGCCATTCTGTCTCAACCCGAAGAGTAAATGTTTCGCGTTGAGACCATAGCCACGACATGCCATCACGATTCCCTCAGTACCTGATGACTATTTTCCACCCAATCCTATCTGGAACACTATAATATCTGTATTTACCACAGGATCGTTTCTGCATTTCTCCGCCGTTCCCTTTATACTGTGCGTTTTGTACTAAGACGAATGGCGAGATCCTTTCCGTAATGATGAACAACGATGTCCTGCGCAGTGTGCGCTATATGCTGAATTTGAATAATGACCACCTGCTGAAAATCCTGGCGCTGGTGGAGATGACCGTCCCTCCCCAGCAGTTGGCGAGCTACGTCAAAAAAGAGGAAGAGGAAGGTTATCAGCCTTGCCCGGACATCGTGATGAGCTATTTTCTGAATGGGCTGATTCAGCAAAAGCGCGGCAAAGACGAAAACCAGCCAGCGCCTCAATTTGAGCGCAAGATGACCAACAATATTATCCTGAAAAAATTGCGTGTCGCCTTTTCACTCAAAACAGACGATATTCAGGCGATCCTGCTGGAACAAAACTTTCGCATTTCCCAGCCGGAAGTGACCGCGATGATGCGCGCGCCAGACCACAAGAACTACCGCGCCTGTGGCGATCAGGTGATCCGCTACTTTCTGAAAGGATTGACGGCTCGCATAAAAACGTCTCGTTAAGGCATGCTACCTATTTCTCCTTCAATCTCATCTGAAGCACTGTAGCTCCAAACTTAACCGTATTACCCTCTCCCCCGCGGCATGCATAAACGTGACATGCCGCCCATACAATTTTCATATTGGCAGCATAGACTGGCTGAGCATCATCATAATAAGGATAGAGAGGGAACGATGAGTATATTGACATCTCTTAGAACTGGCGCGGCTATCTTCAGAAGAAACGCTCCCATCAGCGGCACATTTGACTCCACTACAGCACCGACTTCAACTTCACTGAACAAACTGGGCATCAGAAATAAAGCAGGGATATTAATAGTATTTATTCCGCCTGAAGCAGACTTCTTCGCCGTTAACCAAGCCTGGCAAAAACTCGCTTCATCCACAGTGACAATTCTGACCCTGTCATCCAGCGGCACGCTGTTTGGGCAGGCGGGCGCTTCAACCTACGATGATAACGCGGGTACTCAAGGCAGTTGGTTATGGTTGCCACAAACGTTGATAGCTCGCCACGAAATGCATATTGTCGATCTGCATACCAAAGATGCTCCGTCTGCAACGCAGCGTATTAACGCCATCCGACGAGAACTCGATCACCTTAACGTCACACTCCCGCTTTCCGCCGACCGTTCTTTTGCCATGGTGTATTGCGATGGCGTGTCAGCATCGGAGGGTTTTCTAATGCAGGCTTGGTACGCGAGTAATCGGTTCCCTTGCATGGCAATTGGCGGTTCTGCCGGCGGCAGTTTGGATTTCAGCGCCACCTATATCGGCTGTCGTAACGGCGTATTACAGGGAAAAGCCGTGCTCATATTTTGTCAAATGGCCGACGGTATATCTTTCGCGCCATTCAAAAGCCAGAATTTTGAGCCGACATCGCAAAGCTGGCTCATTGCCGAAGCAGATCCGTTAACACGAAGTGTAACGTCCGTCTTTGGTCAGGATGGGCGTCCACAGCCGATCATAGAGGCATTAACCGAAGTCTTGGATTGCGCCCCATCGCAGCTTCAGCATGCGCTAAAAGAAAAAACCTTCGGCGTAAAAGTGGAAGACGAATATTTCATTCGCTCTGTGGCGACCTACCAACATGACCGCCTGACCTTTTTCTGCGATCTGGCGTTTGGCGATCGGCTTTATTTGCTGCAAGCGACCGATTTTATTGAAACGACACGACGTGACTGGCAACAATTTTTATCCGGCAAAAGCAAGCCAATGGGTTTATTGCTCAATGACTGTGTGCTGCGGCGCATGAATAATACGGCAAAACTCGCGCAGGCCGATTTCTTCAGCGACATACCGGCAGCCGGTTTCTCCTGCTTTGGTGAAATCTTCGGTGTACCGATTAACCAGACATTATCTGCCCTTGCCTTTTTCGATCATGATGTTAAATCCATGACCCGATTCCCCATCGAATACGCGGCTTATGCCAGCCATTACGCGCAGCGCTCTCTGCGCCGCTGGGAATCGATCAATCATATTCAATCCAGTGTGATTACTCAGGTCGTTGACTATCAAGACGATATTAACCCCTTGATTACCGCGCTACCGCAACTGGAACACGCCACACAGCGCCAGACCGAGACATTGGATATCGCCGAAGCCAGCATTCGTGCGATTAGTGCCGCCGCGACGCAGACGCGCACCGCACAAGATAATCTCGAACGTGAACTGAACCAATTAGAGCAGATTTCGCACGGGATCACGCAGATTACCGTGGGGATTAGTGCGATTGCCGACCAAACCAATCTGTTGGCACTCAATGCCGCAGTAGAAGCGGCACGCGCAGGTGACGCCGGGCGCGGATTCGCCGTAGTCGCAGAGGAAGTGCGGCGACTGGCACGATCGTCAAAAGAACAGGCAGATGCTACGCGGCAAAATATCAACGATGCAGTATCCACCATTTCCAGGATCCGCAATGTGGCCTCAGAAACCATGACGACGACGCAACAGATGGCCGTGCAGAGTATTTCAGCCGCCGACCAGATCGCCGAAATGGGTGAGCAGACCAGCAAAGAACGCAGTAGTGTTACGACCAATCTAGGACGCTTAAAAGACGCGGCTAAAGGCATGGATGCCATGCACAGCGCGGTCGAACAACTCACCATGCTCCAACGTCTGACCACGTCATAGCCATAAAGCCCCGGGCAGAAAACGACATAGAAAGCGCCTCAAAAATGGAACGCTTCCTGGTCCCAAATGAGGCGCTACATCAGCAAAACGTGCCATTGCCCTTAGGCGGCTGCATGCTTTTCCATCGTCAACCGTGCAGGGGCAGCGTCGACCTGCAACGCCGGATGACGGCAAAAGCGCACGACATCCCCCACCACCAGCAGGCTCGGCGACTGCGGCTGATAGCGCGCCAGCAAAGCGGATAAGGTCGCGAGCGTCGCGGTCAATAGCCGCTGATCGGGCTGGGTGCCGCGCTCAATGATCGCTACCGGCGTCTGTGCTGACAGCCCGTGTTCGATCAAACGCTGGCACAGCCGACTGCTGTGGCTTAACCCCATATAAAACACCAGCGTTTGCTGGCTGTCGGCTAGCGTCGGCCAGTCCAACTGCGGTTCACCATCACTCGAATGTCCGGTCACGAAACGCACTGACTGCGCACAAGCACGGTGCGTGAGCGGTAATCCCACCGCCGCCGCACAGCCTGTTGCTGCGGTAATACCGGGTACGATATGACAGACGATGCCCGCCTGCTGCGCATAGTCCATCTCTTCACCACCGCGACCAAAAATAAAAGGATCGCCACCTTTGAGACGAATCACCCGCTGTCCGGCCTGCGCCAGTTCAACCAATAGCTGATTGATTTTTTCCTGTGATAACCGATGACAACCACGCGTTTTTCCCACATCGATACACAGCGCCTGCTCTGGCACCAGATCCATAATCTCCGCCGCCACCAGCCGATCGTAGACCACCACATCGGCCTGCTGAATGGCACGCAGCGCTTTTAGCGTCAGCAGTTCCGCATCACCCGGCCCCGCGCCCACCAGCCAGATTTCACCGCCGAGTACTGGCTGGCGCCGTTGCCCCTGCGCCAATATGGATTGTGTTGTCATCATGTCACACCTCATTACGCCGTCGCGCTCAACCTGCTTTTTTCAATTCATTGATCGTTATCGGCACATGCTGGCTCAATAACGCCTTCAGTTCGGGGATACAGGAACCACAGTTAGTGCCACATTTTAGTGCGCCGCCTAACGCTGCCACGCTGTGGCACCCTTTACGAATCGCGTCGACAATGATTTCTTCGCCGACGCTATAGCAACTGCAAATCGTCGCACCCTGCTTCACCTGCCCTTGCGGTGCCTGACCTGCCAGCAGCGCGTGACGCTCATGTGGCAACTGCGGTGGAGTGGCAAATGCCTGACATACTGCATCGCTGTCGATACGCAGCATTTTTGTGCTGACATAGCAGGCCAACACCACACGGCCATCGCGCCAGCCAATCAGATGAAATACACCGTTACCCTGCGCGACCTGACACTGCATATCTTCCAGACCATAGTGTTCAGCCAGCCACGCCTGCCAGTTTTCTACCGGCACCCGGTCGGCAAACAGATACTGTGTCACGCCCTCATGGGGGATTTTGCTCCAATAGGTGACAGGCGGCGGCAAAACGTCATGATCGGCTGGCAACGTGAATGGTGACGGCATCGGTTCATCGGCAAAAAATAGCGTTGCCTGCCAGGCGGGATGCCAGGGTTGGATGCGAACCCGACTGTGCTTGCTTTCCGGCTGACCGGAATAGGGGTCGATAACTGGCGCGACTAAACTGTCGGCCCGTGCCTGTGCGCTGAACTGCTGATTCCAGTGCATCGGCACAAACACGCTACCGCGCGCCTGTCCGGCATCAATCCGCGCCCGTGCCAGCATCCAGCCGTGTGCCGACGACAGACGCACCAGATCGCCTGCCTGAATATCATGCGTCAGTGCATCCTGCGGGTGCAGCTCACAGTAAGGTTCGCTGATATGGCGCATCAGCCGGGCCGCTTTGCCGGTACGCGTCATCGTGTGCCACTGATCGCGAATACGCCCGGTATTCAACACCAGCGGATACGCCGCGCTCCATGTACTTTGCGGCAGCGCAGGCGTTACCGCGACCAGACGTGCTTTGCCATCAGCATGCCAGAATCGGCCATCGTCACCCAGTCGGGCACGCCCGTGAGGGAATGCAGTATTCACTGGCCACTGTATCGGTTCCATCTGCTGCCACTGCGAGTTACTAAGCGTCGCCAGCCCGCTAATATCAAATGCACGGCTACCGTTATTCTCAAACCCGGACAGCGCCGCATGCTCACGGAAAATGTCTGCGGGATGTTGATATGCAAACGCTTCAGCAAACCCCATACGCTGAGCCACCTGACTCAGGATCCACCAGTCGGCTTTGGCTTCTCCCGGTGCGGGCAGAAAGGCACGCTGACGGGAAAGGCGGCGTTCGGAATTCGTCACCGTGCCGTCTTTTTCTCCCCACCCTAACGCGGGGAGCAAGATATCGGCGGTTTCTGCGGTATCGGTATGGCGCATCACCTCGGAGACAATCACCAGAGGACAGCGCTCTAATGCCTGCTTCACCCGGTCGGCATCTGGCATGGATACCACTGGGTTGGTGCCCATCACCCATACCGCTTTAACATCCCCGCGTTCAATCGCGCGGAACAGGTCTACCGCATTCAGGCCGGGCTGTGTCGCGACATTCTCGCTTTGCCAGAAACGTCCAACCCTCTCGATATCCTGCGGCGTAAACCCCATATGGCTGGCGAGTTGATTGGCTAACCCGCCGACTTCCCGCCCGCCCATCGCATTGGGCTGTCCGGTTATCGAAAACGGGCCGGAACCCGGCACGCCGACTTTGCCGCTCAGCAGATGGGCATTGATGATCGCGTTACATTTATCGCTGCCCGAAGACGATTGATTAACCCCTTGCGAATAGAGCGTAACGACCTTTTCGCTTGCGCTAAACAGGTGGTAGAAACGCTCGATATCGGCTGCAGCAAGCTGGCAGAAATCCGCTACCTGTGCCACCGACCACGCCTGCGCTAACTCTAGCGCCTCTTCCACGCCGGAAAAACGCGCGGTCAATTCGGCGATATCGGCACGCGCATCCTGTGCAATCCACGGCAACAGACCAGTAAACAGCCCCGCATCACTGCCGGGTTGCAGCGCTAAATGCAGATCGGCGATATCACAGGTGGCGGTACGCCGCGGATCGACCACCACCACCTGCATCTGTGGCCGCTGCTGTTTTGCCTGCACCAGCCGTTGATACACCACCGGATGCGCCCAGGCGGTATTGGATCCAACCAGTACCACCACATCCGCCAGTTCGATATCCTCATAGCTACAGGGAACGGCATCCGCCCCCAGCCCGCGCTTGTAGCCGATCACCGCCGATGCCATACACAGCCGCGAATTGGTATCCATATTGGCGGCACCAATGAACCCTTTCATCAGCTTATTGGCAACGTAGTAATCTTCCGTCAGCAATTGACCTGAACCATAAAACGCCACCGACTGCGGGCCATGTTGCTGCATCGTCGCCAGTAACCGTTCGGCCACCGTATCGAGCGCCTGCTCCCAACTCACGCGACGCCCTTCCACCAGCGGCCACAACAGGCGACCTTTCAAATCCAGGGTTTCTCCCAGCGCGGAGCCTTTGACGCACAGCCGACCTAAATTCGCCGGGTGCGCCGGATCGCCACTGATCTTTACTCCACCGTGTCCATCGTGTTCTGCCAGCACACCACAGCCGACGCCACAATAGGGGCAGGTTGTTCGACAGACGTGCGCGCTCATGATGCTTTCGCCATCGCAGACTCTGCCAGCACGACGCTTTCAGGCACGGCTAGCGGTTGACGACAGACCCAAATTTCGCCGTCTTCCACGCGCACCGGCCACGCTCGCACGTACAGCGCGCTGTCATCCGGGCTGACGCCATCGCGCAGCTTGAAGCGTTTTTTGTACAGCGGAGAAATCACCACAGGTTCGCCCGCCACGTCGCCGATCAGGCCACGCGACAATACATTCGCTCCGCTGCCCGGTTCATGGTTTTCCAATGCGTACACCTGCTGCTCGCTTTCCGGCAGGTGGAACAGCGCAATCTGCTGCTGCCCGAGGCGCGCCGCCATGCCAGCATGACGTGGTATATCGCTCAGCGTCGCCACCTGCACCCACTCCGCTTCATGCACGGCAGGTTTCAGAGTAACCGCTTTTTCATGTTCCTGTGCCGGACGAATCTGCCCACGCTCCGGCACCATCACCACCGCTTCATCCGGGCTATCGCTATTCAGGAAGCCACGGAACAGCGCCAGACGTTCCGGGCTTTCCAGCGTGGTTTGCCATTCGCACTGGTAAGCCTCCACCACGCGCTGCATCTCTTTATCTAACTCTTCACCGATATGCAGACTGTCTTCCAGAATCACCTCGCGCAGATAGTCGATACCGCCTTCCAGATTATCCATCCAGGTACTGGTACGCTGGAGGCGATCGCCGGTACGGATATAGAACATCAATACCCGATCGATGGTGCGCAGCAGGGTTTCGGTATCCAGATCGCTGGCAAAGAGATCCGCATGGCGCGGTTTCATGCCGCCGTTGCCGCAGACGTACAGATTCCAGCCTTTATCCGTGGCAATCACGCCGATATCCTTGCTCTGTGCCTCTGCACACTCGCGGGTGCAGCCGGACACCGCCATTTTGATCTTATGCGGCGAGCGCAGCCCTTTGTAACGGTGCTCCAGTTGGATCGCCAATCCGGTGGAATCCTGCACGCCGTAGCGGCACCAGGTCGATCCCACGCAAGATTTCACCGTGCGCAGGGATTTGCCGTAGGCATGACCGGTTTCAAATCCGGCATCGATCAGCTCACGCCAGATTTCTGGAAGCTGCTCTAAGCGAGCGCCGAACAAATCCACCCGCTGACCGCCGGTGATCTTGGTATACAGGTTATAGCGCTGCGCCACCTGACCGATAGCGATCAGACCCTGCGGCGTAATTTCTCCCGCCGGAACGCGCGGCACGACAGAATAAGTGCCGTCTTTCTGAATGTTAGCGAAGAAACGGTCGTTGGTATCCTGCAACGGCAGGTGCTGCGGTTGCAGCAGATAGTCATTCCAGCAGGACGCCAGCATCGATCCCACCAGCGGTTTACACACTTCACAGCCCAAGCCGTGACCATAACGCTCAAGGAGACTGTCGAATGAGCGGATCTCATGCACACGGATCAGGTGATACAGTTCCTGACGTGAATAAGCGAAGTGCTCACAAATATCCTTCTTCACTTCAACGCCCAGTTGCGTCAGTTCATACTCCATGACCTGTTTAAGCAGCGGTACACAGCCGCCGCAGCCCGTTCCCGCCTTGGTACAGGTTTTCAGCGCGCCCAGTTCACCGCATCCGCCCGCTACTGCCGCCGAAATATCGCCTTTGCTGACGTTATGGCAGGAACAAATCTGAGCGCTGGCGGGTAACGCCGCGACACCCAGCCCTTTTGGCGCATCACCGGAACGTGCAGGCAAGATCAGGCTTTCTGGCTGTTTAGGCAACGGCATATCGTTGAGCATCATTTGCAGCAACGTGCTGTAATCGCTGCTATCGCCAATCAATACCGCACCCAGCAAATGTTTACCGTCCTCAGAGACCACGATTTTCTTGTAGACCTCATTCGGGCCGTCCGTCCACTGGTAGCTCTGGCTCCCTGTCGTGCGGCCGTGCGCATCGCCAATCGAGGCAACGTCAACGCCCAGCAGCTTCAATTTGGTACTCATATCCGCGCCGGTAAACGGCGTATCGCGCTGAGCCAGCGTATCGGCTACGCTACGCGCCATCTGGTAGCCCGGCGCCACCAGCCCGAAAATCTGCCCTTTCCACAGCGCACATTCGCCGATAGCGAAAATTGCGTCATCCGATGTCTGGCAATGGTCATCAATCACGATGCCGCCGCGCGGCCCTTTCTCTAAATCACAGCTATCCGCCAGTTTGTCACGCGGGCGAATCCCGGCGGAAAACAGCACTAAGTCGGTTTCCAGCACGCTGCCGTCAGCAAAGCAGAGGCGATGCAGCGCCTGCTCGCCGTCGGTGATTTCACGCGTTTCTTTACTGAGATGAATTTGTACGCCCAACGCTTCAATTTTACGGCGCAGCATCGCAGCCCCGCCGTCATCCAGTTGTACCGCCATCAGACGCGGAGCAAACTCCACCACATGAGTGTCTAAACCCAGTTGGCGCAAAGCATTGGCAGCTTCTAGACCCAGCAAACCGCCACCGATCACCACACCGGTTTTGGCTTTTTTCGCCTGCGCCGCAATCGCGTCCAGATCGTCCAACGTACGATAAACCAGGCAGCCGGGGCGGGTGTTGCCGGGAATCGGCGGCACAAATGCGTAGGATCCCGTCGCCAGCACCAGTTTGTCGTAGGCGATTTCTCTGCCCTGCGCGTCACACACGCACTGACGTTCGCGATCGATAGCCACGATCTCGCTGGCGCTGCGCAGCTCAATGCCGCTCTCGGCAAAAAAGCCCTCTTTTACCAGCGACAGCGATGCGGCGCTGCGCCCGGAGAAATACTCGGAAAGATGCACACGGTCGTAAGCTTCATGGCGCTCTTCACCAAATACCACGATGTGATAATGCTGATGCAGGTCACGCTCAACCAGTTGTTCAAGAAAATAGTGACCGACCATACCGTGGCCAACGACCACCAAAATAGGTTTGCTCATGACAGGAATCCTTACAGCCGCAGGCTGTGAGTCAGAATCAGGGGAAGAAAGGCCGAAAAGCAGCGCAGCAGGCGGTATCGTCTCGCCGTCAGTGCTGCTCTCCATTGCGGCCAGCAAACGCTGGCTGTCGTCAGTGTCGCCATACAGCAAAACACCGCTCAGCCGACCGTCGCGCACCAGCAGACGACGATAGTGCTGCGTCTGCGGGTCAAAAGTGGTGTACACCTCATCATCGGGTGCCACATTAATCTCGCCGCCGCTGACCACACCGATCCCGGTGACTTTCAGCCGCGTCGCGGCCTGCTCACGCTGATAATCTTGTGGTGCATGTCCGGCAAGGCGTTGTGCCACCAGCGTGGCATGGGCGAAACAGGGGGCAACCAGCCCGACGATTTCGCCATTGAGTTCACAACATTCGCCGATCGCGCTGATATGCGGGTCAGCGGTTTGTAGTTGTCCATCCACCAGCACACCGCGGTTGCAAGGCAACCCGCATTCGCGCGCCAGTTGGCTGGCGGGGATAACGCCCGCAGTCACCACCACCAGTCCGGCAGGGATCGTGCGTCCATCGGACAGCGCAACCGCCGTCACCCCGTGCTCATCACCATGCAGCGCCACAACCTGCACATCCGTCTCGCAGGCAATGCCGCGTTCGCGCAGGCTATCACACAGCAAATCGCTCGCGGTGGCATCCAGTTGACGTTCCATCAGAATCGGAACGCGGTGCAGCAAGGTCACGTCGGCACCGCGCAACTTCAGCGCGGCGGCGGCTTCAATACCGAGTAAGCCCCCGCCAATCACCACGGCGGGAACGGATTGACCAATCGTCGTCAGCATCAGTTCGACATCATCCAGGGTGCGGAATCCGCACACGCCGGGCAGATCGATACCGGGCATCGGTGGCATAAACGGCGTGGATCCGGTCGCCAGCACCAGATGATCGTAATGCAGTTGCCGTTGCGTGGTGGTCACTTCTTGCTGTTGGCGATCGATATGGGTGACGCGTTCGCCCAGCAGATAGCTCACCGGTAACGCCGCATCATCGTCGATAGCCGCAGGCGTCAGCAGCGTATCAGCAAACGCCTTTTCACCGCTCAAGACCGGCGACAGCAGGATGCGGTTATAGCTGGCACGCGGCTCATCGCCAATCACGGTGATTCGGTAGCGCGTGGCGGCCAGTTGGCGCAGCGTATCGACAAAGCGCGCGCTCGCCATCCCGTTACCAATCACAATCAGATGCGGTTTCATCATCGTTCCAGTCTCGCGGTCAGGCTGCTTTAGGCTGTTTTTCATACAAGAAATGCAGCACCTGCTGGCGGTAGTGGTGATAACGCGGATCGTCAGCCAGCGCGACGCGTGAGCGTGGACGTTCCAGCTCAACCGTCATGATTTCTCCCACTGTCGCCGCCGGGCCGTTGGTCATCATCAGTACGCGATCTGACAGCAGTACCGCTTCATCGACGTCGTGAGTAATCAGCACAATCGTGGTTTGCAAACGCTGCTGAATCTCCATCACCGCATCCTGAAGGTGCGCACGGGTCAAGGCATCCAACGCGCCGAACGGTTCATCCATCAGCAGCACTTTCGGCTTCATGGCCAGCGCGCGGGCAATACCCACACGTTGTTTCATCCCGCCGGAGATCTCATTGGGCCGTTTGTTCAGTGCGTGCCCCATGTGTACCAGTTCCAGATTGTGGGTAATCCATTCGTGCATTTCGTGCTTGTTCATCTGCCCGCGAAACACCTGACGTACCGCCAGCGCGACATTTTCATAGGTAGTCAGCCACGGCAGCAGTGAGTGGTTTTGAAACACCACGCCGCGCTCCGGCCCCGGACCATCGATTTCACGGTTGTCACACAGTAAGCCACCGCTGCTTGGCAGCGTCAGGCCAGCAATCAGGTTCAATAACGTGGATTTGCCACAGCCGGAATGGCCGATCAGGCTGATCGTTTCACCGGTGTGAATATCAAAACTCACCTGATCCAGCGCCAGAAACTCACCGCTGGCGGTATTAAAACGTTGGCTCACCTGCTGCACTTGAATAATGGGAGTAGTACGCATGGTTGGCTCCTTAGCGGTTGTCATAGCTGAAACGGTTAGCAATCCACACCAGTCCCTGCTCAAGCAGCAGACCGATAACGCCAATCACCACGATGGCGATAATGATGTTTTCTACATTCAGGTTGTTCCATTCATTCCAAATCCAGAAGCCGATACCAACGCCGCCCGTCAGCATCTCCGCCGCCACAATCACCAGCCAGGCGACGCCAATCGACAGACGCACGCCAGTCAACACGTTAGGCAACACCGCAGGCAGCAGAATTTTGCGCATGATGGTGAATTCGGACAGTTTCAGCACCCGCGCCACGTTCAGGTAATCCTGTGGAATGCGGCGCACGCCTTCTGCGGTATTGAGGATCATCGGCCAGATGGAGCAGATGAAAATGGTCCAACTGGATGCCGGTTCTGCACGCTGGAACAGCAGCAGACCGATAGGCAGCCAGGCCAGCGGGCTAACCGGACGCAGCAGCGAAATAATCGGGTTAAGCATGTTGGCCAGAAAGGTAAAGCGGCCAATCAGGAAACCGGTGGGAATGCCAACCAGCGCCGCCAGCCCGAAGCCAATGCCGACACGTTGCAAAGAGGCCAATACGTTCCAGCCGATACCCTGATCGTTCGGACCGGCGATGTAAAACGGATCGGCAAAGAGGCTGAGCGCCGCGAGCCAGGTGCTCCACGGCGTCGGGAAATTCTCGCTGTTGAGCGCGGCAATCTGCCAAACGGTAATCAGCAACCCCAGCCCCAGCACCGCGGGGAAAAGCGATTGAAACAGCTTGCGCAACAGCGGGCGGTAGGTGAAAGCAGGCGCAGTGGGTGCCTTTTCCCGCGTCGCTGGCTTGGTTGGCAGCGGCATAATCTCGGCGCTGTGTACGGTTTCCGGGGCGTTATCCGCGGCAATCGGTATAATTTGGGCCTGGTTTTTCATCATCAACCTCACTTATTTCTTCACGCTAAAACTGTTGGCATAACCTGCCGGATTGCTACCATCCCAACGGACACCGTCGATCAGCACGCTGCTGCGCATGTCGCTACCGGGCAAGGGCACATTTTTCACGGCCTCGGCAGCCTGCTTGTAGATGTCAATACGGTTAACCTGCTTCGCCACGGCGAGATAGTCTGGATCTTCAGTGAGCAAGCCCCAGCGTTTGTGCTGAGTGAGGAACCACATGCCGTCGGACAGATACGGGTAGTTCACGGAACCGTCGTGGTAAAAACGCATCGCGTGCTCGTCTTTCCAGCTTTTCCCCAGCCCGTTTTCGTACTGACCCAGCATGCGTCCGACGATGGTGTCTTCTTTGGCATTGATGTAGGCACGTCCGGCAACAACGCCAGCCGTTTCGCGGCGGTTGTCGTCCGAGGCGTCAATCCAGCGCGATGCATCGAGGATCGCGGCGGTCAGCGCACGGGCGCTGTTCGGGTTAGCATTCACCCAGTCAGCACGGGTGCCCAACACTTTTTCCGGGTGATCCGGCCAGATGTCCTGCGTGGTGGCAGCGGTAAAGCCGATTTTTTCGCTGATGGCACGCTGGTTCCACGGCTCGCCAACGCAGTACCCCACCATATTGCCAATCTTCATGTTCATCACCATCTGCGGCGGTGGCACCACCACGGTGCGCACATCGTTCAGCGGATGGATCCCGGCAGAAGCCAGCCAGTAGTAGAGCCACATGGCGTGGGTGCCAGTCGGGAAGGTTTGCGCGAAGGTGTAGGTGCCTGCCGGACTGGCAGCGATATACTTTTGCAGTGCCGCCAGATCCGTGACGTTGGCTTCACGCAGTTGGTTCGCCAACGTAATTCCCTGTCCGTTCTGGTTAAGCGTCATCAGGGCAGCCATGTTGCTCTGCGATCCAGACAGCCCCATTTGCAGACCGTACAACTGACCATACAGAATATGTGCGGCGTCCAGTTCACCTGACACCAGTTTGTCGCGTACTGCGGCCCAACTGGCTTCTTTGCTAGGCACTATGGTGATGCCGTATTTCTTATCGAAACCTTTTACGGCGGCCATCACGACCGAGGCGCAGTCCGTCAAGGGGATAAAGCCGACCCGGATTTCCTTTTTCTCCGGCGCATCGGAACCTGCGGCCCACGCGCTATTCATTAGCCCTGGCAGCATCAGGCTGCCTCCCAGTGCAGCACTCCCCAACAGAAACTGGCGGCGAGAGACGGTCATGCTTTTGGTTTTGGAATCACTCATCAACGACACCCTTACACAAAACACCTTTTCAGGCGGTAAAAACAAAAACGGCGTCCACAAGCCCATGCAAAAGCTGCACGCTTATGGACGCCGTTGTCCGATTAACACCTTCCGCACCGCCGTTGGCCCGAAACGCATTATGAATGTTTGGTTATTGCTAATGAGTTAAAGCAAGGTTTGTGCCAATTATCACAATTTTGCGTATTGACGAGGGGAAGGGGTTAGTTGAGAAGTGGACTGAAACTTCATTAACAATATGTAAATTATGGTGATTATTTCGTGCGCCACAATATTGCTATTTCTATACTACGTCGTAGCACGCGCCCGACACGGGGCGCTCAGTCGCCGCCGCCCCGTGACCCGTGGCTTTTTCGCGAGAAATAACGTCGCTACGCGATACCTTCATAAAAAACAGTCTCTTAACGGACCGCCGTTGACGCGTTCCCAACGCGGCAACGACTTTCGCGGCATCCCTGCCGCTCATCCTAAGCCTGCTTTTTCTTCAGCGTTATTTACGCTCATCACAACATAACGACAGCGAGAACCAACTTCGCACGAAACCACCACCCACAACCATTGACTCCACACGTTACTCTTCGCAGAACGATGCTTTGCACCGCCAACAGGCAGAACACGCACAGTTCATGTGCATATACCTCTTAGGGAGTATCACCAAATACATCGGCGACAGCGAGCATCGCGGTGGCAATCTCAATCAGCTTTTTATTCTGGCTCATCGCCATGCGACGCAAGGTTTTATATGCCTCTTCTTCACTTAATCCACGGTGCTGCATGAGTAAACCTTTCGCACGGTCTATCTGTTTTCTTTCATTCAACGTGGTTCGCAGCGCGGCCAATTCATTATCCTGCGCCTGTAAGCGCCGCGACTGTTGTTGCACTAACGACAACAGAGAGCGTCCTAGCTGTGGACTGACGCCATCGCTATGTAGCCAGCCGGACTGTGCGTTTTGCCCTTCCCCATCAAGACCGGCGATAAATATCGAATAGCCGGGATCGTCATTTTCCTGCTGCGCCATCAGCTCTTCTAGATCGGCCCGCTGATCGCTGCACGCTTTCTCCGCTGCTGCAATACGGGTACGGCAGCGCTGCATTAGCGCCTGTTCCAGTTCATCTTCCATCTGTTTCATTTCATCGATGCGCCGCGTGGCGATCGAAAACCAGTGCAGGCTATCGGCTTTCGATAGCTTTTCTATCGGGTTGCGCGTACACACGATGCGACGCAGACGCTCAAACTCGCTGTCTACCGCAACATTGCGCCAACGCTGCTGATTTTCTTCATCGCT
Organism: Pectobacterium fontis; assembly: GCF_000803215.1. GTDB lineage: Bacteria > Pseudomonadota > Gammaproteobacteria > Enterobacterales > Enterobacteriaceae > Pectobacterium > Pectobacterium fontis. The sequence continues at coordinate 53,445 of NZ_JSXC01000030.1, forward strand.
AAAATTCAGAAAGGTATCGAAACAGCGCTCCTGCCGTTCGATCAAATCCAGCAGCTTTTGTTGGGTTTCCTCATCGACGCTGCCCGCGGCATAGGCTGCCGCGCCTACGGCTCGCTCCTGCCCCGCCAGTTCTTTCCCCTGCATAAAGCTGAACATGGCAATTAACGCGCGGGAAATGCCCGGATCGGCCGCCGTATCGGACACTTCAAACACCAGCGCTAACAAATTGCGAATGATGTCGTTAAAAAATGTCATCGCCTGCGGCTGAGGCAATAAGCGCTGGCGGATCTGCTGACGCAACGTGGGCAACAGGCTCAATGCGTAAACCACGCTGGCGACACGACTGAACAGACGACTCGCCTGCGGCAATTCCGCCGTCATTTTTTCTAACTCAGCCAGATGCGCCATCAAATGCGTCTGCGCTTCCTGCGCATCTTTCTCCCGTAGCGCCAGTTCATCGGCGAAGAGTGTTCCTTCAGAACAGAGAAACAGGTTGGCCGTGCCGCGTTCACGCTGCAATAGATGCACCAGTTGGCTGATCTTCCCCACCAGCTCGCCACTTTGCAGCAGATAGCGCAAATTGTTGAGTTCACACTGCCGTGAGGCAAGTAAAAATCGAATTGTCGTTGAAGGCTCTGCCACCATCGTGGTCTCTCCTGAAAAATTTACTGCACACATGCAATTTCTACACCACTGGCAAAATTCACCGTTTTTACTATCGCCATGGCGCTAAAAACGGCGACCCAAACGTTATTTTCTGATTGGAAGCGGTTATCCACTGACCTTTATTTTTGATAAGAAAATAAAGGCAGATGCCGATACTCATTTAGAGAAAGGTTTTTTCTTGATTCATCCACCATTTTTTGAGTTACAGCACGTTGACGTTATTGCCGATTGATAAAGTAAACACCAGTGAATATTCGTAACGTACCACGAAAAAAACCAACAATAACAAGTAAGGACCATTTCCATGCAATGGCTCAAAAACCTCACTATCCGTAAAGTTTTACTAACAACGCTAACATTGTTCTTACTACTTTGGGGGAGCGTATCGTGGATCGCCCTCTCTTCTCTGAATCAGGTCAGTCAGTTATTGGAAACCAGCCAGATACAAAAAAAGAACGCGACCATCATGAGTCATGGTACAGAAAATTATTTTCGTACCTCTATCAGGCTGATGCTTGCTGTCGATGCCCAGCGAAATGGGCAGAAAGAGGCTTTCCAAAATCTGTTAAAAATGGCAACGGATTCCGCCAATATCAGTGACCACGATCTGGAACAGTTTAAAAAACAGTCCCATGTCGGTGTTCCTGACGACCAGGTTGCGAATATTATTCAATACTGGGGCGGGATTACACAAGAGATGCATAAGATGATCGCGCTGGTTAATGGCGGCGATCTCAGCGCATTTCAGCACAATATGCAGAATACGTTACCGCCGTTAAGCATCGCTTTTGGGAAATCCTCAGAAACCTATGCGCAGTCAGTTTCAGCCAATGATGGCAGTAATAGCCAACTCATCCATTCACTGATAAAAACCAGCCAATACACGATTCTCACTGCGCTGGTCCTCGGTATGATGTTGCTATTTACCACCGACCGCTATTTGGTATCCTGCCTATTAGTCCCGTTGGAACACATTAAGCAACACGTCCAAATGCTTGCATCAGGGCAATTGCAACATACGATTAGCGACTTTGGCCGTAATAATATTGGCCAATTAATCCCCTATTTACGTGACATGCAAGAAAGCCTGATTCGTACCGTCAGTACCATTCGCGATAGCGCGGCGTCTATTTATCAGGGCGCAGGTGAAATTCGCGCAGGCAATAGTGACCTCTCTTCGCGCACCGAACAACAAGCCGCGGCATTAGAAGAAACTGCGGCCAGCATGGAGCAGCTAGGCGCAACGGTAAAACGCAATACCGACAATGTGTCGCAGGCGAACACACTGGCGAAAGAAGCATCCAGCATGGCAAATAAAGGCGGGAATATGGTTGATGATGTGGTGACGACCATGCAGAACATCACGACCAGTTCACGCAAAATTGCCGATATTACCAGCGTCATTAACGGCATCGCGTTTCAGACCAATATTCTCGCGCTGAATGCCGCCGTTGAAGCCGCCCGCGCGGGCGATCAAGGGCGCGGTTTTGCCGTCGTCGCTGGCGAAGTCAGGAGCCTCGCCCAGCGTAGTGCGCAAGCGGCAAAAGAGATCGAGGGATTGATCGCGGAATCCGTAACGCGTATCAACACAGGCTCTGAACAAGTCGCTCTGGCGGGGGATACCATGCACCACATCGTTCGCGCGGTCACCAGCGTCACCGATTTGATGGGCGAGATCGCCTCCGCGTCAGCAGAACAGAGCCTTGGTCTTAATCAGGTCAGTCAGGCCGTAACCGAAATGGACGGTGTGACCCAGCAAAACGCCTCGCTGGTACAGGAATCTGCCGCCGCCGCCGCGTCACTGGAAGAACAGGCTCGCCAGCTAACAGAAGCCGTGGCGGTCTTTCATCTGTCTGATCAGCCGTCCCAGCCCTCTGTGCATGTCAGCTCGCCTGTGCATGCGAAAGCATTGCCGACGTCAAGGGGCTTAGGACAGGCAAAAACGCATGAAAATAATTGGGAAACCTTTTAAATAAACACAGGCGCTATCTCATCAAGACGCTTAACAACGACGCACCTGCTGACAGGTGCGTCATCATGCCGGGCTGATCTCCACGTCCATTGCGATTACGGCATTGGTGTTGCTGCTGCACGTCAGCGGCGTGTGGCGGGCGTAGGCTTTTTGAAAGGAAAAACGGTGAAGCACAAACGCCCTTCACCGTATCAGGTTGGCTATTCGATCGCGCTTTCCGGGAACAGGAAGGGGTTGATGCTGCTGCGAGAAAAGCCCTCCTCCTCCATTTTCACATCCAATACCAGCGAGGCGAGATCGTCGGCGACAGCTTCCACTCGGTGATCTTTTTCCTGATACAACAACTTTAAATACGTGCCGCAGTGGCCACAGCTTTCCGCTTTAATCGCCGCGTTTTCGCTATCCAACGACCAATAATTAAGATCGCTCGACGCTTCACAGTTGCTGCATTTCACCCGCACCATGTGCCATTCGCTCTCACACAGATTGCAGTGCAGATAACGCAGCCCGCTGGAGGTGCCTAATTGCACCACACCGGATACCGGAATACTGCCGCACACGGGGCAGAACTGACGATGTTCACCGGGAACAGCTCGTGCTTTACCGGGCAGCAGGCCGGCCATCTGCGCCCAAAACAGCGACAAAGCCGCCCAGATGAACGGAGCTTTATCATTGTTTTCAGCACGAAACTCGTGGTGTAGCAGCGCGGTCGCCAATTCTTCCAGTTCCTGCGCTGACGCTTTTTCCAGATTCTCCAGCGTGGATAACACCTGCCCGCTGGCATCCGGTTTTAGTTCCTCAATCAACGCACGCAGCAGCGTGTGCCAGTGCGCATCTCGCGGGAACACGGCGATATCAAGCGGCGGGCGTTCACCGGACTGTTTCAATACGTCATTCAGATCAAGCTGTAACGGATGGTCGTGCAAGACCTTCTGCTGAGCCTCCACCACACCGGCTGCGAAAGTGAGATAATCCCCTAATGGGTGATCTTCCGCTAACTGACGCAGACGCTCCGCACGGCTGCTGTACAGGCTTTTCAGGTTAGCAAAAAGCAGCGGGGGGATATGCCCTTCCGGCATCGATTTTTCGTTCTGTTCTAGCTGTTCCTGCGGAACAATGCGAATACTCATCAGGGTGGTTTTTCCTGTTATTTACGTTGGCTATCCACTATTTTTCGTGGGCAGGAAGGCCGCCAGCGCGACCGAAAGATAGCGGGGATTATACGCATCGCGCCTATCGACTTCCTGATTTCCGGCAAGGTTATGGTCGTTTTTCGCCATCAACACCGCCCTCTCCCGCCATGACGGAAACAGTAGCAGAAAAGCCACAAACATCTCCACACCCACAAAGAGGGGGGGTAGACCAGATAGTTGACTGTCTACGCGCAAACCATCACCGATAGGTGACAGGCGTTATTTAAGTGCTATTTCGCTGCGTAGCGTTGTACAAAATCCAGCAGGATCTTGCGCGCCCAGACGGGTTCTTGCTGAATGTCCATCATCCGATCAACATCCCAACCGCCCTGTCGCAGCGCTGCTTCATTATGGCGCAGGCACGTCAGCATGATATCCGCGCTGAATTCCGGGTGAAATTGTACGGTCAATACTTTATCGCTGTAGCGGATAATCTGGCAGCCATCCATCTCTGAACTCCCCAGCACCTGCGCGCCTTCTGGCGCTTCCAGCACGGATTGTTGGTGGGTCAGATAAGCGCCAAACTGCTGCGGATAGCCGCACAGCAAAGGATCTTGTGCTGCCGCATCGTGGGTTGTCACCACCTGAACGCCGACTTCCTTACCGTTCGGGTTATCCCCCACCTTGCCCCCCAACGCATCGGCCAGCAGTTGATGCCCATAGCACACGCCCAGCAGCGGAACATCCGCAGAATACGCCTCGCGCAGCCAGCCAGCGGTATATTCGCTCCAGTCCAGCCGATCCGTAACCATCGACCACGAACCCGAGATGATCACCGCCGCTAGCGTATCAAACGGCGGCAGCGGTTCCCCAAGATCGGGACGCACCACCCGCACTGGCCGTGTTTTGCCCTGTACTGCATTGCTAAACCACGTCCCCTGTTGTCCAACCTGAGAGGCAATGCCTTCCGGCGGTTGGCCCAACTGAATCACCAGCAATACCTTTTCGCTCATCGTCCTGTTCTGCCCGTATTTAAAAAACTATCAACCTGAAAAACCACCCGTTCGAAAAATCACAAGCAATGCGACAAACTCCGCGTTTAATGACGTTGAGGATCAAAGGCCTGGCAAATGCGGGTTGACCTTTGCCTGAACGCGGGAAGACAACTCCTTAACCTTCAACCAGAACTGTGCGGAAGACACTATTTTCCCCAGTGCATTAGCTAACGACTCCTGATCCCAACAATCAACCCTTTCTCCTTGGTATTCAATTGTAAGAGGGTAACCGTCTGCATGTTGCTCCCATGTAGCAATATCTGAAATAGCATCATCATAGATGATACCTAGCCTGCCTTTTGAGGGAATGTTCAGTTCACCGTTGCCGTCATATTCCTCTAATTTTTTCAATTCAAAATCAAACTCTAATAAATCTTTAAAAAAAAAGCGGCTTAATGTTAAATGCTCATCCGATTCAATTTTTAGATCATGGTTTAATGAACGAAATACATCCCCAATATCCTTATGATTTTTCTCAACGGTAGAGGCAGATTCCTGTCCTGCCTTAATAAATTCTTTAAATTGAAACATTCGTTGCCCCTTTTTTCCTGACACAACCGATAACAGGCATGTGATCGAAATAATGCTTACTATCCAAAATAGCAGCACGCAATACATCCGTTAGCACAACACCTGTCGCCGCCTCATCCAGATACCATGGCCCCGTGCTGAGAAAATCCCCCGAGAAGATGATCTGATCGAAAGCCGACCAGCCATTACGGTTCCCCGCTTTACTATAACAGGTTCCAAAATCATGTTGCTGTTCTTCAAACGAGAATGGCACCCGTGCCGAGAGCGTTTTCCAGTAGGGGTTATAGAGCCAATAATCAGGCTGAGAAAGCACCAGCGCCCGATCGTTGGTTGCCGACAGATTTTTAAATAAGCTGGGAGCATAGGGTTCATCGTTGTAGTCCCCCATTAAAATCACCTGCTTTTTACCAACAAGAAGAGAATCGACAAAGCCTCTTAGCCCAATAGAGCACTTATTTCTAAAATCCTCGGCAATGGTTCTTAACTGACTTGGCCAGTGTGAAACCAGAATGGTTATTTCATAAGACGTTTCCGCTTTAAACGCTATTTTTAATTGCTGTGCAATTTTAAGCGATGAGCTGCCAATTCGACCGGTATGCGTATTCCCTTGAGTGACCACTATGCGAGTTGAACGATAAAAATAGCCGATATCAAATTGGCCTCCGGTTAGCGTAGTGTCATCCATGAATTCAGATGCAATACCTATATCCAGAAGCCCTTCGACCAGTAATTGGAAAGAGGGTTGATTCACTTCACAAACAGCTAATAGATCAATGTGCTCATGAATAAATAGGTGTCTAATGATCTCAACAGCATCGGCGACATTACCCCGATTTTGCCAATTTTTTACACCTGGAGGCGATATCGCACAGTTCCAAAAAGCAAAACGAAAACTCAATGTAGTCAGCCTTGCGATAGATAATCTTATACATTGAATTTAAACACGAATCGCTCTTCCTCGGTAATACATTGGGTAAAATTTCGCGCCACTTCGCAGATTCTAAATCTCATTAGACCCAATGCCGGCAATATAATCAAAAGTAAAAATCGTCGGTTACTGGGAAGGCTGTTGTCGGTAAGCCAGCGAGAAGACGTCGTAGAAATCAACACTGCCTTTCGTACGCTGAATCTTCTCTATTCCTGATTTCACGGCAGGCGGCACTCGTTCGTTGCGCAATAGCTTATCCAGCGTGTCCTGCGACACATGACGGATGGTAAACCACTCGCCGTTGTAGCACACGCGTAAATCCAGCGTATCAATATCCTCAAAACGATAGGTCGGATTAATATCCATCGAAAGTGCCAGCATCATCGCCAACAGGAAAACGGTAAAACCAATAAGGTATGGCAGACCAAAATAAGGGGCATAAACGAGGATAAAGGCGACTGGCAGGTAGCTCACCAGCATCGCGGCAAACAGATAGGGGTGCGACTGCATGAATTTGTGGCTGAAACGTATTTTATTGTCGCGTTTTTCTTCCTGATTAATACGCTCAATCTCTTCGGTCAGGAGGCGTTTTACTTCGTCCATCGTCATCACCCATATGCTTAAGGAATACCACATTGCGGGTATCGATTAGAACATAGCCACATAAGAGATAACAGAAACCGTTTTTGACAGCGCGAGATAATCTTTTCTCTGTTACCGGGATAGATTATCCCAGTAACAGAGATGACAGAGCGTTACGGAATGGCGGGCATCGTCAGATCGGGATCGATCAGGTTATAAATTTGGTTGCCAAACACCGGTTGTTGCAGCAGTTGATCAACGGCCAGCGCGACATCCCGACGAGAGACCAATCCCAGTGTTGCAGTACCTTGCGTCAACTTCGCGTTGTGCGTGGCCACCACATCCAACAACCCGCCGGGACGAACAATACAGTGATCCAGCGAGCTGCTTTGCAGCCAGCTTTCCGCCAACGATTTCTCACGCACCGCAAAACCAAATGCGGCTCTGGCGCGCGGCGACAACAGCGACCAACTGTCACCACAACCCAATGAGGTCACCAGCAGCATACGTTTGAGACCCGCCAGTTCTGCACCGTCGATCACCGTTCTGTGCCCATGATAATTGACCGTGCCGCCGCCCATTGTCGATACCACAATGGCGGAGGAGCCAGCCACACGACAGGCTTCCGCGACCGTTTCCGCATCGCAAGCATCGCCTTCTACTACTGTCATCCCCTGCTCACGCCAGTGCTTGGCCTGTTCAGGGTTACGCAATACGAGTACCACCGCCTGCTCGCACTCAATAGCGCGCTGTAATAAGCAGGCGCCGACCCCATTGCCCGCGCCAAAAAGTAACCACGTCATACCTGCTCCGGTTGTAATTCACGCGCCAGCGCGTGGAACGCCTCAACCTGGGCGCTCAGCAACTGGCGGTGGCTGTCTCGTCCAAGGAAGATTTTAAACATCGCCGCACCGCTAGCATTAAAGAATACTACGGATGCCGTGTCCATCCCCATGAACTTACGCTCAATAAAGGCAATGTGCTGACAGCTTGTGGCGCGAATATGTCCACTCAGGCCATTTTTGCCACGCAGGTTAAAGTAACCGTGACGATGCGTCCCCGTTGGCAGTTCGCTCTTAAATTCCAGAATCGCATCCGCCGTGTGGCTGATTAACGTCACTTCCCCCCAGGTCGCAATGGTGTCCCACACGCGATCGAAAGCATCGCCCGTCGCCAGCGTGCGCTGCGCTTCAGGCAGCGCCTCAACCACGGCAAATAGCGAGGTATTATACTTCCCGGCAATGTCTTCCAGTGTGCCATCAGGGTTGGTTGCCAGTAATTCATTCAGTGTCAGGGTCATCGTTGCGTCTCCGGTTAGTGGGCATGCTCTGCGGCATTAAGCTGGGGGATAATTTGTTGTAGTGCCTGCATCAGGTTATTCGCCCAAAAGCGGCCATCATTGGTCAGGCGCAGGCAGGTGGAATCATCACAGGTCAATCCAGCCTGATGCCATTGGCTAAGTAGCGGCTGAAGTTCGCGGGCATGTTGAGTCAACTGGGGCAGCTTGATGCGGCCAACTTCAATACCCGCCTGAAGTTGATGCTGCCACGGCCCGGTCGGGCTGGCTGGCGTCATCATCATGATGGGTTTTTGCCCCTGATCGATCTGCTGGTAATAACGCTCCAGACTGCGTTCCATCATGTAGGCTTGCCCATTGATATTGCCGCCCGCGCCGCTCCCCATTGCCAGACAGTCTGCACCTTGTTTAATCAGCAAGTTGTACAGATTGCGTTCACGCGTGGTGCGCGCCCAGTGACTATTGCTCAGTTGGTGCCAGCCAGCCTCAGCCAGAAATGCCGCGCCGGTACGATAAAAATCACGTCGGGCGACCACGTCAGGCAGCGCAACACGCTGGTTTTCGGCGGCCTTCGCCAGCGGTGTCGTCGGTAACAGGTTCAATGCATACAGATCGACGCCGTCTAACGGTAAATCGCTGACAATCGCCAGATCTTCTCGCCAGATTTCCGGTGTTTGTTCCGGCAAACCGAACATCAAATCACACACCACCGCAGCTCTGTCTCGCGCGCACAGACGTTCAAGGAAGCGGATTGACTGCTGTTTATCCGAGGTGCGCGCCATACGCTGGCGAATACGGGTATCAAAGGTCTGAATCCCGATGGAAAAGCGGTTCGCTCCCGCATCCAGACAGGCATCGATCCGCTCATCGTCAAAATCCATCGCCCGCCCTTCTACCGTGATTTCACAGTCCGGTGCCAGCGGCAGCGAGGTACGGATCGCACGAATGATCTGCGACAGCTCATCGGCCTCCAGCGCCGTTGGCGTACCCCCGCCAAAATACACCGCATGAATCGGCGCAGACTGATGCAGCGGGCTATCCGCCTCCATCGCCAATTCCTGTAGCAGATAGCGGGTGTAGGTCGCCGTGCTGTCATCACGCAGTTTGTTTTGGTAAAAACCACAGAATGTGCAGTGCGTCGCACAGAAGGGAATATGCAGGTAAAGAAGGCGTTTGCGCGCAGGCACCGTCTGCTGCTTCAGCGCCTGCCAACCGACTGGAATCTGTTCAGGTGAAAGCGGCACATGGTTGCGCCAGGGCATTGCCATACGTCGGGCGCTAAAAGGCTGCTCACCGGGTTCTGCATAATACGGTGTAAGATCGATGTTCATATGGCTCCCCTAAGGCATCTTTTAGGGGATTAAATGATAATCCTTTTCATTTAGCAATCTGTGTTCACTCATACAAAAATAGGATTTATGCATTTTTGCCTTACGTTAACTAAATTGTATCGTTTTCACCATCACTCGCTCTACACATCGATATTTTATGTTTATTTATCAAAATCTTAAACACGCTCGCGGTGACAACGTTAACCAAATGAAAAAAAATATCGCACCATTAAAATCTCTTCACTTTTACTCACCGAGACTCGAATCGTATTGCCATAAAAAAGAAATGCTTATAAGGAAAAAGCATATATCAATATATAATAAACATGTCTTATTTATTATTTCTCTCCCAAAAAAAACTGAATAGGATAATTTCACCAATACATATTTATGTAGAAAAAATCCATGAAAATAAATATTTCACCAGCTTATGTCATCGCGCTATTTTTAGGTTTTTTGTCAGCTATGGCACAAGCTGGCACACATGTAGAACTTCGATTTGCTGATCAAAATGAAGAAACCAAAAATATGGTTTCTGCTTCCGGTGAAGATAAAAACCTTAATTATGATATTACTTTCGCTAATTTCATCGGTGGGCCGGCTATTTTAGAGGCGTTTAGATCAGATGCATTAGATATTGGTATCGTTGGAAATACGCCGCCCATTCAGGCACAAGCTGCCAATGTCCCATTACTGATTGTTGCTGCCCGTGAAAATCAAAGCCCAGACTATCAATATGCATTACGACCAGGTTTATCAATAACCTCATTGGCTGATTTTAAAAATAAAAAAATAGCTTATGCAGAAGGAACGGCTCGTGAAGTGTTTATCCTTCAGACATTAAAAGAAGCGGGTTTAACTCCATCTGATGTCACATTAGTACGTTTGCGAGCGGGTGATTTTCCAACAGCGCTACAATTTGGACAAGTCGATATTGCTCCCTTGACAGAACAACAATTTGGACGATACATCAAACAAAATAACATTCCAAAAACAGCATTCCCAGACGCATTATATCAGACATTGCCTAAGAAACAGGTTTACCTTTATGCCAGTAAAAAATCACTTGATAACCCAGATAAAAAAGATGCGATCAACGACTTTATTACTCGATGGGTTAACGCCAACAAATGGACTGAACTCCATCAATCGGAATGGATTAACGCCTACTATGTAAAATCTCAGGGCCTGTCATCAGAAGATGGAAAAACAGTATTACAAATCCGCGGTCAATCCACGTTCCCATTATTAACCAGTATGATTTCCAATCAGCAAAAATTAATAGATATTCTGAGTGCATCAGGATCCATCCCACATTCACTGTCTGCCGAAAAAGAGTTTGATTTACGTTTCAATACCGTTGCTACACAGGCAGCGCAATCATATAACAAAGTGGAGGCGCAATAATGACAGATAATACATCAGCTATCTCAGAGCATAGAAGGCAACAAAGATATGCCTCTATTCCTGCGGTCAGGAATAAGATTAAAAAACACACGGCACCTAAATTAATTGCCGGAAAATCGTCACCTTTTTTGATGATTATTGGTCCTATAATACTTTTCTTAATTTGGGGATTCAGTTCTTACACCGGCATCTTACCAGAAAATGCATTAACTTCTCCCTGGGGCGCAATCAACTCCGCTTACCATATGCTAATGGATGGTACACTTTATCCACAATTTCTAGCATCTGCACAACGCGCTTATTCTGGGCTGGGTTTGGGCATAATAATAGGTTTAACCTTGGCGTTATTGGCCGGATTAACACGCACAGGTGATATTCTTATAGATGGTATAGTGCAAATAAAAAGAGCGATCCCTACACTGGCATTGATTCCGCTGGCAATTTTATGGTTAGGTATTGGTGAAGCATTAAAAATTGTACTTATTACCTTCAGCGTCATTATTCCTGTTTATATCAATACACATTCTGCATTAAAAAATATCGATATTCGCTATGTTGAATTAGCAAGAACAGTAGGACTTAGTCGATTACAATTTATTCGCCGAGTTGCGTTACCCGGTGCACTACCCGGATTTTTTGTCGGCCTGCGATTTGCCGTGACCAGTTGTTGGGCTGTGCTCGTGGTTTTGGAACAAATTAATACAACTAGTGGTATTGGCTATTTAATGAATCGCGCAAGAGACTACGGTCAAACCGATATTATCGTCGTTGGACTGGTGGTTTACATGGTTTTAGGACTGTTCTCTGATGGGCTTGTCCGATTTATTCAAAAACGTGCAATGCGCTACAGCAAATCAATAGGCTCATAATAAACATGAAAGTAGAGACAAATAAATCCGTTAAGGTAGAAAATCTAACCCGTGCTTATTCCGAGAAAGTAATCCTTGACGCTATCGATCTGCATATTCCATCTGGACAGTTTGTTTCTTTGTTAGGAAAAAGCGGATCGGGGAAAAGTACACTGCTTCGCGCGCTTGCCGGGCTTGATGAGACGGTATCAGGTCAAGGGGCTATCCATATCCCTTTGAATTATTCCGTCATGTTTCAAGACTCACGTTTATTACCTTGGGAAAACGTGATTAGCAATGTGCGGCTTGGTGTCGAATCCCGCTACACGTTTGACGATGCCAAACAAGTATTGTCTCTTGTCGGCCTTGAGCACAGAACTTATGCCTGGCCTTCTGAACTTTCAGGCGGAGAGCAGCAACGTGTCGCATTGGCTCGATCATTGATACGGCACCCCTCTCTGGTTCTGGCCGATGAACCTTTTGGTGCTCTGGATGCTTTAACCCGAATTAAAATGCAAAAACTACTCTTAGCGCTGTTTGCCGAGATTTCCCCCACAGTTGTGTTAGTCACACACGATGTCGATGAAGCATTAATTTTATCTGACAGAATTCTTGTACTTGATAATGGGAAGATTATTGAGGATTTTATGATAGATATTTCTCATCCCCGGCGAACATATAAAGATGAATTTGAGCAGTACCGCAAGCGTTTACTTCAATTACTTGGTGTAAATGAAGTCGACTGATAATTATCTCGATCCAATAACACTGATATATTTCATACTTGAGAAAATATAATATTATGAGTAGAAAAAATGTTATCGTGATTATGTCTGATGAGCATAATCCAAATGTTTTAGGTTGCTCAGGGCACCCAATCATCCATACACCGCATTTAGATGCGTTAGCCGAAAATGGTATTCGTTTTACCAATGCCTATACCCCTTGTCCTATCTGTGTTCCTTCCAGAGCAGCATTCGCAACGGGTAAACGTGTGCACCACGTTCGCCACTGGGATAATGCCATGCCTTATGCAGGACAGGAAAAAGGCTGGGGACATATTCTGCAACAGCATGGAATTAAAACAGCCAGTATTGGAAAATTGCATTATCGGGATAAAGAAGACCCGGTGGGTTTCGATGAAGAAATTATTCCGATGCATGTGGTAGGTGGATACGGCATGGTGTGGGGTTCTATCCGAGATCCTTATCTAAAAAAAGGAAACGATGAGAGGATGTTAGGTGACTACATTGGAGCAGGTGATTCACACTATACCGAATATGATAAAAACATTACCGAAAAAACCAAAGCCTGGTTGCGTAATGCCGCCCTATCTAATGAAAGTTTCGTATTGTATGTCGGACTGGTGGCTCCCCATTTTCCTTTAATTGTTCCTCAGGAGTTCTTTGATTTATATCCTGCTGATATTTTGCCGCCCGCTAAACTTCTCCCTCAGGATGGCTATCATCGTCACCCCTGGGTGCAAAATTATGCAGATTTTGACAGTACCGAAAGTAAATTCAAGAGTGAGGAAGAACGCTTAAAAGCCTTTTCAGCTTATTATGGACTCTGTTCATACCTGGATAACAACATTGGTGATATCCTCTCGGTACTGAATGAAACAGGGTTAAATAATAACACCACCGTTATCTATACCTCCGATCATGGGGATAATCTTGGTGCCAGAGGATTATGGGGAAAATCGACGCTTTATCAAGAAAGTGTAGGTATTCCCATGATTATATCCGGCCCGAATATAGCACCGGGGGTTTGTCATACCCCTGTTGATCTTCTCGATTTATTCCCGACAATACTTTCTTTAGCGGGATGTGAATATGAATCTGAGATGTCTGAACGACCTGGGGTATCTATTCTTGATATTGCCCAACAGCCTAAAAATGACGAACGCGTTATTTTTAGTGAATATCACGCCGCAGGCAGCAACACCGCAGCCTATATGATCCGAAAAGGGGATTGGAAATATCATTATTATGTCAGACATGAAGCTGAGTTGTTTAATCTGGTATCCGATCCTGAGGAAACAAAAAACCTGATTAACGACCCCGCTTATGCTGCGATACGTGAAGATTTACACGCAGAATTATTGCGAATTTGTCACCCCGAAGAAACCGATCAACGAGCTAAGATTGATCAAGCTGATTTGATAGCACGCATTGGCGGCCTGGAAAAAGCAAGATTACTCGGTCCAAAAGGCGCAACCCCAGCGCCTAAAAAAGCCCAGATATAACGCTCATTGACAATAATGATGTAACACAATAATAACGTGTATTATGTTGGATCAGTGGTATTGCCAATGAGATAAAAACGGCTTTCAGCCAAGCGCAGAATATATCTGCGCTTTTTCTTTCTTATCAGTTACGTTTTTACTGAATACCCTGACTACGCAGGTAATCTTCATAGTTTCCGGTGAAGTCGTTCACTTTGTTTGGCGTCACTTCCAGAATACGGGTCGCCAGCGAGCTAACAAATTCACGGTCATGAGAGACAAACAGCAGCGTCCCTTCAAACATTTCCAGCGCCATGTTCAGCGATTCAATCGATTCCATATCAAGGTGGTTGGTCGGTTCATCCATCACCAAAATATTCGGGCGCTGCATCATCAGCTTACCAAACAGCATACGGCCCTTTTCACCACCGGATAACACCTTCACTTTCTTCTTGATATCATCCTGACTGAACAGCAAACGCCCCAGCACGCTGCGCACCGCCTGCTCATCGTCTTTCTCCTGCTTCCACTGGCTCATCCAGTCAAACACCGTCAGCGTCTCATCGAATTCGTATTCGTGATCCTGCGCGTAGTAGCCGATTTTGGCATTTTCTGACCACTTCACGGTACCGCTGTCTGGCTGAAGATCGCCCACCAGCGTTTTCAGCAGCGTCGTTTTACCGATACCGTTGGTTCCCAGAATCGCGACTTTCTCACCCACTTCGATCATCAGACCAAGCTTGCTGAACAGCGGGCCGTTATCAAAGCCTTTGCTCAACGCTTCCACTTCCAGCGCGTTACGGAACAGCTTCTTATCCTGTTCGAAACGGATAAACGGGTTTTGACGGCTGGACGCTTTCACTTCATCTAACTGAATTTTGTCGATCTGACGCGCGCGTGATGTCGCCTGTTTGGACTTAGAGGCGTTGGCGCTAAAGCGGCTGACGAAGGATTGCAGTTCGGAAATCTGCGCTTTCTTCTTGGCGTTATCGGCTAACAGACGTTCGCGTGCCTGCGTCGCCGCCGTCATGTATTCATCATAGTTACCCGGATAAATACGCAGTTCGCCGTAGTCCAAATCTGCCATGTGGGTACACACCATGTTCAGGAAGTGACGGTCATGCGAGATAATAATCATGGTGCTGTTACGCTCGTTCAGCACCTGCTCCAGCCAGCGGATAGTATCGATGTCCAGGTTGTTGGTCGGTTCGTCGAGCAGCAGGATCTCGGGATCGGCAAACAGCGCCTGCGCCAGCAGGACACGCAATTTCCAACCGGGCGCAATCTCGCTCATCAAGCCATAGTGCTGCTCAACAGGGATCCCTACGCCCAGCAACAGTTCACCGGCGCGAGATTCTGCACTGTAGCCATCCATCTCACCATATTGCACTTCCAGATCGGCAACTTTGTAGCCGTCTTCTTCGCTCATTTCAGCGAGTGAATAGATACGGTCGCGCTCTTCTTTTACCGCCCACAGCTCACCGTGGCCCATGATGACGGTGTCCAGTACGCTGTGTTTTTCAAACGCGAACTGATCCTGGCGCAGCTTACCCAGACGTTCATTAGGATCGAGGAAGACGTTACCAGCGCTTGGCACCAGATCGCCGCCAAGAATCTTCATGAAGGTGGATTTACCGCAACCATTCGCGCCAATCAAACCGTAACGGTTACCGCCGCCAAATTTAACGGAAATGTTTTCAAACAACGGCTTGCTGCCGAACTGCATGGTGATATTGTTGGTACTTAACACAGCACTTATACTCGAGTCGGAATGTGATTTGGCGCGCATTATGCCACAAGCGCGCGCCAGGATCGCGGTTAGTTTTGCGTAATATTTAAGCGACAGCGCATACAGGAGAGAAATGCGATGCCTATAGTACGTCGTTTCAAGCAGGTCGACGTTTTTACCCAGCAGCCTTTCAAAGGCAATCCGCTCGCCGTCATTCTGGAAGCAAATGGGCTAACCGATGCGCAAATGCAGGATATCGCGCGTTGGACAAACCTGTCGGAAACCACGTTTGTCCTGCCAGCCACCGATCCTCTGGCGGATTATCACGTACGCATTTTTACGCCAGCGTCGGAATTGCCCTTTGCCGGACACCCTACGCTCGGCACCGCACATGCTCTGCTGGAAGAAGGATTACGCCCTAAATCTCCAGGGCAGCTCGTACAACAATGCGGAATTGGCCTCGTGCCAATCAATATCCATGATGACGGGAGCCTGGCGTTTCACGCGCCAGAAGCCACCATCGTTCCCTTTGACGATGCGCACACGCCACTGCTGGAAAAAACGCTGGGTATGACTGGCACTGGCCGCGCCAGTCTCGATAAACGCTATCCGCCCACCGCCGTGCATATGGGCATTCGCTGGCTGGTGATTCGTGTCGACAGCGCTGACACCTGCCTGAGCATCGTACCCGATGCAGACGCGCTCTCCTCCGTGCAAGATCTCAGTCAGACCAACGGCATCGCCATCTATGGCCCGCACGACAACGCGACACCCGCCGATTACGAGGTTCGTGCATTCTATATTGAGCGTGGTCATCTCAAAGAGGATCCCGTGACGGGCAGCGCCAATGCTTGTCTGGCTGTGCTGATGCGCCAGCAGCATTCCATAAATGATGTCACCGCCCCGCTCAGCTACCTTGCCCGACAGGGCACCATGCTGCACTGCGATGGTCGCATTACCGTAACTTATCTAAATGATGAACCGTGGATCGGTGGTCACAGCGTCACGGTCGTTGACGGCACGTTGCAGCCTTAATGGAAGGAATCTTATGAAAGCGCCCGTTACAGACACATTGCGTGAATTACGACACGCCCCCCACTTGCGGCTGACAATACAGGAAGAAAGTGACGCCGATGCACTCTTTGCCTTGATCCAGCAGGAAAAAACGCGCTTGCGGCGAACGCTACCCTGGCCGGACTCCGTCAAGACTGTCGATGACACGCGTGAAACCATTCGCAGCAACAGAGAGGCATTCTTCGCGAAAACATCGGCTGTATACGTTATCCACTGGGATGACGCGTTGGCGGGTATCGTCTCCTTCAATACGATTCAGAATAAAGAAGGGGTTATCGGCTACTGGATTGCCGAAGCCTTTGAAGGCAAGGGGATCATTTCTCTGGCCGTTAGCACGCTGATCGCTGCCTATACCTATGCACACCTCGTTGAACGCTGCGTCATCAGGGCTTCAACCGCCAATACACGCAGCAACGCCGTTGCCCAACGGCTTGGCTTCCGTTTTCATCACACGAAAAAAGACGCCGAGAAGATTGGCGAACAGTGGTTCGATCATCACATTTATCACTATCCCGCCTGACCTCACCGACGCACTGGCCTGATTCGCTGGACAGCCCATCGTGAATCAGGTTTTCACCTCTTACGCGTGTCTCATTTATTTAATCGTTATATTTTTGTGATTAACATCACAAAAATGTTGAAATATCATTTCATCTTCGCTACCATTAAAAACGTGATGTACATCACATTTAATTAACCCGTTAGAGGAGCCTGATAATGAAAATGATGCGCAAAATCAGCAAATTCTTTAAAAGAATGGGAGATGTTTATGTCAGTTACTGCGAACGTATTGGGTCTGTCATCAGCCCGTTCTGATTGTGATATAAACAATCTCTAAAGCCGCCTCCTACTGGCGGCTTTTGTTTTTCTGCCCCCATTTACCTCTCTCCCTTTTTGTCTACTCGCACACCGCAGATTTGTGCAGCATACCGCATGCCTGAACATTCTCTTTTAAAAACAGCCCAGTGCATTTTCCTTTCCCGGCAGGATCACCATTAACAGACTATGCTTTTCTCTGACTGTACTTGCTGCACGTCCCCTACGTCTGCGCTAAAAGATAAAAAGGACATCACTATGAGTAAAGTTAAGCAACAGGATATTGATCGTCTGATCGAACTGGTTGGCGGGCGCGAGAATATCGCGGCTGTCACGCACTGCATCACTCGCCTGCGATTCGTCTTGCACGACGCCTCTAAAGCCCATCCCAAGAACATCGAAGAGATGCGTATCGTCAAAGGGTGTTTTACCAATGCCGGGCAATTTCAGGTTGTCATCGGCACCGACGTGGATGAGTACTACAAAGCGCTACTCGCCACCACGGGCAAAGGCGAAATCAACAAAGAAGAAGCCAAAGTCGCCGCCCGCCAGAATATGAGCGTCTTCGAGCGCAGTATTTCACATTTTGCCGAGATCTTTTTTCCGCTGCTTCCCGCGCTCATCAGCGGGGGCTTGATCCTCGGAGCGCGAAACGTGATCGGCGATATCCCGATGCGCGACGGGCAAACGCTGGTACAGATCTATCCGACCTGGAAAACCGTCTACGATTTCCTCTGGCTGTTGGGTGAAGCCATCTTCTTCTACCTTCCCGTTGCGGTCTGCTGGTCAACTGTACGCAAAATGGGCGGTACGCCTATCCTCGGCATCGTGCTTGGCATCACGCTGGTGTCGCCGCAGTTAATGAATGCTTATCTCATTGGGCAGCAAACGCCGGAAGTGTGGAATTTTGGCTGGTTCACGATTGAGAAGATAGGCTATCAGGCGCAGGTAATCCCTTCCGTATTAGCCGGGATGGCGCTGGCATTGATCGAAATACGACTGAAAAAAATCGTGCCTGATTATCTTTATCTGGTGGTGGTGCCCGTCACTTCGCTTATTTTGGCTGTGTTTCTGGCGCATACGTTAATTGGACCGTTTGGTCGTATGATCGGTGATGGCGTCGCCTGGGCCGTTAAGGCCGTGATGACAGGCAGCTTCGCTCCTCTTGGCGCCGCATTGTTTGGCTTCCTGTATGCACCGCTGGTCGTCACGGGCGTACACCAAACGACGCTGGCGATTGATATGCAGATGATCCAAAGTATGGGCGGTACGCCAGTTTGGCCGCTTATCGCCCTGTCCAATATTGCGCAGGCGGCTGCCGTTGTCGGGGTAATTCTGGTTAGCCGGAAAGCCAACGAACGAGAAATCTCTGTCCCCGCCGCGATTTCCGCTTTTCTTGGCGTGACCGAACCGGCGATGTACGGTATCAACCTGAAATACCGCTTTCCCATGCTGTGTGCCATGATCGGTTCCGCCGCCGCCGCGCTCATTTGCGGCCTGTACGGTGTAACGGCGAATGGTATCGGCGTCGGTGGGCTGCCGGGTATTCTTTCTATCAAGCCACAGTTTTGGGGGATCTTCGCCCTCGCTATGCTAGTGGCTGCTGTCATCCCAATTGTGCTGACATCGCTGGTCTATAAACGTAAAAGCCGCACTGGCAAGTTGGATCCCGCATAGCGACCACACATAGATTAGGAGGATTGTGCATGACTACCTCGCTTCCCTGGTGGCAAAACGGCGTAATTTATCAAATCTACCCGAAGAGCTTTCAGGACAGTACCGGAAATGGCATTGGCGACATCGCGGGTATCACAACCCGACTCGATTATCTGCAACAGTTAGGTATTGACGCTATCTGGCTGACGCCGGTTTACCTCTCTCCTCAGGTAGATAACGGCTATGATGTCGCTGACTACTGCGACATCGACCCAAGCTACGGCACAATGGCCGATATGGAAACGTTAATCGCAGAAGCGCATCGTCGGCGTATCCGCATCGTCATGGATATGGTGTTCAACCATACGTCTACCCAGCATCACTGGTTCCAGAATGCGCAGGATCGCCGCAGTCCCTATCGCCACTTTTACATTTGGCGTGAGGGTAGCGACGGCGCGCCCCCCAATAACTGGCGTTCAAAATTTGGCGGCCCAGCCTGGCAGTGGCACGAAAAAAGTAAACAGTACTACCTGCATCTTTTCGCCACTGAGCAGGCCGATCTCAATTGGGAGCACCCGCGCGTGCGCGATGAATTAAAGCAGGTCTGTGAATTTTGGGCGGATAAAGGCGTAGATGGGCTACGGCTTGACGTGATCAATCTGGTCTCCAAACAGCAGAATTTCCCGTCGGATACTCAGGGCGATGGACGGCGTTTCTATACCGATGGCCCTCTGATTCATGATTACTTGCAGGAGTTTAGTCGGGATGTTTTTCAGCCACGCGGCTTGATGACGGTTGGTGAAATGTCATCTACCTCGCTGGAGCACTGCCGCCGCTACGCTGCGCTGAACGGTAGCGAACTCTCCATGACATTCAATTTTCACCACCTGAAAGTGGATTACCCGAATGGGGAAAAATGGACGCTGGCGGAACCTGATTTCATCCAGCTTAAACACATTTTTAATCACTGGCAGCAGGGGATGCACAACCGCGCCTGGAATGCGTTGTTCTGGTGTAACCACGATCAGCCCCGTATCGTGTCACGTTTTGGCGATGAAGGTGAGTTCCGGGTGCAATCCGCTAAGATGCTGGCAATGGTGCTGCATGGCATGCAGGGCACCCCCTATATTTATCAGGGTGAAGAACTTGGGATGACCAACCCCGGCTATACGCAGATTGAGCAATACCGTGATATTGAAAGTCTGAATCAATTTGCGCAGCAGCGCGAACAGGGGCAGCCTGACGAATCGATCCTGACGATCCTTGCTAGTAAATCACGCGATAACGGCCGCACACCGATGCAGTGGGATGACAGCAATCATGCGGGATTCACGACCGGAACACCGTGGATCGCGCCCTGCAAGAATGCCTCTCAAATCAATGCCGGACAGGCGCTGGCGAATACCGATTCGGTTTTCTATACCTACCAGCAGCTTATCGCTATGCGTAAAGCGCTACCGCTGCTAACACACGGAGACTATCAGGATTTGCTGCCAGATGACCCAAATGTCTGGTGCTATCAGCGCACCTGGGAAGGACAGCGGCTTCTGGTTTTGGCAAATCTCAGCAAACAGCCTCAGCATTGGCAACCTCCCATTGATACCCATGGGCGTCGCTGGCGTCTGTTATTAAGCAATTATGCTGATGCACAACCCCAGCCAGCAGTGCTGACGCTACGCCCGTTTGAGTCGGCCTATTGGGTACAAGGCATAGAGGAAAAAGAGGATAAAATTCAGGAATAGTCACTATCGAAAGATGTAGCGGGTTACCCCGCTACATTGTCAATGACGCCAATAATTGTCAGTGACGTCAATAGATACTTCAGAAGTAAACCTCAGCCAACGCGATTGGCTGACGTTAACGCTTAGCCAAGAGTAATCCCAACACCAGACCTACGGTAGTACCGATGCCGATACCGTGCCAAGGTTTGTCATGCACGTAAACATCCGCTTTATCGGCCACCTGCTTGGCACGCGCATAATAACTGTCAGTTACACCAATACGGGCTTTAACTTCCAGCAGCGCTTTTTCTGCGCCCTTTTTCAAATCAAGATAGGCTTGATCTGCCTGATCGCCCGTATAGCGCAGTACTTCATCCAGCGTTTCAGACAGAAGTTTTAAATCATCATCAACACGAATTTCTTCAGGCTGTTTTTTTGTCGCTGCCATTAAAGTGCTCCCTTCTGTTATGAAAAGTTATGAATGACAAATTGTACCTTGTTAACTATAGACAACTTTTCCTGACTTCTGCGGCTTCAACAGACCAGATCATTCCTAAAACGTATTTTTTATGACATAAAAAAACGCAGGGTAGCGAGCAGGAAGCTCGCCATAAAAAAACGCCGTCGACTCTCATCAACGGCGCTTCATTATCCCACTCACTCTCGTCGGTGGTTACATCATTGGCTGCGCCAATTGCACCAAAGAGATTAACGGCTGCGGGTACAAACCAAAGAACAGAACCGCGATGGAGGAGATCAAAACGACCACCCCACCTGCCGTTAAGGCCCAATTATTTGGCGTATCACGCTGAAGCTGTTGAGGAGCACTCAGATACAGGCTCACCATCACACGCAGGTAGTAGTACAAACCAATCGCACTACCCAGCACCACTGCACCCGTCAACCACCACAGTTCCGCATTCACGCCCACTGCTAACACGTAGAATTTACCGAAGAAGCCTAGTGTCATCGGGATACCCGCCAGCGAGAGCATCATTACTGTCATCACCGCAGACAGGATCGGTTTATGCCAGAACAAGCCACGGTAAGAGAACAGTGAATCGGCATCCGGGCCACGGTAAGGGCTGGACATCAGGCTAACGACACCAAACGCGCCCAGGCTGCTGAACAGGTAACCCACCAGATAAACGCCAACCGTTTCCAGTGCCAGTTGATGACTCTGCACCGCGATCAGGGCAACCAGCAGATAGCCCAGATGTGCAATGGACGAGTAACCGAGCAGACGCTTGATATTGGTTTGCGATACCGCCATCACGTTACCGAACAGGATCGACGCAAACGCGATAACGCCCAGCACGATCCTGACCGATTCGCTGTCAGCCATTGGCGCGTACAGGAACAAGCGCATGACCGCACCGAACACCGCAATCTTACCGGCTGTCGCCAGAAAGGTAGAGACAGGTGCAGGCGCACCCTGATACACATCGGGCGTCCAGAGTTGAAACGGCACCAGAGACAGTTTGAAGCCCAGACCAACAATCATCATCCCCAAGCCAGCCAGCAACAGCGGCTCATGGATTTGGTGATCGCTCAGGCTCTTGCCGAGACTGGCAAAGCTCATATCGCCAGATTCAGCATAAATCAGCGCCATACCAAATAGCAGGAAGGAAGACGCCGCCGCCGACAGCAGCATGTATTTAATACTGGCTTCCAGCGAACGCTTCAGGCGGAAGGCATAGCCGACCAGACCAAACAGCGGTAAAGACAGGAGTTCAATCCCGATGAACAGCGAAGCCAGATGGTTAGCGCTCGACAGCAGGATCCCACCCAATGCCGCAATCAGCACCAGCAGATAGAACTCATCACGGTTGTCTGGGTAGCCTTGCAGCCACGGGTAGGCAAACGTGCTGGTTGCCAGGCTAGCCAGCAGCACAAGTCCGGTATAGAACATCGAGAAGCCATCAACACGCAGCAGCGGCGTCACGTCCGTTGGGCCAGCCTGGCCGACAAAGTACAGTGACAGCAACGCAATATTCAGGCCGATAACCGTCATGGTTGCGTTGACAAAATGGTTGCGTCGCCACGCAATGCACAGCATCACAACCACTACCGTCAATCCGACGATCAACAGCGGCGATAGCGCAATTAGTTGTTGAAGAGTTATTGTCATGGCGAATTACGGCCTTGTTGTTGAAATAATTGAATCTGGAGCAGACGACATAAACCACTGCTGGATATTTGACATCGCGGCACTGGAGGTATCCAGAATCGGTTGCGGGTAAACCCCTAACAGCACCAGTAATACCACCAGCAGCATCACGATAGACAATTCGCGCAACGACATGCTCTTCAAGGGCTGATCGGATTTAGGCGCACCGTAGTAAGCACGCTGCATCATGATCAGTGAGTAGACGGACGCAAACACCAGACCGAAGGTTGAGATCACCGTAATCATCGGCACAACCTGATAGCTGCCGAACAGAATCATGAATTCGCCAACAAAGTTGCCCGTTCCTGGCATCCCCAATGTCGCCACAGCAAAGAATAGCGACAGCGCAGGCAGGTATTTCAAACGCGCCCACAGGCCGCCCATTTCGCGCATGTCACGGGTATGCAAACGCTCGTACAGTTGACCGCACAGAATAAACAGACCCGCAGCAGACAAGCCGTGCGCAATCATCTGAATTACCGCGCCCTGATAAGCCAGTTGATTACCGGAATAGATGGCAATCATCACGAAGCCCATGTGGGACACCGACGTGTAAGCAATCAGGCGTTTGATATCCGTCTGTTTGAACGCCAGCCAGGCACCGTAGAAGATACCAATCACACCCAGCCACATGGCAATCGGTGCAAAGGCGTGGGAAGCGTTCGGGAACAGCGGCAGGCTGAAACGCAGCAGACCATAGGCCGCCGTTTTCAACAGGATCCCCGCGAGGTCAACAGAACCTGCGGTCGGCGCCTGACTGTGTGCATCCGGCAACCAGCCGTGCAGCGGTACAACCGGCATTTTTACCGCAAATGCGATGAAGAAGCCCAGCATCAGCAGATATTCAACACCGTATGACATCGGCGTCTTCAGCAGGTCTTCATAGTTGAACGTCCAGACACCCGTCGCATTGTGATGCACAAACACCAGCGCCAGAATCGCAATCAACATGATCAGGCCGCTTGCCTGGGTGTAGATGAAGAACTTGGTCGCCGCCGTGATTCTGGTTTTACCGTCAGAGCCTTTATGCCCCCACAGTGCAATCAGGAAGTACATCGGCACCAGCATCATTTCCCAGAAGAAGAAGAACAGGAACAGGTCGATGGCCAGGAATACACCGATGACGCCGCCCAGAATCCACAGCAGGTTCAGGTGGAAGAAGCCCTGATAGCGCTGAATCTCATTCCAGGAACAGAGGATTGCCAACACGCCCAGCAAACCGGTCAGTACCACCATCAGCAGCGACAGGCCGTCCAGCGCAAGATGAATGCCGATGCCAAAACGCGGGATCCACGGTACATAGTATTCGGCCTGCCAATCCGGTACACCTTTTGGTGCAACCAAGGAGTAACCGCCTTGCAACCACAGTTGCAAAGACAGCACGAGTGTCAGCCCCATTGCAATCAACGCTATCCAGCGCGGCACTTTCGTACCAAAACGCTCTAACTGCCAGCACAGCAGCCCGCCGATAAAGGGGAGAAGAATTAGCCAAGGTAGTAGCATGGCGTTTTGTGTCCCTAAATTAAAGAAATCTGAAAACTTGCCGTGGTGGGCATCCCTGTCTGCGGAATGCCCTGCCTTTCATACGTTACCGGATACTGCGTTACACCAGCAGCAGCAAGGCCAGCACCAGTACGGCACCAAAGCCCATTGAGGCAACATACCAGCGCAATTGACCATTCGCACTGAGCGCCAGCCCACGATTACCCCAGCGGGTAATCGTTGCAGGAAGGGTCATCAGCCCATTCAGCGGGTCACGCTGCAACAGCGTCGCGATAGCCAGATACGGTTTAACAAAGACATGGTCATACAGCCAGTCGAAGCCCCACGCATGGAACCACCAGGTCGAGAAGAAACGGCCCGGCGCACTCTTCGCGATACTGCTCACTGCCTGACGTTTACCCAGCCACAGCGCAGCGGCAAGCAGAATACCGGCAATCGCCACCACGCCAGAGGTAATTTCCAGCGTCACCAACTGACCGTGTTCAAGCTCAGTCGTCGCGGGCAATACACCGTGCAACGGCGGAACAATCATCGCACCAATAAAGGTGGACAAAATCATCAGCACAACCAGCGGTAAGTGGTGAGAAATGCCTTTTCCTGCATGCGCTTTGGTTTTCTCTTCACCATGGAACACGATGAAAATCATACGGAACGTATACAGCGAGGTCATGAAAGCACCGGCCAATCCCGCCACCATCAGATTGATGTGACCATTTGCCCATGCGCCAGCCAGAATCTCGTCTTTACTGAAGAAGCCCGCGGTCACCAGCGGCAGTGCAGCCAGCGCCGCGCCCCCGACCAGGAAGCAGACATAAACCAGCGGAATCGTTTTACGCAGGCCGCCCATCTTGAAGATGTTCTGCTCGTGGTGGCAGGCCAGAATCACCGAACCAGAAGAGAGGAACAGCAGCGCTTTGAAGAACGCGTGCGTCATCAGGTGGAAAATCGCGGCATCCCATGCCTGAACGCCCAGCGCCAGGAACATGTAGCCAATCTGGCTCATGGTGGAATAGGCCAGCACGCGCTTGATGTCGGTTTGCACCAGAGCGGCAAAACCCGCCAGCACCAGCGTTACGGCACCCACAATGCCCACCAGATGCAGAACATCCGGTGCCATCAGGAACAGACCGTTGGTACGGGCAATCAGGTAAACCCCCGCTGTCACCATCGTGGCGGCGTGAATCAACGCAGAAACCGGCGTTGGCCCCGCCATCGCATCCGCCAGCCAGGTTTGCAACGGCAACTGTGCCGATTTACCGACCGCACCACCCAGCAGCATCAGCGTCGCCCAGGTGATTTCCGGTGAACCTTCAGCCAGTTTCTGCGGAGCCAGAACCATCAGCTCGCGGAAGTTAAGCGTACCCAGCTCTTTGTAAAGGATGAACAGCGCAAAGGCGAGGAAGACGTCACCGACGCGGGTCACGATAAAGGCCTTCATTGCTGCCGCGCCATTTTTCGGATTGGTGTAGTAGAAACCGATCAACAGGTAGCTGCACAGCCCTACCCCTTCCCAACCGAGGTACATCAGCAACAGGTTATCGGCCAGTACCAAAACGACCATACTCGCGATAAACAGGTTGGTGTAGGCGAAGAAACGGGAATATCCCTCTTCTCCACGCATATACCAGGAAGCAAACAGGTGAATAAAGAAGCCGACGCCCGTCACCACGGACAGCATCGTCACCGACAGGCCATCGAGGGTCAGCGTGACGCTGATGTCGAAATTGCCGACAGCCATCCACGTCCACAGATGTTGGTTAAAGAAGGTGACACCACCGTGCTGTTGGCCCATGAAATCGACCACAACCCAGGCGGTCACCAACGCTGCCAGACCAATCGAGCCAACACCAACTGTCGCGGATGTGTTTTCCGACCAGCGACCGCGGGAAAATGCCAGCAACAGAAAGCCGAGCAGCGGAAAGAGTATGGTTAAATAGAGTAGGTTCATCCGCGCATCTCACTGACTGTATCAATATTCAGGGTCTGACGACGACGATACATCTGTAACAACAGCGCCAGACCAATACTGGCCTCGGCCGCTGCCAGCGTAATCGCCAGAATGTACATCACCTGACCATCCGGCTGCTGCCAGTAACTGCCTGCGACAACAAAGGCCAGCGCGGCAGCGTTGATCATAATTTCGAGACTGATCAACATAAACAGCAGGTTACGACGAATTAACAGACCAGTCAGCCCCAAAGCAAACAGGATAGCGGCTAAAATCAATCCATGTTGTAACGGAATCATGCGCGTTCCCCCGTTATTTTTTTCTCAACATCCTGGTTCGCGTCTTCTTTACTGACAACGTCACCACGTTTATCTTCACGACCGATGTGGAAAGCAACCACCAATCCCGCCAACAGCAGCATTGACGCCAGTTCAACGGCCAGAACATAAGGACCAAACAGGCTGATACCCACCGCTTTCGCTTCAACAGGCGCGCCAGTGATTCCCTGCTCTTTGAGACTAAGAATGGCGTTGACGACAATCACCAGTAATGCCAGTGAAAGAATACTTGGGCCGACCCAGGCACTCGGTTTCAGCCAATTCCGCTCTTGTTCTTCGACGGAATTACCGAGGTTAAGCATCATCACCACGAACACGAACAGCACCATGATGGCACCCGCATACACGATGATGCTCAGCGCACCGGCAAAATTAGCCCCTAGCGAGAAAAAGACGCCCGCAATCGCCATCAGCGAAGTAACCATATACAACAATGCATGCACAGGATTGGTATGCGTAATGACGCGCAACGTCGCCAATATCGCAATCAAGCCTGTGGTATAAAAAGCGAATTCCATGCTAGCTCCTTAGGGCAACAGGCCTTTGACATCAATAGGTTTGGCTTCGTTTTCCGCTTCGCCTTTATCTTTCCCATCGATTGCCATACCGGCCATCCGGTAGAAATTATATTCCGGATATTTACCCGGCCCCGATATCAGCAGATCTTCTTTCTCGTACACCAGATCCTGACGTTTGTAATCGCCCATTTCAAAATCCGGCGTCAACTGAATAGCCGTTGTCGGGCACGCTTCTTCACAGAAGCCACAGAAAATGCAGCGTGAGAAGTTGACGCGGAAGAACTCGGGATACCAGCGACCATCTTTGGTTTCCGCTTTCTGCAATGAAATACAGCCGACCGGACAGGCCACCGCACACAGGTTGCAGGCCACGCAACGCTCTTCGCCATCGGGATCGCGCGTCAGCACGATACGACCACGGTAGCGCGGCGGTGGATTCACAGGCTCTTCTGGATACATTCTGGTTTCGCGCTTCTTGAAAGCATTCGATCCCACCATACAGATACTGCGTATCTGGGTGCCGAAACCAACCACTAACTCTTTCAATGTCATGGTTTATTCACCCCTTCTTAAGCGTTGTACAAAATGACGGCCGCTGTCGCCAGCAGATTCAAAAGCGTTATCGGCAGACAGACTTTCCAACCGAAAGCCATCACCTGGTCATAACGAGGACGGGGTAACGAAGCACGAATCAGGATGAACATCATCATGAAAAAGCCAGTTTTTAGCGCAAACCAGACAAACGGCGGCAGGAACGGACCATGCCAGCCACCGAAGAATAAGGTCACCATCAGCGCGGAAACCGTCACGATCCCGATATATTCCCCCACGAAGAACAGACCGAATTTCATACCGGAATATTCAATGTGGTAGCCATCGGCCAGCTCCTGTTCGGCTTCAGGCTGGTCAAATGGGTGACGGTGACACACCGCCACGCCTGCGATGGCAAACGTAATAAAGCCAAAGAACTGCGGGATGACGTTCCAGATATGTTCCTGAGAATCGACGATGTCACGCATGTTGAACGAGCCCGCCTGTGCGACAACCCCCATCAGCGACAGGCCGATGAACACCTCGTAGCTCACGGTTTGAGCGGAAGCACGTACCGCCCCCAACAGCGAGTATTTGTTGTTACTCGCCCAGCCGGCAAACAGCACCGCGTAAACGGCCAGACCCGCCATCATCAGGAAGAACAGGATACCGATGTTCAGATCGGCGACACCCCAGGTTGGCGTGATCGGCACAATCGCAAAGGCAATCAGCATTGACGTAAACGCGATCATCGGTGCCAGCGTGAAGATCACCTTATCGGTAAAATTCGGCACCCAGTCTTCTTTGAAGAACATTTTGATCATGTCAGCGACGAGCTGTAATGAACCGCCCCAACCTACCCGGTTCGGCCCATAACGCCCTTGGAAGAGGCCGAGCAATCGACGTTCACCCATACTCATGAAGGCGCCACAGGTCACCACCACCAGCAGAATGACAATCGCTTTGCCGACGGTGATCAGAATCTCGGTTAATTCCGGTGTTAACCAACTCATTGTGCGGCCTCCCGCAGATTTTCAACGGTTGCCCCCGCCAGCACCGGCGCAATACCCGGTAAGCCCAGCGGTAAACCAACCTGTCCCTGACCCAATTCCGCACTTAAGCGCAGTGGCAGACGTAATGTTTGCCCTGCACAGGTCAACTCCAGCAACGCACCCGCGTTTACGCCCAGCGTTGCCGCATCAGCCGGATTCACCATCACGTAAGGCTCAGGCATACGCTGCCGGATCACGTCAGAACGCTGTGACATTTCATCACTGCCAAACAGGTGATAGTACGGCGCAACACGCCATTGACCCGCTTGTGGGACGAAAGCCGCAGGAATGTTATCGAAATACGCCAGTGAACCTTCACCAGCTTCAATCAGACGCACACCCGGATCGCCGTGACGCAGATGTCCACCCACTTCATCCTGAAATTTGTTCCAGGCTTGCGGTGAGTTCCAGCCTGGCGCCCAGGCAAACGGGATCTGCTGACGATTAGCCGTCGGGCTGTTGTTCCCTTCCATGGAGAAGGCAAACATGGTGTCTTTATCAACGGGCTGACGCGGTTCATGCACGCTGATATTGGCGCGCATCGCCGTACGACCACTGGAGCGAATCGGTGAACGCGACAGTTTCTGACCACGAATACGGAACGAGGCGTCCGGCGCGGCATCTTTGATCGCGGCAAGCTGTGGCAGCGCAGTAACACACGCATCAATCACGTTATCCAACTGCGTCCAGTCAACCTGACGGCTGTTATAGGTGATGTACAGCGAGTGCAGCCAGCGCCAGCTTTCCAGCATCACAACCTTGTCGTTGTAGTAGGTTGGGTCATAGACCTGGAAGAAACGCTGAGCGCGGCCTTCCTGATTCACCAATGTCCCGTCGCTTTCAGCGAAGCTGGCAGCAGACAGAATGAGGCTGGCCTTATCCATGATGCGGGTACGCTGATGGTCGACCACAATCAGGTTTTCCACTTTTTCCAGCGCGGCATCCACGCGAGCGATCGGGGCATGACGGTAGAGATCGTTCTCCAGAACGACTACGCTGTCAGCGTCGCCGTTTTCCAACTGCGCCAACGCGTCATCCAGCGAACCGCCACCCATGATTGACAACCCGATGCTGTTGGCAGCAGGCGCAACAAAGGTGATACCAACGTCAGAACCGCGATTTTTCAGCGCTTTGGCAACGTTTGCCGCCGCAGCGATCACGTCTTCGCTACCGGCGTTGGTGCCGGAAATGATGAGAGGTTTTTTCGCACCGGCCAGTGCCTGCACGATGATATCGACTTTCTGGTCAAGACCTGCGGCCAGATCGGTGACAGCAGGCGCGCTGCTATCCAGACCGTGGGCAATCGCAAAACCAAGACGCGCCTGATCGGCAACCGGCGCACGGTAGTTCCATGCAGCGATATCGTCCAGACGTGTGCTGTCTACGTTGGTGACAAACAGCGGATGCTTGGCATGCTGACCAATGTTCATGATCGCCGCAATCTGCCAGTCAGCCACTTTCTGCGCTGCCGCCATTTCGCGGGCTTTGCCTTTCACTGCCTGACGAACGGCCAGAGCGATACGTGCGCCGGTCTGCGTTAAGTCTTCGCCCAGAATCAGAACCGCATCGTAACCTTCGATTTCACGCAGCGCAGGCGTTCTCACACCGCTTTCGCGTAGCACTTTCAGGATCAATTGCAGACGATTCTGCTCTTCCTGCGCAATACCGGTGTAGAAATTTTCTGCCCCCACCAGTTCGCGCAAGGCAAAGTTACTTTCAATGCTGGCACGCGGCGAACCAATACCGATGGTTTTCTTCGCCTGACGCAGCACATCCGCCGCACCTTGCAGTGCCTGATCGGCATTCAGTGCAATCCAGTCAGCACCGCGACGCTGAAGTGGCTGGTTAGGACGATCTTTCTGGTTGACGTAACCGTAACCAAAACGCCCACGGTCACACAGGAAATAGTGGTTTACGCTACCGTTAAAACGGTTTTCGATACGGCGCAGTTCGCCATAGCGCTCACCGGGGCTGGTGTTACAGCCGATGCTGCACTGCTGGCAGATGCTCGGTGCAAACTGCATATCCCATTTGCGGTTATAGCGCTCGGAGTGCGTTTTATCGGTAAATACACCGGTAGGACACACTTCAACCAGATTACCGGAGAACTCGCTTTCCAGCGTGCCGTCTTCCGGGCGACCGAAATAGACGTTGTCATGTGCGCCGTAAACGCCGAGATCTTTGCCATCCGCATAGTCTTTGTAGAAGCGCACACAGCGATAGCATGCGATACAGCGGTTCATTTCATGGGAAATGAACGGCCCGAGATCCTGATTGCGGTGAGTACGCTTGGTGAAGCGATAGCGACGGAAATTTTGCCCCGTCATGACTGTCATATCCTGCAAATGACAGTTACCGCCTTCCTCACACACCGGACAATCATGCGGGTGGTTGGTCATTAGAAACTCAACTATCGTCTTACGGAATAGTTTCGCTTCTTCGTCTTCAATCGCGATGAACGTCCCCTGAGTTGCTGGTGTCATACAAGACATCACCAGACGACCACGGGTATCTTCCGCGTTTTGATACTGTTTTACCGCACAGAGGCGGCAGGATCCGACGCTCCCGAGCGCGGGGTGCCAGCAAAAGTAAGGAATATCAAGTCCCAGAGTCAGGCAAGCTTCCAGAAGGTTGTCTGCTCCGTTTACTTCATACTCTTTGCCGTCTACATGAATAGTAGCCATAGTCAGCATGCTTCCATAATGGCCCGTGTCACCACGAGCGCTAATCAAAAATTCTGTATACCCTTATCTCTCAAGCCGCAAATGCGTTGGCTAACTGCGCCTTAAAATCTAGTGGGTTTATGAGGGTGGCTTATTTGCGCCACCCTGCGGATACATTCACTGCATCTCGCACGTATTGAGCGATAGCTTACCAGCGCTCTTTCAACAGGTTAGGCTGAATACCGCCAATCGCTTTGACATTGCCTAAATACTGTTTAGAGATACCCGCTTCGAATTCTTCCCGGAAATACTTGATGGCACTCTGCAACGGTTCGACCGCACCCGGCGCATGCGCACAGAAGGTGTTACCCGGCCCGAGGAAACGGCAAAGCTGCTCCAGCGTTTCGATATCGCCAGGCTGGCCTTCCCCCTTCTCCAGCGCACGCAGAATCTTCACGCTCCACGGCAGACCATCACGGCATGGGGTACACCAGCCACAGGATTCACGAGCGAAAAACTCTTCCAGATTGCGCGTCAGCGACACCATGTTGATTTCATGATCGACGGCCATCGCCAGCGCTGTTCCCATACGGCTACCCGCTTTCGCAATGTGCTCAAAATCCATCGGCAGATCGAGGTGGCTTTCCGTCAGGAAATCCGTCCCTGCACCGCCCGGTTGCCAGGCTTTCAGCTTCAGACCATCGCGCATACCGCCCGCGTAATCTTCCAGAATTTCGCGCGCCGTGGTGCCGAACGGCAGTTCCCACAGGCCAGGATTGTTGACACGGCCAGAGAACCCCATCAGCTTGGTGCCCGCATCTTTACTCTTACCCGCAGACAACCCCTGATACCACGCCGCACCGTGCTCGATAATCGCCGGAACGTTGCACAGCGTTTCCACGTTGTTAACGCAAGTCGGTTTACCCCAGGCTCCCGCAGAGGCGGGAAATGGCGGCTTGGAGCGAGGGTTGGCACGACGCCCTTCCAGTGAGTTAATCAGCGCGGTTTCTTCACCGCAGATGTAACGCCCGGCCCCCGTATGCACGAACAGTTCGAAATCGAACCCGCTACCCAGAATATTCTTGCCCAGCAAGCCAGCCGCTTTTGCTTCTTCAATAGCACGGCGCAGGTGAACCGCAGCTTCAATATACTCACCGCGCAGGAAGATGTAGCCGCGGTAGGCTTTCAGCGCAAAGGCACTGATCAACATACCTTCAACCAGCAGATGAGGTTGTTGCTCCATCAGCAGGCGGTCTTTGTAAGTACCCGGCTCCATCTCATCCGCGTTACACAGCAGGTAGCGAATATTCATGCTTTCGTCTTTCGGCATCAGGCTCCACTTCAAGCCTGTCGAAAAGCCCGCACCGCCACGCCCTTTCAGGCCTGCGTCTTTAACCAGTGAGACCACGTCATCCTGTGCCATACCGGTCAACGCTTTTTGCGCGGCAACATAGCCATTTTTGCTGCGATATTCATCCAGCCATACCGGCTGTTTGTCTGCGCGTAAACGCCAGGTCAGAGGATGCTGCTCAGCAGTCAGAACAATGTTTTTACTCATTGATACTGCTCCAATAACGATTCAATTCCTTCCGGCGTCACATGGCTGTGGGTATCGTCGTCAATCATCATGGACGGCCCTTTGTCACAGTTCCCCAGACAACAGGTCGGCAACAGCGTGAAACGTCCATCGAACGTCGTCTGTCCCGGTTTAATACTGAGCTTACGCTCCAGCGCGGCCTGAACGCCCTGAT
Organism: Pectobacterium fontis; assembly: GCF_000803215.1. Lineage (GTDB taxonomy): Bacteria > Pseudomonadota > Gammaproteobacteria > Enterobacterales > Enterobacteriaceae > Pectobacterium > Pectobacterium fontis. Next base: position 86,892 of record NZ_JSXC01000030.1, read on the forward strand.
AACCATTGATATGGCATACAACGCTGTCGCAATAGCGAATAATGTGACGACCAACAGGTTGGCGATAAATCTGGCTATAGAACGTCGCCACACCTTCCACGTCACTGGCAGGGATACCCAGCACGTCGGCAATCGCGTTGATCGCCCCATCCGGCACCCAGCCACGCTCTTTTTGCACAATTTTCAACGCTTCGATAGACGCCGCTCGCGCATCTTCATAATGATGTTTTTCGTGCTCAATCGCGTCACGCTCGGTGTCACTCAGCACAAAAACGTTGTTATCAGAAATATTGTTATCATGCATAGTTAGCGGTCCACATCTGACATAACGAAATCAATACTGCCGAGATAAACGATCAGATCGGATACCAGACATCCACGGATGACAGACGGAATCTGTTGCAGATGCGCATAGCTCGGCGTGCGAATACGGGTGCGGTAGCTCATCGTGCCGCCGTCACTGGTCAGGTAATAGCTGTTAATGCCCTTCGTGGCCTCAACCATCTGGAATGACTCATTAGCAGGCATAACCGGGCCCCAGGAGACCTGAAGGAAGTGGTTGATCAGCGTATCGATATGCTGCAACGTGCGCTCTTTCGGCGGTGGTGTCGTCAGCGGGTGATCCGCTTTGAACGGGCCTTCCGGCATGTTCTTAAGGCATTGATCCAGAATACGTAAGCTCTGACGCAGCTCTTCCACTTTCAGCATCACGCGGCTATAGCAATCGCTGATGCCGTCACCGACGGGCACTTCAAAGTCAAAATTTTCATAGCCGGAATACGGACGCCATTTACGCACGTCAAAACCGATGCCGGTAGCACGCAGCCCCGCGCCAGTTACACCCCAATCCAACGCCTCTTTCGCATTGTAGGCAGCAACACCCTGCGTACGGCCTTTCAGAATGGTGTTCTGCAACGCCGCCTTGACATAGGTGTCCAAACGACTCGGCATCCAATCAAGGAATTCACGCAGCAAACGTTCCCAACCGCGTGGCAGATCGTGCGCCACACCGCCGATGCGGAACCAGGCTGGATGCATACGGAAGCCAGTAATCGCCTCAACCAAATCGTAAATTTTCTGGCGGTCAGTAAACGCAAAGAACACCGGAGTCATTGCCCCGACGTCCTGAATATAGGTACTGATGTACAGCAGGTGACTATTAATGCGGAACAGCTCAGACAGCATCACACGAATCGTTTTCACGCGATCCGGCACCTCAATACCCGCCAGTTTTTCTACGGCCAGCACGTACGGCATTTCGTTAACGCAGCCGCCAAGGTATTCAATACGGTCGGTATAAGGAATGTAGCTGTGCCAGGACTGACGTTCGCCCATTTTCTCCGCACCGCGATGGTGGTAACCCACATCAGGCACGCAGTCGACGATTTCTTCGCCATCCAGTTGCAGGATGATACGGAAGGCACCGTGTGAAGACGGGTGGTTCGGACCAAGGTTGAGGAACATGAAGTCCTCATTTTCAGTGCCGCGCTTCATTCCCCACTCTTCTGGTTTGAACGTCAGCGATTCCATTTCCAGATCTTCTTTCTGCTTGGTCAGCACAAAAGGATCGAACTCGGTCGCACGCGCCGGATAATCTTTACGCAGCGGATGACCTTCCCACGTTTGCGGCATCATGATGCGCGTCAGGTGCGGGTGGCCATCGAACGTCATACCAAACATTTCCCAGGTTTCACGCTCATACCAGTTGGCATTCGGGAACAGTTTGGTCACGGTCGGTAGATGCATATCACTCTCGACCAGCGCGACTTTCAACATGATGTCGCGGTTACGCTCGATAGAGATGATGTGGTAAAAGACGGAATAGTCGGCGGCAGGTAAACCTTCACGGTGAGTGCGCAAACGCTCATCCATACCGTGCAGGTCAAACAGCATGACATAAGGCTTTGGCTGTTTTTTCAGGAATGCGACAACGTCCAGTAATTGCTCACGTTTGACCCACACAACGGGAATACCTGTGCGGGTTGCTTGTACAGTAAATGCATCTGGTCCAAAACGGTTACACAGTTCGCCAACGACCGGATCGTCAAGGTGATCGCGGGTTTGCCAGCCTGGCTGAGCGAGATCGTGTGTCGTTAAATCTGTCATAAATATGTCACCACATTAAATGTGCTATTTCTGTAGCTGATAATGACCGCACACTATTATCGGGGTATTACACGGCCACCGGGTTTATCATCTACAGGTCAAATCTCATCAGGCGAACGCAGGTTGGTCACAGCGATTCGCTCGCCGCGTTTGCGCTCACGCTCAGATTGCATATTGGCGCGGTAAACGCCCTGTTCACCCACCACCCATGACAGAGGGCGGCGCTCTTTACCGATGGATTCTTTCAGCAGTAACAGCGCTTGCATGTAGGCTTCAGGACGTGGAGGACAGCCCGGGATATACACATCCACAGGCAGGAATTTATCCACACCCTGCACGACGGAATAAATATCGTACATACCGCCAGAGTTGGCGCACGCGCCCATGGAGATAACCCACTTAGGCTCCAGCATTTGCTCGTAAAGGCGTTGAATAACGGGAGCCATTTTAGTAAAGCAGGTTCCCGCGACGACCATGAAGTCGGCCTGACGTGGCGATGCACGCAGAACCTCAGCACCAAAACGCGCCACGTCATGAACGGCGGTAAATGACGTCACCATTTCTACGTAGCAACAGGAAAGGCCGAAGTTATACGGCCACAGGGAATTCTGACGACCCCAGTTCACCGTATCGTGTAATGCATGTTCCAGTTTGCCCATGTAGACACTGCGGTGAACATGCTGCTCCAGAGGGTCGGAAACGATCTCCTGACGTTGCAGGGGATAACGGTCATTCTCACCGTCCGGCTCTATGCGGGTGAGCGTATAGTCCATCTTAAAATGCCTCGCTGTTACTGCGGATGAGTGTTGGTAGTGTTGATGATGTCTGATTTAACGACTTGTCTCTTGGAACGTACCGGAGTCCAATCAAGCGCTCCAACGCGTACCAGATAAACCAAACCCGCCAACAACACCAAAATGAAAATGGTTGCTTCAATGAAGCCAATCCAGCCGCTTTCTTTGATAGACACCGCCCAGGCGTAAAGATAGAGGGCTTCAACGTCGAAGATAACGAAGAACATAGCGACAAGATAAAATTTAGCAGACAGACGTAACCGCGCAGAGCCCACCGAGTCAATCCCAGATTCATAAGGCAGGTTTTTGGCCCTGGCTCTGGCTCTCCCACCCAGCAAGAATCCACCGGTCAACATGAAGACACAAAGGCCTACGGCAATGATCAGGAATAGCGCAAATGCCCAATGATGGGCGAGGATTTCAGTAGTTGTTGACATTCTCTTTGCTTACTCATCAAAAGTGGCAGGTAGCATCTCTGCTCTATTATCGGCAGTTAATGCGCCACATCGATTAAAAGGAAGGATTAATCACCACACAAAAGCATGGAAACGTATCAGGTAAGCCTTGCTTGGTATGGTTGAGCCCCTAAATTTGTAACCTTTTTTTCAACCTTACTAAAAATAACAGTACATTACTTTACATGCACGCAGTTTTGTTAACATTTTGTGTTCTTACTCGCAGCTAAAACGAGTCAGTATTTTTGCCAGTTACCCAGAACACGGCGACATAGAAAACAAGTTTGCTACGCCACTATACCATTTCCACAGAAAATGCCTGTTCTTCCATAGTGTTATTAGGGGTATTTTTTGATCCAGCACACATTTTTGTCAATTTAGTTAGTAAAAAAATCAAGATGACGCTAGACAAGGATAGATATCATTTTTCATAACATTATTTTAAAAAAATAGAACCTGTGTTTTATAATGTTAATCACGCGCGAATATCACGCTATCTAGCCTATTGATGTGAAATGAAAAAACAAAGAAGGGTTAGACCGGGGAAATCAGGTCACTGAAACCCTGCTGATGCAGGTTTAACATGTTAGTCATAAATCATCATCATTCGGGAGGCGTCCCTACCTGCCCCGAATGATGGGTAATCCCCCATTACGCTTAGATTGCGTCCTTCAGTAACGGTTCGGAAAACAGTTTTCCATTCGTACTATGTGCAGTCGCAACGTGAGAGGGTTTCCCAGATTCAATCACATTGAAAATGGCCGTCGCCAGTTCATTCTCCTGATGAGGATTCTGGCACAGGAAATAACGCGTCTCAGGCAATCTCGGCAACCCTTCCTCTTCACCCAACACACGCAGTTCCGGGTTCATCATTTCCACCGAACGCACCGTGATGCCCATGCCAGCCTTCACTGCGGCTCGCACAGCCGATAGCGTTGATGCCACGTAGGCGATTCGCCAAGGGATCCCTGCCGCCGTGAGTTGCTGCGTAGCGAGCGTACGGAAAGGGCTTGGTTCATCCAAAACGACCAAAGGCACGGGTTCCTGTGCTCGGAACTGATAATCCGCCGCGCAGTACCATAACGTCGGAGAACTACGCAATAATACATGAGGAAATACCACGCCATTCATTGTGGTAATAATCAGATCTATTTTTCCCTGATTCAGCATTTCCATCATTTCAGCACTCCGTTTTACGCTAACGTTAACGGAGAGTTTAGGAAATACGGATGCTACCCGATGTAAAATATAGGGAAGGATGGTATCCGCAGTATCGTCAGACGCCCCAATGGTCAGCGTCCCCTGAATATCGCTGTACATTAATGAAGTACAGGCTTCATCATTGAATTGTAGTATTTTTCTGGCATAACCCAGAAACTGAATACCATGTTCAGTCAGCAATTTATTACGTCCATGCCGAGCAAAAAGCTCCTTTCCAATGAGCTGCTCCAGCCGTTGCATCTGCTGACTGACAGCCGATTGCGTCCGATTCACTGCGGCGGCGGCGGCTGCAAACGTGTTTAAATCTGCAACGGCAACAAACGTCCTCAGTAAATCAAGATCGAGATTAAGTACTGGTCGATTTGCACTGGTCATACGATTTTTCACTTATCTATTTTAGTTTTAACAAAATATTCCTGGTGTTTTATTACATGTACGGGTAACGCCCTGTACATTTAAAGACACTATCGCAGACGCACGATAAGGGCAAAACAATACGTATATTTCTTTACCCTTACCTCCACCCTTACCTCCTTTCCATTGGTAAGACATCATGTAATTAAATGACTCACCAACCTTAATCCTTAAATTAATAACAACGACACCTCTCTTTATTTCATCTCACGAAATAAACACACACGCCATACTTAAATAAGCGAGCGTTTCCCATCACCGTATTCTGGTGTTAAAAAAATGCGATATGGACAGTCGCCTATCCCTTACCATATCGCACCATCCAACGAGTACACAACCATATAGTGCAGATGCGCAATCATTTGCAGCGAAAGCGATAATCATTCTTCAAAAGGTACTATAGGAGGAGTACATTAAGCAGGTTATGCTATTCCATCTGGGAATACGCGCTCTCTGCAAAAGGTTCGTACTATTTATGTCTCCGATTGAAAAATCCAAGAAACTGGAGAACGTATGCTATGACATCCGTGGCCCAGTCTTAAAGGAAGCCAAGCGGCTTGAAGAAGAAGGTAATAAAGTCCTTAAACTGAATATTGGCAACCCTGCCCCTTTCGGCTTCGAGGCACCGGACGAAATTCTGGTCGATGTTATTCGTAACCTCCCCACTGCACAGGGCTACTGTGATTCCAAGGGGCTCTATTCCGCCCGTAAGGCCATTGTTCAGCACTATCAGGCGCGGGATATGCGCGATATGACGGTTGAAGACGTCTATATTGGCAACGGCGTGTCCGAACTCATCGTACAATCCATGCAGGCGCTGCTCAACCCGGGGGATGAAATGTTGGTTCCCGCTCCAGACTACCCACTCTGGACGGCAGCGGTTTCCTTATCTAACGGTCATGCTGTTCATTATCTCTGCGATGAATCTTCCGACTGGTTCCCCGATCTGGATGATATCCGCAAAAAAATCACGTCCAATACTCGCGGTATTGTCATCATTAACCCGAATAACCCAACGGGTGCGGTCTATAGCAAAGAACTGCTGTTAGATATCGTAGCGATTGCGCGTGAACATAACCTGATCATTTTCGCCGACGAAATTTACGACAAAATTCTGTATGACGATGCGCAGCATCACTCTATTGCCGCCCTCGCTCCGGATCTACTGACGGTTACCTTCAACGGGCTGTCTAAAACATACCGTGTCGCAGGTTTCCGCCAAGGCTGGATGGTACTAAACGGCCCGAAAAAGCATGCCAAAGGGTATATTGAAGGTTTGGAAATGCTGGCCTCGATGCGTCTGTGTGCCAACGTACCGATGCAGCATGCGATTCAGACAGCCTTGGGCGGCTACCAAAGTATCAGTGAATTTATCCAACCCGGTGGACGTCTGTACGAACAGCGCAATCGCTCCTGGGAACTGATCAATCAGATCCCTGGCGTATCCTGTGTAAAACCACGCGGCGCGCTGTATATGTTCCCACGTATTGATGCCAAGCGCTTTAATATCCACGATGACCAAAAGCTGGTGCTGGATCTCCTGTTACAAGAAAAAGTACTGCTGGTTCAGGGAACCGCATTTAACTGGCCTTACCCTGACCACGTACGTATCGTCACGCTGCCGCGTATTGATGAGCTGGACATGGCAATTCATAAATTAGGGCGTTTCCTGGGGCATTATCACCAATAACCCAGCAGTCATCGAACTTCCTATTGCCGGGCAATCGTTGCCCGGCGAAAATCTTATCGTCATTTGCCTAATATTCGCCAAGTACCCACAATATCGCTATTTCACCTTCACCGTGCTGTTGTCTGAGAGATCGCCATGAATCAGAGCCATTTTTTCGCCCACTTATCTCGTCTAAAACTCATCAGCCGTTGGCCGCTGATGCGCAATGTGCGCACGGAAAACGTCTCCGAGCATAGCCTCCAGGTCGCTTTTGTCGCGCACGCGCTGGCGGTCATCAAAAACCGCAAATTCGCGGGTAATCTGAACGCAGAACGCATCGCGCTATTAGCGATGTATCATGATGCCAGCGAAGTGCTGACGGGTGACATGCCGACGCCGATCAAGTACTACAACGCGCAGATCGCACATGAGTACAAAAAGATAGAGAAGATTGCACAGCAGAAGTTGATCGACATGCTACCCGAAGAGTTACAACAGGATTATCTCATGCTGCTGGATGATCACTACACCAGCGAAGAAGAGCGCGCCATCGTTAAACAGGCAGACGCGCTCTGCGCCTACCTGAAATGTCTGGAAGAATTATCCGCAGGTAACGCGGAATTCACGCTTGCCAAAGCGCGGTTGGAAAAAACCTTGCAGCAGCGCCACAGCCCGGAAATGGACTATTTCATGACGGTCTTCGTGCCCAGTTTTAGCCTGTCGCTTGACGAAATCAGTCAGGATTCGCCACTGTAACGGCTGGCGGTGTCAGAACGGATACAGCCACGGCACCATCACTACGCTGACCAACATCACCAGCACGGTAAAGGGGACGCCAACACGCACAAAGTCCCCGAACTTATAACCGCCCGGCCCTAGCACCAGGGTATTCACTGGTGACGACACCGGTGTCATAAATGCGGCAGATGCCGCAATCGCAATGATCATCGCGAAAGGATAAGGCGATACTCCCATCTGTTTTGCGGCGGCAATCGCAATCGGTGCCATCAACACCGCCGTCGCCGTGTTGGAGATAAACAAGCCAATCACCGCGCACAAGACAAACAGACACACCAGCATCACATGCGGCCCGGCATTACCAGCAACATCCATCAACCCTTTAACGATCAGTGCCACACCTCCGGTTTGCTGCAACGCCAGCGCAAACGGCATCATCCCGACGATCAGAATAATGCTCGGCCAGTGAATTGCCCGGTAAGCGCCTTCCATATCAATACAGCGGAACTTACCCATCAGCAAACAGGCGATCAGCGCAGCAACCGCATTCGGTATTTCATCCGTCAGCATCATCGCCACCATCAACGCCAGACAAAATAACGCGTGTGGCGCCTGACTCACTGCGGGTGCGACGTCATCAACCTCAGCAGGAAGATTAAGCAACAAAAAGTCGTTTTTTTGCGTGTGTAGTTGCCGGATCATGCGCCAGTCCCCCATCACCAGCAGAATATCCCCAAGCTGGAGCGGCTCGTCGGCCAGGATACCGTCCATCGCCTCACCTGCCCGACGAATTCCCACAACGCTCAGGCCATAACGGCTTCGAAACCCCACGTCGTACAGCGTTTTCCCTAATAGTTCGGAATCAGGGATCAAAGAGACTTCCGCCATCCCCACATCACGCGCCTGCTCAGAGAAATATTCACCACGCAGCACCATCGGTTCAAGCCGCTGCGCGGTGCAAAATTCACGTAAATCCACTTCCGATGCCGACATGTCGATTAGCAGAACATCATTCAAGCGAAGTTCGGTATTGCCCGCTACGCTGATCATCACGCGGCGAAACTTACGCCAGCGCTCAATCCCAACCACGTTCGCCCCAAAACGCTGACGCAGCCGCAAATCATCCAGACGGTGACCAATAAAAGGCGATCCTGGGCGAATCGCCAGGCGGCGCGCCCTGCCCGTCAAACGATAGTCACGGATCAAATCGCGAAACGTTCTTCTCTTCCATATCTCTTTTGCGGTTGCGGTTTCCGCATCACCCAGCCAGTAACGCGCGACCATCATATAGGTCACTCCCAGCAGCAATACAACAATCCCTATCGGCGTCACGCTGAAAAAGCCAAAACCCGCCACACCTTCACGCATCAGTTCGCTGCTCACCACCATATTTGGCGGCGTCGCTACCAGCGTCATCATGCCGCTGATCAAGCCTGCGAAGCTCAGCGGCATCATCAACCTTCCGGGGGAAACTTTCATCCTTGCGGAAACGCTCAGCACCACGGGAATAAAAATCGCGACCACGCCTGTGGAACTCATAAAAGCCCCCAGCAGCGCAACCGTGACCATCAGTAAGATCAACATCTTCATCTCACTGCTGCCCGCAGCGCGAACCAGCCAATCACCGACCTGATAAGCGACGCCAGTGCGAACCAATCCTTCACCGATCACAAACAGAGCCGCAATCAATATCACATTAGGATCGCTGAACCCTACGAGTGCTTCAGACAGCGTCAGCGTACCACTCAGAACAAACGCGATGATGACCAACAGCGCGACGACGTCCATGCGTAATTTATTAGTGGTAAACAACACAATGGCGATCAGCAACAGGGATAACACCCAGAGAAGTTCGCTATTCAAAACGGTTCGTTCCCCTGATGGAAAATGGATGGTGAAAAGTGTGGATTCTGCATGCCATAAAACGCAGTCAACGCACATGCAGCTTGAAGTATGACGGGTATAGTCTGCCATAAAAAAACCTCGCGGATGCGAGGTCTGATCATATTTAGTCACAGTTTTGTCATTATGTTACAGGCGACTTACTGGCACAGAAGCACCTTAGCGCCGTTCGGTAATTTTTCTATTTCTATTTGCTCCAACGAATTCAGGATCAGATCGACCTGATCCAGTTTCGGCGTACCCGCAGGTGCCTTCACCGCAATAACCTGACAGCCAGCGGCCAGACCCGAGAGTATTCCCGCAGGCGCATCCTCAACGACCACACACTCTTCCGGCTTCAGCCCTAACTGCTGTGCGCCAAGTAAATAGGCATCGGGAGCAGGTTTACCTTTGGCAACCTGCTCAGCGGTAATAAAAGCGCGAGGGGCAGGCAATTCACCACGGTGATGACGTGCGCTGGCAATCGGCACCGTGCCAGATGTCACAATCGCCCAGGGAATATCCAGTGCATCCAAACGATCCAATAGCGCCTTCGCCCCAGGCATGGCAACAATACCCTGCGTGTCAGACGCTTCTGTTTGCTCCAGCGCATCAAACTCTTGTTGAATCGTTTCTTCGCTTTGCCCTTGAAGAAAGTGACGCAGGGAGGTGATTGCCTGCTTGCCATGAATAAAATCCAGCACTTCCTGTGGTTCAATAGCGTGATCTTTTGCCCAGTTAATCCACGCACGTTCTACAGCAGGTAGTGAATCAACTAGCGTCCCATCGAGGTCAAACAGAAAACCTTTACACTCCACAGAAAGCCCCTTCCTTATTAATCAAGCATTGATAATCTGTGCGATCTCCACCGCACTCAAGTGATACTGGCGTGGGCAAGATTGCCAGACAGCCAGCATTCTGTTGTATTTTTCCCACATTTTCGTCTGAGCGTTAAATCCGTGCGTACCCGCATCAAAGTGAGGATAGCGACCTTCGACATGTACCATAAAGCGTACAAAACCGAGGTAGCGTGCTTCCGTAGCGGCATCAAAGCCCAGAAAAATCAGACGTCGCTCATCCAAATCCTGCTTATCTTTCAGGTTGGTCCACGACACCTGCAAAGCATGGTGCATTTCCATGACGTTAATAATGGTGCGACACACCTCTTCCGTCAGCTCACCAAATTCACGATCCAGTTCGCGCATCTGCAAACCATAGCCACGCTCAATGATCGTTTGTAACCGGCGATAGCGCTCCGCGTTGTCGGGATCGAGCATCGTCATCATTTTGTATTGGTTTGAAAGGATCAATCTCTGGGCATTCGTCATTTCCATGTTGCTCTCCTGAACCCTCTTTGGTGTAAGCCAATGTCGCTAAATAGGTATTAACCGCAGAATCGCATACTGAATCGTGTCACGGTAGTGGTAGACAACGCTTCTTTGATTTGAAACAGGGGAAAGAACAAAATAGCCATCAACCCTCACACAGCCTGACGCCGATCACAAATCATCAAGGAAGGTTTTATCAAGCTGATTAAATGCGCGCTTCAGCACATCCGCCAACGTTTGGTAAGTAGGGGCATCTTCTAACGGAGCTAATGCCTGACCTGACTCCAACAGTTTATGACGAATCTCATGGAACCATTGTGCCAACGTTGGCGGTAACGGCGTAACAGAGCGTCGCCCCAGCCACCAAAGCCCCTGCAACGGCAGGCTACAGGCAAATAGCGCCGTGGCAATGGCCGGGCCAAGCTGACCACCGAGCGCAATCTGCCACGTTAAGGTGAACACCGCCAATGGCGGCATAACCCGAATACCGAACCGCGTCGCTCGCATCATACGGTTTTCAGGAAAGACGGGGGCCAGTTGCTTTTCTGCTGGCCACGTCTTCATGTAATGCTGTCCACGTTGGAGTAACTGTAGCCAACTGATTCTACTGTCCGGTTTCGTTGCCATAGCTACACCTCAACTTTGCAGATAAAAAATAAAACTTTTGAACAAATCAACAACTCAAGTTGATAAGGTTAAAATATATTTTGTGTTTACCCTACGCTATCGGTATCCTAAATCGGCCTTTTGGCCGCTGTATACCTAAAGTAGTATGACTACACGCAAGGAGTATAATTCCCTTCGCGACATAAGCGCAGCCAACGGCCATAACGCGGTTATCCATCGCTTTAAAAGCTGCGGTTTACATCTGGTCGATGTCACCGTGTTGTATAGATTATGCGATATAACATACGTCATAGTATCGACCCTATTTCATCATCGTGTTTGGTGTATCACACCAAGGCATGATGTTAATCATAAATGCCAGCGGCGACATGCGATACGCTATGTCCTGTATGACATTTTTTTAACCCTGTATAACAAGTAGGTACTTCCATGTCGAGTAAGTTAGTACTGGTTCTTAACTGCGGTAGTTCATCCCTGAAATTCGCCATCATCGATGCGATTAACGGAGAAGAGTACCTGTCTGGTTTAGCCGAGTGTTTCCACCTGCCTGAAGCCCGCATCAAATGGAAAATGGACGGCGGTAAACAAGATGCCGAACTGGGTGCTGGTGCGGCTCACAGCGAAGCGCTGAACTTCATCGTCAACACCATTCTGGCTCAGAAACCAGAGCTGTCAGCTCAACTGGTTGCTATCGGTCACCGTATCGTTCACGGCGGTGAGAAGTTCACCCAATCCGCGATCATCACTGCTGACGTTCTTCAGGGTATCAAAGATTCCGTTCCTTTTGCACCTCTGCACAACCCGGCGCATTTGATCGGTATCGACGAAGCGCTGAAATCGTTCCCGCACCTGGCTGATAAAAACGTCGCTGTTTTCGACACTGCGTTCCACCAGACTATGCCGGAAGAATCCTACCTTTATGCACTGCCGTACAAACTGTATAAAGAAAACCACATCCGTCGCTACGGTTTCCACGGCACCAGCCACTACTTTGTTTCTCGTGAAGCCGCTAAAGTGCTGAACAAACCAGTAGAAGAGCTGAACGTCATCACTTGTCACCTGGGCAACGGCGGTTCCGTTGCGGCAATCCGTAATGGCGAATGCGTTGATACCTCTATGGGTCTGACACCATTGGAAGGTCTGGTGATGGGTACGCGCTGCGGCGATATCGATCCAGCAGTGATTTTCCACCTGCATGATGCACTGGGCATGAGCATTGAACGCATCAACACCCTGCTGACCAAAGAGTCTGGTCTGCAAGGCCTGACGGAAGTGACCAGCGACTGCCGCTACGTTGAAGATAACTACGAGACGAAAGCCGACGCTAAACGTGCAATGGACGTTTATTGCCACCGTCTGGCTAAGTACATTGGTTCCTACGCGGCACTGATGGAAGGTCGTCTGGATGCGGTGATCTTCACCGGTGGTATCGGTGAAAACGCGGCAATGGTTCGTGAGCTGTCACTGAAAAAACTGGGTCTGCTGGGCTTCGATGTCGATCACGAACGCAACCTGGCTGCACGCTTCGGTAAGGGTGGCAACATCGCTAAAGATGGCACCCGTGCGGCGCTGGTTATCCCGACCAATGAAGAGTTGGTCATCGCCGAAGACGCTTACCGTCTGACCGCGTAAAACACGTAACTCCCAACACCGTCAGCTAAGGCTGACGGTGTTGTTTTTGACTAACGAGCAACCGTAAAGAGGTTAAGCCGTGTCCCGTATAATCATGTTGATCCCCACTGGCACCAGCGTTGGTCTGACAAGCGTCAGCCTGGGTGTCATCCGCTCTATGGAACAAAAAGGCGTTCGCCTGAGCGTGTTCAAACCTATCGCCCAACCTCGCAGTGGCGACAATACGCCAGATCAGACGACCACCATTATTCGTGCGAATTCCGCTATCAGCGCCGCCGAACCACTGGCGATGAGCCGCGTAGAAGCCCTGCTGAGTTCCAACCAGCAAGACGTGTTGATGGAAGAAATCATCGCGCGCTACCACGAAAATACCAAAGACGCTGAAGTCGTTCTGGTTGAAGGCCTGGTTCCTACTCGTAAGCACCAGTTTGCTAACGCGCTGAACTATGAAATCGCCAAAACGCTGAACGCAGAAATCGTCTTCGTACTGGCGCTGGGTAACGATTCTCCGGCACAGTTGAAAGATCGTATCGAACTAGCGCGTTCCAGCTTCGGCGGCAGCAAAAACAAAAACATCACTGGCGTGATCATCAACAAACTGAATGCGCCAGTAGACGAACAGGGTCGTACTCGCCCTGACCTGTCTGAAATCTTTGATGACTCCACAAAAGCCAGCGTTGCTAACATCGATCCGAAGCAACTGTTCGCTAACAGCCCGCTGCCAGTGCTGGGCTGTATTCCATGGAGCTTTGACCTGATCGCGACGCGTGCCATCGATATGGCGAAGCATCTGAATGCCCGTATCATCAACGAAGGTGACATTCAGACGCGCCGCGTGAAGTCTGTGACCTTCTGCGCACGCAGCATTCCTCATATGCTGGAGCATTTCCGTCCGGGTTCATTGCTGGTGACCTCCGCCGATCGTCCTGATGTTCTGGTTGCCGCGTGTCTGGCTGCCATGAACGGCGTGGAAATAGGTGCCCTGCTGCTGACTGGCGGTTACGAAATGGATCCGAGCATTGCCAAGCTGTGCGAGCGCGCCTTCCAGACTGGCCTGCCTGTATTTATGGTCGACACCAACACCTGGCAAACCTCACTCAGCCTGCAAAGCTTCAACCTTGAAGTACCGGCTGATGACCGTCAGCGCGTTGAGAAAGTACAGGAATACGTCGCACGCCACATTGATACCCAGTGGATCGATTCCCTGAGCGCAGAATCTGAGCGTTCACGTCGTCTGTCTCCACCCGCGTTCCGCTACCAGCTTACCGAACTGGCACGCAAAGCAGGCAAACGTATCGTTCTGCCAGAAGGTGATGAACCACGTACCGTTAAAGCCGCCTCTATCTGTGCTGAACGCGGTATCGCACATTGTGTGTTAATCGGTAATCCAGAAGAGATTCAACGTGTTGCCGCTGCTCAAGGCGTGGAACTGGGCAAAGGCATCGAAATTGTCGATCCGATTGTCGTTCGTGAACGCTATGTCGCACGTCTGGTTGAACTCCGTAAGAGCAAGGGCATGACCGAAGTGGTTGCGCGCGAACAGCTCGAAGATAACGTGGTTCTGGGTACGCTGATGCTGGAACAGGGCGAAGTTGATGGTCTGGTTTCTGGTGCCGTTCATACCACCGCGAACACCATTCGTCCTCCACTACAGTTGATCAAAACGGCACCGGGCAGTTCACTGGTCTCTTCTGTGTTCTTCATGTTGCTGCCTGAGCAGGTGCTGGTTTATGGCGACTGCGCCATCAACCCCGATCCGACCGCAGAGCAACTGGCTGAAATCGCGATCCAATCTGCTGATTCCGCTACCGCATTCGGTATCGACCCACGCGTTGCAATGATCTCTTACTCCACCGGTAACTCCGGCGCGGGTAGCGATGTTGAGAAAGTGCGTGAAGCCACCCGTCTGGCGCAGGAAAAACGTCCTGATCTGGTCATCGATGGTCCGTTGCAGTACGACGCCGCCATCATGGCAGACGTTGCACAGTCCAAAGCACCGAACTCACCGGTTGCGGGTAAAGCCACCGTGTTCATCTTCCCTGACCTGAACACCGGCAACACCACATACAAAGCGGTACAGCGCTCTGCCGACCTGATCTCCATCGGGCCAATGCTGCAAGGCATGCGCAAACCGGTTAACGACCTGTCTCGTGGCGCACTGGTAGACGACATCGTTTACACCGTCGCCCTGACCGCCATTCAGGCGACACAGCTCTAATCTGTATCCTAAATAATTCGAGTTGCTTGCAGGCGGCAACTGCACGAATCCCCAGGAGCTTACTCAAGTAAGTGACTGGGGTGACAAATCTGCTGGGAGCAGATTTGAACGCTGCTTGCAGCGGCCCTTTAGGGCGAGGCCCACGACGGGCCGAGTATTTAAAGGAAGCCAACGCACAATCAGCTTGAATATATTCAGATTAATTCTGTTATCTTCTATGCCAGCCTAAGTGCTGGCATTTTTATTGCCATCCGTACGAAAAATCATACCGGCAAGCGCCAACATAACCATAAACAGGGTCTATGGATGACTGTAATACGACGATTGGATCAACACTTTCAGCAACAGTTGAAAAAAGGGATCACACCTTCATCACCAACAGGACTCACCCGTTTTTTTATTGAGTTTCTTTATTTTGGCATCAAAGAAGCCCGTGCCTGCATCTTCGTTGGTCTGTTCTTTCTTGCCGTTTTTGGCGTACCCAAAACGGGGTGGTTCTCTATCCCACGCTATGATTTGCTGCTGATATTCGCCGTTCTGATTCAGGGATGGATGCTCGCCAGTAAACTGGAAACCTGGGACGAGTTAAAAGCGGTCACGCTGTTTCACCTCGTTGGGTTTGCACTGGAGGTATTTAAAACTTCATCCGGTATTCGTTCCTGGTCTTACCCTGATTTCGCCTACACCAAGGTATTGGGTGTACCGCTGTTCGCCGGATTCATGTACGCGTCTGTCGGTAGCTATATCATCCAATGCTGGCGGCTGTTCGATATTAAAATTCGCCACCACCCACCCTATTGGTTGGCAACGTTAGTCGCGCTACTCATTTACACCAATTTCTTCACCCACCACTACATCGGCGACTATCGCTGGTACATTGCCGCACTGGCCGTTGGACTCTATGCACGTACCACCGTCATTTTCACACCTTATGATCGGGAACGACGAATGCCGCTGTCATTAGCTTTTATTTTGATCGGCTTTTTTATCTGGCTGGCTGAAAATATCAGTACGTTTTTCAGTATCTGGCGCTATCCCGAGCAGCTTGGTGCCTGGTCGATGGTTCACGTAGGGAAATGGAGTTCGTGGGCTTTGCTGGTGATCATGACGTTCACCATCGTGATTTATCTGAAGGACATCAAAAAGAGTATTCATGTTCCCGAATGATAAATAGCAGGTCATCATTTAGAAATAGAGACGCCGCTACGTGGAAAGCAGCGGCGTGGCAGGGATTTAGCTGATATAGGATTATTTCTGTGGATCCGTCTCCGATGGTGCGGCGTTGCTGCCGTTTTCATCATTACCGTTCTCACTATCAACAATAGATGTCGTACAGGATTCTACGGCTTCATCCAACTTACGTGAAATCGGCTTACCATATTCCCGATCGCTATAGCGCGTCAGCCACAGCGACAGGGCTTTCAGCGAATCCGGCGTAAATTCATCGCAGCGTGCAGTGATCTCCTGCGGCGTCAGCCAGCTAACTTCATCGACTTCTTCTTCCTGTAGCGCAAACGGCCCGTGGGTGACACAGCTAAACAACGCGCCCCACACCCGGCAATTCTCGCCTTCATAGTAGAACAAGCCGTGCTCTGCGAACGGCACGCCAGCAATACCAAGCTCTTCTTCAGCTTCACGACGTGCAGATTCCAGCATCTGTTCGCCACTTTGCACCACGCCACCAGCGGTCGCATCCAGCCAGCCTGGATAGAAATCTTTGATCTTGGTCCGGCGTTGTACCAGAATTTTGCCCATGCCATCATGCACGACAATGTAAGTGGCACGATGACGAAGACTCTGAGCACGCATCTGCTGACGACTTGACTGAGCAATTACCTCGTTGTTTTCATTGACGATATCAACCCACTCTGTGCCTGCTGCCTGACTTTGTTCCGCCATCCTCTGAAACCCTTTAGTATTGGCACGTTGCTACGTGCATCTGTTTTAAAATTATCGATATTTGCTGTGAATATTCCCTGCTGCCTTGCCATTATTCAAGGTTAAAAACAGGGTATACGCTAAATTAGTGCCTAATCGCGACCTGCGCAATAGGCTCACCGCCATGTAATGGCACAACCTGCAACGCGTCTTCTGCAAGTAAACCGTAGCTCGCGGGGTATCCCCCTTTCGGCAAGCTCACTGAACCGGGGTTAAAAAAATAATACTCACCGCGCTGCTCAGCAATCGGGATATGGGTGTGTCCATAAACCAGTACATCTCCCGCGTGTAACGGTGGTAAATTCTCTGGATGATAAAGATGACCGTGCGTCAGGAAAAGACGCTGGTGCGGCAAGAGCACATGTTGCCACGGTGCCGTTATCGGAAAACTCAACAGCATCTGATCAACCTCGCTGTCACAATTTCCCCGCACAGCAATGATACGTGATGCATACGCGTTTAACCGGGTAGCCACGTCACCCGGCTGATACTTATCCGGCAATGGATTACGTGGGCCATGATTGAGAAAATCACCCAGCAAAATAAGCCAGTCGGCATGGCTCTGCTCGAAAATGTCCAGTACGCGATCCGTGCTGCTGAGAGAACCATGTATGTCAGACGCAAACATCAACTTCATCGCTTATCCCCACAACATTTCATCCACACTATTTCTATCCGTCATCGGAAATAGTCTACCAAAGTTGGCGGCTCGCTTCCGGTAAAGATCGTGCAACAATGCGCGCTATCGCTTATTTTTTATTCGCAAAAGTGATAGGGTAAGAACCCGTTCTTCAATACGCTATTCTGACAGCACATCGCTTTCTCAGGCGATCAACTGCCATACAGTTCCATGATATTTTTCGGAATTAAAACGGAGACTTGATTCATGATTGATCTGTATTACGCACCAACTCCTAACGGACACAAAATCACCCTGTTTCTGGAAGAAGCGAATCTCCCTTACCAACTCCACCGCGTGAATATCAGCAAAGGCGAACAATTCAAGCCAGCGTTTCTGGCTATCTCGCCTAACAATAAGATCCCTGCCATTGTCGATACACAGCCAGCGGAAGGTGACGCCCCTATCAGCCTGTTTGAATCCGGTGCCATCCTGCTGTATCTGGCGGAAAAACATGGCGTGCTGTTGAGTGATTCATTACGTGAACGCACAGCTACGCTACAGTGGTTGTTCTGGCAGGTCGCGGGTTTTGGGCCAATGTTGGGGCAAAACCACCATTTTAACCACTACGCTCCCAAGCCCGTGCCTTATGCCATTGAACGCTATCAACAGGAAACACAGCGCTTGTACGGCGTGCTGGATAAACATCTGCAAAGCAGCCCATGGTTAGCCGGAGAACATTACAGCATCGCCGATATCGCGACCTATCCATGGGTTGTTTCTTATGCTCGCCAGCGCATCAGTCTTGATGATTATTCCGCGGTGAAAGCATGGTATACGCGCATCAGCGAACGTCCGGCAACACAGCGAGCTTATCAACTCGCCGAGCAGTAAAATTCTGATCTCATCTCGTTCGGCCTTTGGGTATCTTCTGTTATGGTAATCAGCCTATTATTGTTAACAATACCTTAGATACTGCGGTTTATTCGCAGTCACAGAAGCAACCGAGGGCCGCGCAATGCCACATCACCATGCTGATGCCATTATTCGTATAAAGAATCTGCGCCTGCGTACCTTCATCGGTATCAAAGATGAAGAAATCACGAATAAGCAGGATGTGATCATTAATGTTGTCATTCACTACCCAGCAGAGCAGGCACGCAATAGCGAGCATATCGCCGATGCGCTGAATTATCGCACCATCACCAAAAACATTATTCGCCATGTAGAAGATAACCGCTTCGCTTTGCTGGAAAAATTAACACAGGATGTGCTCAATATCGCCCGCGATCACGAATGGATCACCTATGCTGAAGTAGAAATAGATAAACCATTTGCCCTGCGATACGCCGATTCGGTTTCCATGACCCTGCGTTATCACAAGACATAACAATATGGGAGCGCACGATGCAACTACTCATAACCGGTGGAACGGGTCTCATTGGTCGCCATCTTATCCAGCGATTGCAACTGCTTTCTCATCACATCACGGTACTGACACGCGACCCTGAGCGTGCCCGGCGCGTGCTTGGCAAGCAGGTAGAGTATTGGTCAACGCTGAGTAATGTCACCTCGCTGAACGACTTTGATGGCATCATCAATCTGGCGGGTGAACCTATCGCCGACAAACGGTGGACGCAGCAGCAAAAACAGCGTCTGGCACAAAGCCGCTGGAGCATCACCGGGCAACTGACCGCGTTGATAAAGGCCAGCAGTGAACCACCCGCCGTTTTTATCTCTGGATCGGCTGTCGGGTATTATGGCGACCAGGGGGACGCGCTGGTCACGGAAGATGAATCCCCAGTCGATGAATTCACACACCATCTGTGCGCCCGCTGGGAAGCCCTGGCGCAATCCGCCGAAAGCGACCGAACCCGAGTGTGCCTGCTACGTACGGGCATTGTGCTGTCAGCGCAAGGGGGAGCACTGGCCAAAATGCTGCCGATCTTCCGCCTTGGGCTTGGCGGGCCGATGGGGTCTGGCAAGCAATACATGCCATGGATTCATATTGATGACATGGTTAACGGCATTCTCTATCTGCTGGATCAGCCGATATTGAGAGGTGCCTTCAATATGGTTGCGCCCTATCCGGTTCATAACGAACAATTTTCCGCCACGCTGGCACACGTATTGGATCGTCCCGGTTTTCTGCGAGCACCGGCTTTCGCGATCAAATTACTGATGGGAGAAGCCTCAACGCTGGTACTGGGCGGGCAGCGCGCCATCCCACAGCGGCTGGAAGCAGCAGGGTTTGGTTTCCGCTTCTTTGAACTGGAAGAGGCTCTGAAAGACGTCATCAAAAAACCGGGTTGACTCATTGCTGAGAGTGAAGCGTTTGGGGCTGATAACCATCAGCCCGCAAAACCTACTTCAAGGCACCCGACAAAAACTGCTGCAAACGCGCACTTTTCGGGCGACCGAAAAGCTGGTCTGGCGGGCCTTCCTCTTCAATCACGCCCTGATGCAAGAAAATGACGTGGCTGGAGACATGGCGGGCAAACTCCATTTCATGTGTCACCACCACCATCGTTTTTCCTTCCTCCGCGAGCTGCTGCATGATGCGCAGTACCTCACCGACCAATTCAGGATCGAGTGCCGATGTCGGTTCATCGAATAGCAACACTTCAGGCTCCATTGCCAGCGCCCGCGCAATAGACACGCGCTGCTGCTGACCACCAGAGAGATCTGACGGGTATTTCTGCTGGGCAGAATCAATAATCCCCACCTTATTCAGATAGAACACCGCCCGCTCACGCGCTTCCGCTTTACTGAGTCCTAACACCTGAATCGGCGCTTCCATCACGTTCTCCAACGCCGTCATGAAGCTCCACAGGTTGAAATGCTGAAACACCATGGTCAGACGGGTTCTCAGCATCTGAAGCTGCTTTTTATCGAACACCTTCAACTGTCCGTCCGTGTCGCGCACCATGCGAATTTCCTGATCGCTGACGTAAATCGCCCCTTCGCAAGGTTTTTCCAGAAAATTAATGCAGCGCAGTAAGGTACTTTTTCCTGAGCCGGACGACCCAATAATGGAAATCACGTCACCTGCTTTTGCCTGCAATGAGATCCCTTTCAACACCTCATGCTGGCCATAACGTTTACGCAGTTCCGTCACCATCAATTTATTATTCGACATGCTTTTTTTCCTGCGTTTAATGAGATGAACGGGTATCAAGATGACGTAACCAGTGCCGTTCCGCCTTTCTGAACAGCCCGATTAGCACAAATGAGATCGCCAAATAGATAACCGCGGCAATACCGAACGCATAAAACGGCTGGTAGGTTGCGGCGTTGATGTCACGGGCAATCTTCAGAATATCCGGTACGGTCACGGTAAAGGCCAACGCCGTCGAATGCAGCATCAGAATGACTTCGTTGCTGTAGGCTGGCAACGCAATACGTAGCGCCCCCGGCAAAATAATGCAGCGATATTGCTTAAAACGGGAGAAACCGTATGCTCTGGCAGCTTCAATTTCCCCGTGTGGTATCGATCGGATTGCTCCCGCGAAAATTTCTGTGGTGTACGCGCAGGTATTGAGTGCCAGCGCCAAAATAGCGCAATTCAACCCACTGCGAAAAAAGGCATTCAGCAGATCGGTGCCACGAACAATTTCCAGACTATATACGCCAGAGTAAAACACCAGGAGCTGTACATAAAGCGGAGTACCGCGAAACACATAGGTAAATAGCCAAACGGGAAGGCTGAATCGGCGTCGTGGCGATACGCGGGCAATCGCCAACGGCAGCGCCATTATCCCGCCAATGACTACCGAAGAAATCAACAGCCAGAGCGTCATCGCCAATCCGGTCAGGCGGTAGCCATCGCTCCACAGTAGCGGCTGCCAGTATTGTTGCAGGATCTCACTCATAATTGATTTTCTTGACTCCCTGCGAATAGTGCTTTTCCAGCCACCACAGCACACCGTTAGAAACCGTGGTAAAAATCAGGTACATCGCCCCGGCAACCAACGCAAAATAAAATGGTTCGTGTGCGCCCTTGCCTGCCAGTTGCGTCGCCTTAATCACATCATTCAGGCCAAGCAATGACACCAGCGCTGTCGCTTTCAGGATCACCTGCCAGTTATTGCCAATGCCCGGCAGGGCGAAGCGCATCATGGACGGAAACAGAATGCGGCGGAACACCTTCATGGGAGAGAAACCGAACGCGACGGCGGCTTCGATTTGCCCGCGCGGTACAGCGAGATAGGCACCACGAAACGTTTCCGTGAAATACGCGCCGTAAATAAAGCCCAGCGTAATAATCCCGGCTGTCAGCGGATCGATGTCAATTTGTTCCAATCCTATCGATTCCGTCATGCCGTTTAAGGCAATTTGCAGCCCATAGAAAATCAACAGCATCAGTACCAAATCGGGGATGCCGCGGATCAATGTGGTGTAGCAGGAAAAGCACCCTGCCAGCAGACGATGGGAAGATAACTTAGCCGACGCGCCAATCAGGCCGATAATCAGCGCCAGCAGTAGCGAACTCACCGCCAGCTCCAGCGTCATGATGGCACCATCCAGTATCAACTGGGAATAGCCATAGAGCATCAATGATATCCGTTGAAATAGCGGTTAAAGCACATAGCGTTATCAGTCAGGAGAACGACACGGGAGGAACGTTCCCGTGTCGTATTGCCCGGTGATACCGCGACACAATATGAACAGTAATAACGAAATTAGCCGCCGTAGACGTCAAAATCGAAGTATTTTTTCGCGAAGGTATCGTAAGTGCCGTCTTTGCGCATATCTGCAAAGGCTTTATCCAGCGCCGCCTTCAGCTCAGTATCTGCTTTACGCAGCCCCATACCGGTGCCAACCCCGAAGAATTTGTCATCTTTTACCGCCGGGCCAGCAAACGCGTAGTCTTTACCCATGTCGAGTTTCAGGAAACCTTCACTTCCTGCCACTTCATCCTGAAATGCGGCATCGATACGACCAGCGGTCAGATCGGCGTAGATCAGATCCTGATTTTGATAAGCCACAACTTCAACACCTTTTGGCTGCCAGTTCGCGTTAGCAAAAGCCTCCTGTGTTGATGCCTGCAATACGCCGACGCGCTTGCCCCCCAGAGAAGCCAGCGTTGGCTCAATGCTCGCCCCCTTCTTCGCAATCAAACGCGCGTTAGCCGCATACAGCTTCTCGGTGAAAGCAATTTCCTGCTGACGTTTTTCAGTGATGGACAGAGAAGAGATGATGGCATCAATTTTTTTCGCCTTAAGGGAAGGGATTAACGCATCAAAGTCACTTTCCACAAACGTACAGTTAGCCTGAATACGCTTGCACAACTCTTTCGCCAGATCGATATCAAACCCCACCAGTTCACCACTGGCGTTTTTGGATTCAAAGGGAGCATAGGTAGGATCGGTGCCGATTTTAATATTCTTAGGGATCTCCGCCAGCGCGCTGCCCGCAGCCAGAATGAGTGCCAACGGCAAAACTTTGATCAGTTTTTTCATATTGCTACCCTTATCATGAGTGATGGATGTCGTGTGTCGTCAATGTCGGAACAGATATCGATTTATTACTTAAAAATGAACGATATGAGTGCTATTCGTTTCTCACGCCGACTATTACCATTTCCATAGCAGTTTTCATGCCACAATGAACGTAAGGGCGTCGTCACTCCACCCTAGACAGGGCCGATGAAAATTAATGAATAACCATTTGATTATGAAATATTTTTCCAATAATTTTTTGGCAGATAACAATCAGAACAGATAACAATGCCATGAACACTAAAAACCAAATGCACCATTTAAGTGCTTTTGTGCGCAAAATTGGTGCAATGTGATAAAAAGGCACAAAAAAAGGGCAGTGAAGGTTTACCGCCCCAAGAGAAGAAAATAGCGCATGTTGGCGTCTATCCTGCTACGACGCACCTTGCCAGCGGGTAAAAAGATCTTTCGGCAACTCGATATCAAACTGGTCCAAAATGCGGTTCACCGTCTGATCGACAATATCCTGCACACTTTCTGGGCGATGATAAAACGCAGGCACCGGTGGCATAATGATCGCCCCCAGCTCAACGGCAGCGGTCATCAGCCGTAAATGCCCTAAATGCAACGGCGTTTCACGCACGCCCAGCACCAAACGACGGCGCTCCTTCAGCACCACATCTGCTGCACGAGTCAACAGGTTGTCGCTGTAGCTATGCACAATGCCGGAAAGGGTTTTTATCGAACAGGGTAAAATCACCATCCCCGCTGTTTTAAACGATCCTGAGGAAACACTCGCCGCAATATCACGCGTGTCATGCACCACATCGGCCAGCGCCTGTACGTCACGCAGACTAAAATCCGTTTCTAACGCCAGCGTCTGCCGGGCTGACTGACTCATGATCAGATGTGTTTCAATACCTTCCACCGTCTGTAATATCTGTAGTAGACGGATGCCGTAAATCACCCCGCTGGCACCGGAAATCCCTATAATGAGTCGCTTCATGTTTACTGTTCCTGATCGCCGCGGAAAAATCATCTATGCCGACTGTGCCGGATTACATAGGGATAAGCAAGGATAAGCACCGAACGACAAAGGGGAAGACACTTTCGCGTCTTCCCCTTCAATACAGCCTTACGTACAGCGAGCCGTTAGCCTTCGTTGTGCAATTCCAGATCTTCGACTTCATTCTGGCTACGCAACGCTTTGGCATCATCGTTACGCAGTATTTCCAGATAATCCAGATAGCCCTGATCGACATCCTTCGTTACGTAAACCCCGTTGAACACCGAGCATTCAAACTGAGTAATATCTGGGTTATCTTCACGCGCCGCTTCAATCAGATCGTCGAGATCCTGGAAAATAAGCGCATCAGCACCAATCATCTTACAGATCTCATCCACTTCACGACCGTGGGCAATCAGCTCATTAACGCTTGGCATGTCGATGCCATACACGTTAGGGAAGCGAATTTCCGGTGCCGCAGAGGCCAGATAAACACGTTTAGCTCCTGCTTCACGCGCCATCTCCACAATCTGCTCGGACGTTGTACCACGCACGATGGAGTCATCCACCAGCAGTACATTTTTGTCACGGAATTCGGCACGGTTGGCGTTCAGCTTACGACGCACCGATTTCTTACGCGCCTGCTGCCCTGGCATAATAAAGGTACGGCCAACATAGCGGTTTTTCACAAACCCCTGACGATACGGCTTGTTGATAATGCGCGCGATTTCCAGCGCGATATCACAAGAGGTTTCAGGAATAGGGATCACAACATCAATATCGAGATCTTCCCACTGGCGCGCAATCTTTTCACCCAGCTTCTGGCCCATGCGAACACGCGCGCTGTAGACCGAAATTTTATCGATGAAAGAGTCAGGGCGAGCGAAGTAGACATACTCGAACAGACAGGGATTGCTCTTTGGATTCTCTGCACACTGACGGGTAAACAACTGCCCTTTTTCCGTAATGTAGATCGCTTCTCCCGGCGCCACATCGCGTAAAAATTCGAAGCCCAGCGTATCCAGTGCGACGCTTTCTGACGCCACCATATATTCGCTGCGGCCATCTTCCAGATCGCGCTTACCGATAACCAGAGGACGAATGCCGTTAGGATCGCGGAACGCCACCATGCCATGCCCGATAATCATGCCAACACAGGCATAGGCACCGCGAATTTGCTGGTGCGTCGCAGCAACGGCCGCAAAAATATTATCGGCTTCCAGCGGATAATGTTGGAAACGATCCAGCTCTCTGGCAAAGATATTCAGCAGAATTTCAGAATCAGACGTGGTGTTAACGTGACGACGTTCCTGCTCAAACAGCTTTTTACGCAGTTCGTGGGCGTTAGTCAGGTTACCGTTGTGAGCCAACGTGATACCGAACGGAGAGTTGACATAGAAAGGTTGTGCTTCCGAGGCGCTGGAACTGCCTGCGGTTGGATAGCGCACATGACCAAGCCCCATGTTGCCCTGTAAGCGTTGCATGTGCCGCGCTTCAAACACATCTTTCACCAGGCCATTGGCCTTACGCAGGCGAAAACAATTAAAGGCATCGATGGTTACAATACCCGCTGCATCCTGCCCACGGTGTTGCAACACCGTTAACGCGTCATAAATCGACTGGTTGACCGGTGTAAAACCGGCGATACCGACAATACCGCACATGGTGTCTTTTCCTCATCAGCGCTACCGCAGCGATAAATGCTGCGGCAAGAAACTTGACGTGCTTTGCAGGTAGTCAAAAAACCACCTGATAATATAACTGAACTGCGGGATTAACTGGGACTGCTTCCAGTCATCACTTTGTGAAAAACCGGTGAACGTATCCAGAAAGAATAGCAGTGCGGAAACGATCAGCACCCCGCGTAGCGCACCAAAACAGATGCCCAGTACGCGATCGGTGCCAGATAGCCCGGTACGTTCAACCAGCGAACTAATCACATAGTTAACGATAGCGCCCACAATCAATGTTGCAATGAACAGAATGGCAATCGCAATGCCGTTACGTACCAGCTCATCATCAAAACGGGTGAAGTAGACCGCAAGGTAAGCGTAGTAATGGCTGGCAACAAAAAAAGCACATCCCCAGGTTACTAACGACAACGCTTCACGAACAAACCCCCGGATCAGGCTAACCAAAGCCGAAAATCCAATGATGCCAATAATGACGTAATCAACCCAAACCATGAACGATCCTAATAATGAACGATGCTACCGATTAGCCGCTACGTCATCCTGTTCGCGGCGCATTCTAACAGAAAAAGAAAACGTTTGCGTAGCGTATTTCCGTCGATTTCATCAATAGATAATCAGGCGAAAAAACTGACAATCGCTCATGCCTGATTCTATTAACTATCAACATCTCAACGCGAATACGGGGAGAAACATCACACTGGTGAGCATCATCCCCGCAACCGACTTCTGTTTATTTACGTGACTGACAGCAGACAGCCCGCCACATTATTCTCATACCCTGCAACCTTAACGAACGGAATACGCACGCACCTGTCCACTTAATCCGCTAAGCTGTTTCAGTTCACCCAGTGAAGACTCCAGCTTTTGCTTCGATGCATCCGGCCCCACGTAAATACGGGTGATTTGCCCTGAAACTGGCGTTGACGGCACGGTATACGCGCGATAGCCAGAGAGACGCAATTTGGCGACAATCTCATTCACCTTATCCGCGTTTTTCAGCGCACCGAGCTGCACAATGTAGGCTTGTCCGACAGGCGCTTGCGGCGTCGACGGTGTCTCAGGTTTCACTTCCGGCTTGGTTTCCGGTTTAGGCTCTGGCTTCGGTTTCACTTCTGGCTTCACCTCAGGTTTTGTCTGAGGCTTCTGCGTCGCTGGCGTTGTCGTCTGAATCGGCGGCCGCTCAACGACCACTGGCGGTGCCGTCATGGCTGGCGCAGTCGTGGCAGGGTGGGAAGAGGGTGGTGTCTGCGTAGGGGATTCGGGCACAGTCGTTGCAGAGGATGTCTTTTCAGGCACCTCAACTTCTGCGCTATCCTGCATCGCCGCCTCCGCGCCTTCCGGTGGCTGGTTTGGCTGTGACGGATTTAGCGCAGGTAGCGATTCCATCTCATTGCTGTCTCCCGGTTTTGGGATCAGCGGGATCGACGCAAATTCGTCTTCGTAGTGCTTCTTTTTACCGTCCAGCAGGCCGGGTAAGACGATCACACCCAGCGCGACCAGAATAACCGTACCGACCAGACGATTTTGAAATTTACTCGCCATTCGCCTTCTCCTCATCCCGCGCTTCCATGACATGCGCTACCGTATGAAAAGATCCACACACAATGACGATATCCTGATCCGCCGCCTCGGACATCGCCTGCCGCCAGGCCGCCACGACATCGGGGAACGATTGGCTGCGCGTCAGGTGCTCAGCAATCTGCTGCGCCGTTGCGCCACGCGGCCCTTCCAGCGGCGCGCAATACCACTCATCCACCAACGGCATTAAGTGCGCCAGCGTCCCGGCGATATCTTTATCTGACAGCATACCGATGACAGCCCGCACTTTTCCGGTTTTTGGCAGTTCGGATAAGCGATTTGCCAGATAGGCCGCCGCATGAGGGTTGTGTGCTACATCAAGAATCAATCGCGGCGATGCCTGCACGGTCTGAAAACGACCGGGTAACGCGGCGTGCTGTAAGCCCTGTCGAATCGCCTCTTCGCTCACATTGAGTGAAGAATAGTGCAGTGCCGCCAATGCCGTCGCGGCATTAGCCAACGGGACATTGGGTAATGGCAGACGCGATAACTCGCGTTGCTTATCCTGCCAACTCCACGTCTCACGCTGCACCGAGTATTCCCAGTCGCGCCCACGGCGGCGCAAATGCGCTCCTTTCTCCGCGGCAACATCGGCAATCGTTCCCGGCATCTCTGGCTCACCGACGACGGCAGGTTTACCCTGGCGAAATATTCCGGCTTTCTCGCGACCAATGCTTTCCCGATCGTTCCCGAGCCAGTCGGTATGGTCGATAGCAATACTGGTTACCACGGACACATTCGCATCCACAATATTCGTGGCATCCAGACGCCCACCTAATCCGACTTCCAGAATGACCACATCCAGATTCGCCTGCTTGAAGAGTTGCAGAGCCGACAATGTACCGAATTCAAAGTAGGTGAGCGATATCGCTCCCCTGCCTGCTTCAATATCCGCAAACGCCTGCGTGTGCTGCGCCTCAGACAGTTCCTTACCCTGAATACGCACCCGTTCGGTATAGCGAACAAGATGAGGCGAGCTGTACACGCCAACCCGCAGCCCAGCGGCCAGCAGAATGGATTCCAGCGTACAGCAGGTGGTTCCTTTGCCATTGGTGCCCGCGACGGTGAAAACCGTTGCAGCAGGCTGTAGCAGTTGGAGATGTTCAGCAACCTGCTTAACGCGTTCCAGACCTAAATCAATGGCCTGAGCGTGCAGGTGCTCAAGATAATGAAGCCACGTAACCAAAGGTGACGTGGCTTGAGGTATTTGAAGAGTATCCATGAGTCCCGTTCACTGGCTTACGGTTCATTGCGGGCTGAGCGTGCGTGTGTTTACCCGGTCGGAAACGACGTAGTCGAGTAGCACACGCCCAGCCCATCATGTCAATTATGCGTCATCCTGTGAGGCTTCAGACGGCGCATCGCTGCGGATTTCCACATCATCGTCGCCCGGTTCTGGATGGTTAGTCAGTTTGGCAAGGATAGTGGCCAGCTTGTAGCGCATTTCCGGGCGACGAACGATCATATCGATCGCCCCTTTCTCAATCAGGAATTCACTGCGCTGGAAGCCCGGCGGCAGTTTTTCACGCACGGTTTGTTCGATAACGCGTGGGCCGGCAAAACCGATCAGCGCTTTCGGCTCGGCAATATTCAAGTCACCCAGCATCGCCAGACTCGCGGAAACGCCGCCCATAGTGGGGTCAGTCAGCACAGAGATGTAAGGCAAACCACGCTCGCGCATTTTTGCCAATGCCGCACTGGTTTTCGCCATTTGCATCAGCGACATCAGCGCTTCCTGCATACGCGCACCGCCACTGGCGGAGAAGCACACCAGCGGGCAACCGTCTTCCAATGCCTGCTCAACGGCACGCACAAAACGCGCCCCCACGACAGACGCCATTGAGCCGCCCATAAAAGCGAACTCAAACGATGCGGCCACAACCGGCATGCCGTACAACGTGCCTTTCATGACGATCAGCGCGTCTTTCTCATCGGACTGTTTCTGCGCAGAAACCAGACGATCTTTATATTTTTTGGAATCCCGGAATTTCAGGACATCCTTCGGTTCCAGTTCGCTTCCCAGTTCGACAGTGTTTTCTTTATCCAGAAAAGCCTGTAGGCGGGCGCGCGCGGAAAGACGCATATGGTGATCGCACTTCGGGCAGACCTCCAGATTGCGCTCTAATTCAGCACGATAAAGAACCTGACCGCAGCTATCACATTTTGTCCAGACCCCCTCAGGGATGTTCGCTTTACGGGTCGGCGTGATATTGCTTTTGTTAAGAATTCGTTCAATCCAGCTCATTGATAACCTTTCTGCTTGAACCTGGCAAATGCCAGTCCGCTGTTCATGTTATTCCTTGACAACATTGCCAATGAAAAAATGCCTGAGACGCACGACAATCGCGGTACTAAGGCATCGGCACCAAGGATGTTCCCAAGAACAGACCATAAATGCTGCCCATTAAACCATAACGCTCCGGGACTGTGGATAAAAAACTGGTCAAACCGGATGTTAAAATACTTCACTTATTTCACATTGCCGCGCATGGCCGTTCTACGATGGCGGGCAATCTCAATAATGCCAGGCAGAATAGAGAGGAAAATAATCGCGACAATCAGCAATTTCAGATTTTCCTGCACTACAGGCAAATCGCCGAACAGGTAGCCCGCATAGGTGAACGACAGCACCCACAGCAGCGCACCAATAACATTATAGGCGGCAAAATGCCGATAGCTCATGTGCCCCATTCCGGCGACAAACGGCGCAAATGTTCTCACAATCGGGACAAAGCGCGCCAGAATTATCGTCTTGCCGCCGTGACGTGCGTAAAACGCATGCGTTTTATCCAGATAGCTACGGCGGAAAATTTTTGAGTTCGGGTTGCTAAACAGTTTCTCACCGAATAGGCGTCCTATCGTGTAGTTCACGGCATCGCCCGTAACCGCGGCAACAATCATCAGGAACACCATCGTATGCACATTCAGATCGTTCGACGGCAGCGCCGCCAGCGCACCTGCGACAAACAACAGCGAATCCCCCGGCAAAAACGGCGTCACCACCAGCCCCGTCTCACAGAACAAGATCAGAAACAAAATGGCATAAACCCAGACACCATATTGCGCCACCAGTTCCGCCAGATGGACGTCAATGTGCAGAATAAAATCAATAATAAACTGTATAAACTCCATCACAGCGTCTTCTCCCAAAACGTTAATCGGCCAAAAAGAGTGGCCCCATCGTAGGCTGCGGCAAAGCAAAACGGGCGGGGTAATCCACTGCAACCAAATACAGGCCTTCAGCTCTGGCCGTCGCGGCCGCCAGCGTACGATCTTTGGCCGCCAGTAATTCCGCAATCCACGATTCGGGTCGGTTGCCACAACCGACTTCCATCAGGCTGCCCACAATGTTACGTACCATGTGGTGAACGAACGCATTGGCCTTAATATCTACCACGATATAGTCACCGTGGCGTGTAACCTTTAAATGATTTACATAGCGCCACGGCG
Source organism: Pectobacterium fontis (assembly GCF_000803215.1). Taxonomy (GTDB): domain Bacteria; phylum Pseudomonadota; class Gammaproteobacteria; order Enterobacterales; family Enterobacteriaceae; genus Pectobacterium; species Pectobacterium fontis. The sequence continues at coordinate 117,701 of NZ_JSXC01000030.1, forward strand.
TGCGCGACTGGCACTGCACAGCCCGAAAAGAGGTGAAATCATTTTCCCCTAACAGACACTGCCCGGCCCGCTCCATGCGTTCCGTATCCAACGGGTGATAAAAATGCGTCATACCGTGTGAAAGCACGGCGGGGCGATAGCGATGATTATAAATGACATAACGGTAGCGGCGCGCCGTCGCGCTGAAACGCGCATGAAAATCCTCATCCACGGTTTTCACCCAGCGCACCGCGATGTCCGGCGGTAAATTCGCATTCACCCCCATCGTCCAGGCAGCGTCTTTTCGGATCGCCTGCGTGGTGAAATGCACTACTTGCCCCGTTCCGTGAACCCCGGCATCGGTTCGTCCGGCGCAAAACACCTCTATCGGTTCATCCGCGACTTTGCTCAGTGCCTTTTCAAGGCAGGCCTGAACACTGGCAACATCAGACTGACGCTGCCAGCCATAATACTGGCTACCGTCATACTCAATGCCCAGCGCGACTTTCAGCGAGGCGCGTTCGTTTTCCGCAACGGCAACAGCCTGAATTACCGCCGCCTGAGTGGTTTCCGACATTACCCGAGATACTCCTGCACCAGACATTCTGCCGTTGCCACTGCCATCAACGCGCCGCCAAAACGGGCGTTATCCGCAACCGACCAGAATTGCAGCAGTTCAGGAATACCGTAATCATTACGTAGGCAGCCAACGCTCAGTTGCCCATTGCCGGATGCATCACCAACCTGCGTTGGGTAATCCTGCTCGTCGCTCACCTGAATGTTTCCGGCATTGAGCAGTTCGTCACGGGCTTCTTCCGCAGACAGCAGGCGCAGCGCTTCAAGATGAACAACCTGCGCGTGACCGTAGAACACCGGCGACTGGATGCAGGTCACGGAAATCGGTAATCCTTCGTCCTGTAAGACTTTACGCACCTGATCCACCAAACGACGTTCTTCGCGCACGCTACCCACCTCATCCGGCAGTAAAGGCAACAAATTGAACGCCAGTTGTTTCGGGAACATGCCTTCTTCGGGCGGAATACCGTTCAGCAAACGGGCGCTTTGCCCAGCCAAATCGTCTATCGCTGCTTTACCGTGCGCGGAAACTGACAACATATTGACGACATGCAGGCGCGAAAGTCCGGCGGCATCAGTTAGCGGTTTAATTGCCGTCAGCAGTTGGCTGGTCAGGCTATCCGCCACCGCGACGATATTGCGGTTACGATAATCCGCCAACGTATGCGTATTCACGCCTGGCACCACCAGCGGGACATCCGGCTCCAGTGCGAACAGGCCGCTACTGTCGATGACCAGACAGCCCGCCTCCCCCGCCTCTTCCGCATAGCGGGCGCTGACATCTTGTCCGGCGACAAAAAACGCCAATTGCGCCTGTGACCAGTCAAAATCAGCCACATCGGTGACCAGACAGGATTTGCCGTTAAACCGTATCGTTTCACCCGCGCTACGTTCGCTGGCCAGCGGATACAGTTCCCCCACCGGGAATTCACGTTCCTGCAATAATTCCAGTAACGCCGTGCCTACTGCGCCCGTTGCGCCTAGCAGAGCAATATTCCAGCCGTCAGACATTTGGTTCTCTCCCAAATTTTGAATGAAACACAAATCATGAAGTAAACTGACAGACGATAGCGATACCGTCTGTCAGTTCATGAATAAATAACTGTCCATTAATGAATAAAGAGTAGGCTTGTGCAACGCCTCGCCAGCGGAAGCCTCAAGAGCACGCCGTTAACGTGCGCCCCGCACTGACGCCGTGAATCCCAGCGCGTTCAGGCAATCTGCGCTACTGGCATCGGCACAGATAACATGGAGTGACGACCATTCGCGTCGTTCCTGATAATGTTTACGCAGACGATCAAATTCGCCGTCCTGATGCGCAACATGGCGTAACAGCGCATCATCCCGACGCACATCATACACCAGATGCACCAGACGTTTTAGCAACGCCTCATCCAGCGATGCAGTCAATGTTACTTCGGCATACTCAGGTTCAGGTAACAGCGACGCCAGCGCTACCTGCTGCGGCGTTCCGACAAATTCGCTCCAGGCTTCAAAAACCTGCGTAGTCCCGCGCGCTTTCCCTTCCAACGTATAGCCCGCAATGTGCGCGGTACCGATATCCACTCGCGCTAACAGTTCGATTGATAACTCAGGTTCTGGCTCCCATACGTCAAGAATGACGCTGAGCTTTTTCCCCTGTTGCAGTGCTGTAAGCAGTGCCGCGTTGTCCACCACCGAGCCACGACAGGCATTGATCAGAATACGTCCGTCAGCCAACGCGCTCAGCACATTGGCATCAACCAAATGGTGCGTCCGGTACGGCCCGTCCATGAACAATGGCGTATGCAGTGTCAGAATATCGGCATCACGCACCAGCGTCTCTAGCGGCAGAAAATCCCCCGCATCACCGCGATCGGCACGCGGTGGATCGCACAACAGCGTTTTAACACCCCAGGCCTTAAGGCGTGCATCCAGACGCCGGCCAACATTCCCCACGCCGACAATCCCTACGGTTTTATCACGCAATTGAAAGCCATCACGCTCGGCCAGCATCAGCAAAGAAGAAAACACGTACTCCACCACGGCGATGGCATTGCAACCGGGAGCCGCAGAAAACGCGATACCGTTGGCATTAAGCCAGGCATCATCAACATGGTCGGTGCCTGCCGTTGCGCTGCCGACAAATTTTACCGTCGAGCCAGACAGCAGATCCGCATTCACCTTCGTGACCGATCGCACCATCAGCGCATCCGCCCTTGCCAATAGATCGCGCGGTAAAGGGCGACCCGGTACGGCCTGAACCTCACCCAAACGGCTGAAAAGCTCGCGAGCATACGGCATATTCTCATCAACCAGAATCTTCATTATTTTCTCCGACATCGGTAGCCAGCCCAAAAAAGCGGGGAGACATTTTGCCACCGAATGACGAAGAAGCCCAAGGGGTTATTCTGATGCGATGGCTACCTAATCTAATCGGAGATTGCTATGATTCATCTCAATCATGACGGCTGTGAGGATAACCGATATGCAACCAGTAAGCGGCCCAGTAGCCCCACTGCCCGGCGAACGCGCGGTTACGTCGACAACCACGTCGTTAACATCAGCGTCTAACGCAGCAGGTTCGGCCAACAGCGACAGGCCACTGACGCTGGCGCAGCGCACCACGCTGGAGAATTTGGTTCTTAAAATTGCCTCGCTGACAACATCAAAGACAGCGGAGATCTGGACGACAGTAAAACAGGGATTGGGGCTGGCAGAAAATAACGAGCTGCTGTCCCGCCATTACCAGCCTGCCGAGCAACTCCTCCAGACACGTCTAACGCAGGCGCAAGATAGCGGTGGACGTCAGCAATTGCTGCAACGTCTAACGGATATGCTGTCTCAGGGAAACAATCGCCAGGCAGTCAGCCATTTCATCCAGCAACAGTTCGGCAGCACCACGCTCAGCGCGCTGAACAAAACGCAGTTACAGCAGGTAGTTACGCTGCTGCAAAACGGGCATATTCCGCAGTCAACGGCATCAGCGACACCACCACAAGCGGCTCAAGCGGCCCACTCGCCTGAACGCCCACTCTCTCCGGCGGAACAACGCGGCTTAAATCAGCTAGTGACTCGCTTAGCAACCATGAGCGGAGAACAGCCTGCGCGAGTGTTAAGCAATCTGATGATGATGCAGAATCTTAACGCAGGCGACGCGATCCCCGCCAAGCATCTGCCACTGCTCACGCAGTTTCTGCAAGCGCAGGTTGAGCTACAGCAGGCACAGACGCTGCTGCGAGCCACTTCATCCGCGCCACAGGGAGCACAGACCAGTGCCGGAACAACAGGCGCAGCATCAGCCCCGTTGACGGGCAACACCATTAATCAGGCTAACGCGAATCTGTCATCACAACAGCCGCTACCGGCACAAAACACGCTGCTTTCCCCGAACCTCGCCCCGTTGCAGGCGCTGTTACCACAGCCGATGACCATGCAGGAACAGAAATTATTGATGGATTACACGCAGAATCGCTTCAATATCGGGTTGCAAACCCCGCTAACGCCGATGCAAGTGAGCGATTTGCTGACGTTGCTGTTTACCCAGCGCATCCAGCGTGCGCAGGAAACAGACTGGACGACCACATCACAACTGCTGCACCCGTTGTTTAACCCGCTGATTGCCTCACTGCCACTCAGTTGGCAATCTTTGTTCCATAAGCCGATGTTTTTGGTGATTGTCAGCACCTGCGTGGCGGCATTTCTGCTTTGGGTGCTGATCTAGCACCAACCTCACTGGGTTATGACTCACCACAGACAAAAAACCCCGAGGCCTGCGCCTACGGGGTTTGTATGGGTCAGAGAGATAACGCGATTATTTATCGAGCTTTCTCATGACCAGCGTCGCGTTCGTACCGCCGAATCCAAAGCTATTAGACATCACCGTAGTCAGCTTACGTTCCGTCGGCTGAGTCACAATATTCAGACCAGCGGCTTGCTCATCCAGATTTTCCACGTTAATGCTCGGTGCCACAAAACCGTGCTCCAGCATCAACAATGAATAAATCGCTTCCTGAACGCCTGCCGCACCCAGAGAGTGACCGGTCATCGCTTTGGTCGCGGAGATGGCTGGCGAGTTGTCACCAAACACTTCACGAATCGCACCCAGTTCCTTCACATCGCCCACCGGCGTTGATGTACCGTGAGAGTTCAGGTAGTCAATTGGCGTATCCACACCGTTCATCGCCATCTTCATGCAGCGCACCGCGCCTTCACCCGATGGAGCCACCATATCGGCACCGTCAGACGTCGCACCATAACCGACAACCTCTGCGTAGATATGCGCACCGCGCGCCAGAGCGTGTTCCAGCTCTTCGACAACCACCATACCGCCACCGCCTGCAATCACGAAGCCATCGCGATCGGCATCATAGGTACGGGAGGCTTTTTCTGGTGTTTCATTGTATTTGGTGGACAGCGCGCCCATCGCATCAAACTCACAGGCCAGTTCCCAGCACAGTTCTTCAGCGCCGCCCGCGAACACGATATCCTGTTTGCCCATCTGGATTTGCTCAACCGCGTTACCGATACAGTGTGCGGAGGTGGCACAGGCGGAGCTGATGGAGTAGTTCACGCCGTGAATTTTGAATGGGGTGGCCAGACAGGCGGATACCGCAGAACCCATTGATTTGGTTACGACATAAGGGCCAACAGCTTTCAGACCACGCGGGCTACGCATGGCGTCAGCGCCAAACACCTGATAGCGCGCAGAACCGCCGGAACCGGCAATCAGGCCAACGCGCGGGTTATTCTGATAGACCTCATCAGACAGCCCGGAATCTTTAATCGCCTGCTCCATGGATAAGTAGGCATAAATCGATGCATCACTCATAAAACGCACAACTTTGCGATCGATGAGGCCGGTGGTGTCCAGTTTGACATTCCCCCAGACGTGACTACGCATACCGGAATCTTTCAGCTCTTGAGAGAACGTAATACCCGAGCGGCCTTCCCGCAATGATGCCAGAACTTCCTGCTGGTTATTACCGATGCTTGATACGATCCCCAGACCAGTAATCACTGCACGTTTCATTTAATACCTCTTATTGCACTTGTAGAGTTTGGGATTTCGCTTCGCACTTTAGCGTACAGTTGTAAGCTGAACAAGTCCGATCAGCCGAACTACCGTGAAATTATTGCTAAATTTGCGCCACGATATTCCGCCCGTTAAAATCTCGCCATCACTTGAATAATGAGCTTTTACCGTGACGAACCTTCCCATCCAGCACGCGTCGCTAAGTTGGAACGCTCAGGGTACACCTGTATCGCAACAGTTTGATGACGTCTATTTTTCGAATCAGGATGGGTTAGCCGAAACCCGTTATGTGTTTTTAAAAGGCAATCAGTTTCCTGAACGGTTCGCCACGCACCCACGCGCAGCCTGCGTGATAGCAGAAACCGGCTTTGGCACCGGCCTGAATTTTCTGACGCTGTGGCAAGCCTTTGCCGAGTTTCGCCAACAGCAGCCGCAGGCCGCATTGCGACATTTGCATTTCATCAGCTTCGAGAAGTTTCCCCTGCGCCGTCACGACCTGGCGGCCGCACATGCCCAGTGGCCGGAACTGGCCGCGTTCGCCGATGAACTACGTCAGCAGTGGCCGCTACCGCTACCGGGCTGTCATCGGCTGATTCTGGCGCAGGGCAGCATCACGCTCGATTTGTGGTTCGGGGACGTCAACGCCTTACTGCCTGAACTGGATGACACCCTGAATCACCAGATTGACGCCTGGTTTCTGGACGGTTTTGCGCCGTCCAAGAACCCGGATATGTGGACAGATAATCTGTTTCAGGCAATGGCGCGTTTGTGCCGTAAAGAAGGCACGTTTGCCACCTTTACCGCCGCAGGTTTTGTGCGTCGCGGTCTGCAACAGGCCGGGTTTCAGGTCAGCAAAATAAAAGGGTTCGGGCAGAAACGGGAGATGCTGAGCGGTATTTTGCAAGACATCCTCCCCGTTACCTCGCCAACGCCGTGGTATGCGCGTCCCGCAGCCAGCACCACGGACGATATTGCGATTATCGGCGGCGGTATTGCCAGCGTGCTCACCGCGCTTGCTCTGCAACGGCGCGGTGCGAACGTCACGCTCTACTGCGAGGAGGCACAGCCTGCTACGGGCGCATCCGGCAATCGCCAGGGCGCACTGTATCCTCTGCTGAATAACACGCACGATGCGGTATCCCGCTTTTTCTCCCTCGCGTTTGACTTTGCCCACCGTCGTTACACGGCGCTGGCGCAACAGGGGCTGGAATTTGAACACCAGTGGTGTGGCGTCAGTCAGCTTGCCTGGGATGAAAAAAGTGCGCGTAAAATCGAACAGATTCTGCAAGGAGAATGGCCGGAAGAACTGGTCGTTAGCGTGGAGGCACAGCAACTGGAAAAACAGAGCGGTCTAAATCCCGGCGTAAACGGCATCACCTATCCCGGTGGCGGCTGGCTATGTCCGGCAGAACTCACCGCCTCGGCGCTAAAGCTGGCACAACAGAACGGCCTGTCGGTACAAATGAATACCGCCGTTTCCGCATTGGAGCAGACGGATAGCGGCTGGGGACTCACCTTAAGCACGGGTCAGCAAGTCAATCACGCCGTCGTGGTGCTGGCAAATGGCTACCAAATCACCGACTGGCCACAAACCCGTCATTTACCCGGCTATGCCGTGCGTGGGCAGGTCAGCCATGTTCCTACCAACCCCGTATTAGGTCAGCTAAAACAGGTGCTGTGCTACGACGGCTATCTGACGCCAGTCAGCCCATACCATCAGACACACTGCATCGGGGCAAGCTATGTGCGGGGAGAAACACGTTGTGATTATCGGGAAGAAGAGCAACAAGAGAATCGCCAGCGGCTGCTGAACTGTTTGCCCAACGCTGAGTGGGCTAACACGATCGACATCAGCGACGCGCAGGCGCGTCAGGGCGTTCGCTGCGCGCTGCGCGACCATCTACCGCTACTAGGCGCAGTACCGGATTATGAAAAAACGCTGGCAGAGTATAAAGATCGGCTCCATCCTCAGCACCGTGCCAACACCGTACCGCGCGCGCCCTATTGGCAGGATCTGTTTATCATCGGCGCGTTAGGCTCACGCGGCCTCTGCTCTGCGCCACTCGCGGCGGAAATTCTGGCCTCACACATGTATGGCGAACCCCTGCCGCTGGATCGCGCTACGCTCGCCGCGCTCAACCCCAATCGTTTCTGGATAAGGAAATTACTGAAAGGCAAACCTGTAACACTCAGTGAATAAACTCTCGCCGACGCAGATAATCAGTGCTGCGTCGGTAACGTTATTTAATCGCTCTGCATCACATTTCCTTTGCATCACGTCGTCGCAATTTGTTATGTTATTACATATCCATTTACATCAACCGTACACATTCACCATGATCAGCAGGGACAGACACACAGACGCCATTCTTCAGGTCGATCATCTCAGCCTGTCTATTGGCGGTGACAGCAAAGTCAGCGATATCAGCTTTACGCTGTTCGCAGGTGAACGTGTCTGTTTACTCGGCGCATCCGGTTCCGGTAAATCCCTCACCGCCAAAGCGGTCATTGGCACCCCGCCAGCGGGATGCCAGGTGCGCGGCAAAATTCGTGTGAATGGCGATGAAGTGGGTCAGTTGAAAGCGCTGGCACGCCCGCACGCCAGTCGAGTCTCTGCGGTTTTTCAGGATTCCGCCACGGCGCTTAATCCTCTTATGCCGTTAGGAAAACAGCTATCGTTGGCATTGAAAACGACCTCTTTCGCTGAGCTTTCCGCGCTTTTGGCAGCCATGAAGCTGGACGATATTCCCAATCTGTTGCAACGCTACCCTGCCGAACTGTCCGGCGGTCAGCGCCAGCGCATTTGCATTACCCTCGCGCTGCTTGGCAAGACGCGCCTGCTGGTGGCAGACGAACCCACAACCGCGCTGGATGTCATTACTCAGCAGCAGGTATTGCAAGTCTTACAGGCGCGGAGCACACAGCCGGATGCCCCCGCCCTGCTGTTTATTACCCATGATATCGCGGTTGCCGCTCAGCTCTGTCAGCGCGGATTGGTGATGGAAAACGGTCGGATCATTGAATCCGGCAGTATGCGGCAACTGCTGAATGCGCCGAAGCAGCCGTATACCCGCAGTCTGGTCGCCGCTGCACGTCACGCTGACCGTCTGTTACCTGATCATGCATTATTCAATTCTGTTGCCGGAGCGCTTGCCGGATGAATCAGCGCCTGCATGCAGTGCCTTCACCGTTTTTAAGCCTTGAACACATCAGCCGCTATCGCCAGACAGCGCGTTTGCCGTGGCAAAAAGCCGATCCTGCCAGCGCCATTTTTCACGATTTGTCGCTGAATCTGCAACAGCATGAACGCGTCGGACTCGTCGGTGCCTCGGGTTGTGGTAAATCCACGCTGCTGAAAACCCTGCTGGCGCTTGAAGCGCCGGAAAGCGGCGCGGTGTACTGCGATGGCAACCAGATAAAGCCTGGGTCAGTGCGTTCGCTGCTCTGGTATCGCCGCCGCGTGCAATACATTCCGCAGGATCCGGCAGGCTCACTCGCGCCACGCCAGCGCGTCGCCGCTCTCCTCGCGGAACCGTTGAAACGGCTCCGTCCGACTGAGAATATGCGCGATGGTGAGAAAAATTCGGCTCGCCTGCGTGACGTGATGGATCAGGTAGGGCTGAGTCTCACGCTTCTGGACAAGGTCGCCGGGCAGCTTTCCGGTGGGCAGGCACAGCGCGTCGCACTGGCACGGGCGCTGATGGTGCGCCCCGACTTTTTACTCGCGGATGAGCCTGTCAGCGGTCTGGATTTACCGCTACGCGAACAGATCAAAGCTCTGCTGCAACAGATCACCGAACACAACAAGATGGGCTTATTGATGGTATCGCACGATATATCCATGCTTGCCGGGCTGTGCGACAGAATGCTGGTCATGGATGGCGGGCGCATCATTGAAGATCGTCCCACGGCAGAGGTGCTGGCGTCACCACAGCAGGCGCATACTGCCCGTCTGTTGCAGGCGGTGCCCGCGCTGTCGGCCTCCGGCTATTAGCTCACGGCATGCGCACTTTTTACCCTACAATCTTGCTTCGATAACCCATTCCCCATAACGGGCTTTTTTATAACGGATGATTGAATGTCAGACCTGACCGCCAGCCGCACCCCGCGGCCTTATCCCCCGCTGCTGCTCGGCAGCCAGCTTGTTTTCAATATTGGCTTTTATGCCGTCGTACCGTTTCTGGCTATTTTCCTGCGCGACGACATGCTGCTTTCCGGCTGGGCCATCGGGCTGGTCATCGGGTTACGCACCTTTTCGCAACAGGGGATGTTTCTGGTAGGGGGTGCGCTGGCTGACCGCTTCGGCGCTCGCGTGATCATTCTCTGCGGCTGTGTTGTGCGTATTAGCGGCTATTTACTGCTGGCGTTGGGCGACTCACTGTGGCCGATTATTCTCGGCGCCTGTCTGACTGGCGTCGGCGGCGCACTGTTCTCGCCTGCCATTGAAGCGTTGATGGCACAGGCCGGTACGCAAAGTGAAAAAGAGGGAAAACGCAGCCGCTCTGAGTGGTTTGCCCTGTTTGCGATCTGCGGCGAACTGGGCGCGGTACTGGGGCCACTGCTTGGTTCGGTACTGGCTGGCTACGGATTCCAGCGCGTGGCGCTGGCGGGCGCTGGCGTTTTTGTTATCGCGCTTATCGTGCTGTTCTTCAGCCTGCCGCCGACCCAGCGTAATCAGGGGGAATTGCATATTGCCCCCTGGTGGGAAACCTTTCGTCAGCGTCGTTTCGTCGCGTTCATCATCGCCTATAGCGCTTATCTGTTCAGCTACAACCAGCTCTATCTGGCGCTGCCGGTTGAACTGCATCGCTCCGGCAGCAGTGAGAAAGATCTCGGCCCGCTGTTTGTGTTGGCCTCACTGCTGGTGATCGGATTACAGCTCCCGCTGGCACGTTTTGCTCGCCGAGTTGGTGCGGCACGTATGCTGCCGCTGGGATTCGCGCTGCTCGCGGCTTCGTTCCTGAGCGTTGCACTGTTTGCTTCCACCACGCCGCCAGAAGGCTGGCAGCGTCTGCTTCCGGCGATCTCATTGATTACGCTGCTGACGCTGGGACAAATGCTGATCGTCCCCGTGGGGATGGATCTCATTCCTCGTTTTGCCAACAACCAGAATTTAGGGGCGCACTATGGCGCACTGGCGTCGATGGGCGGGATTGCGGTACTGGTCGGCAACTTCGTACTCGGCAGCCAGCTCGATCGCGCACTAACGCCCTCGCCACAGGCCGCGATTCCGTGGGTGCTGCTCGCCGCCGTTCCATTGTGTAGTTCACTGGCCATGATGGTTATATGCCGCCCGTTTAAATCCGTTTCCACTGTGAATGAATAAGGACAGACTGATGACGATGCGCAATGCCTTGTGGCCCATTTCTGGCCTGATCTCCGCCACGCTGTTGCTTGCTGGCTGCTTTAACGAGCCGGAGGAAAATCACCCCGCGCATCATGAAGGCCGGATCAAACTGGCTATGCTCCAGCCACCGCGCGCCGGCCTGACGCCACTGAGCGATGACGCTTTTAAGCTGTCGCGCTGGAGCACGGCGGAAACGCTGGTGGTGCTCGATAAACTCGGTGAAGCCCAGCCCGCACTGGCGACAAAATGGCAGCAGATCGATGATCAATCCTGGCGTTTTGAATTGCGTCCGAATGTCCATTTTCACGATAACACCACGCTCAATGCCGCGACGGTGGTCAACGCGCTCACGGTGGCCTCTACCGCCTCACCCAAACCCCGTATTCTGGACGGCGTGCAGTTGACGGTAAAAGCCGACGGCGATAACGCTGTCATTGTCTCCACCGCCAAACCGGATCCGCTGTTACCACTGCGTTTATCCAGCCCGCAGTTGGCGATACTCTCTACTCAGGCTTACGGTACGAATGGCGTCGTCAGTCCGATCAATACCGGAAGCGGGCCGTTCGTCCTGCGCGCCGTCACTGGCACCAGCAGCGCAGTATTGGATCGCTTCGACGGTTACTGGGGTGAAAAAGCACAGACCAGCGGTATCGATGTCAGCTTTGTGTCCGACGGCGCAGCGCGTGCGGCCGCACTGCGTACTGGTACGGCAGACATTGTGGAAGCGATTCCGGTGTCTCAGGCTCCGCTGCTGGATCAATCGCGGGTGCATGAAGTGCCGATGCCACGCACCAATACGCTATATCTGAATACGCGTCATGGCGTAATGCAAGATCCTGCCATGCGTGCCGCCGTACGTGATGCAATCAATCGCCAGCAGTTGGTGGATAACGTCTATGAGAAACGTGCCGATGTCGCTCAGGGTCTGTTAGGGCCTGCGCTGCCGTGGGCGGCGGAACTGCGTCAACCCGTCGCAAATCCGGTGAAAGCCCGTACGCCAGCGGGAGCGACCATCACGCTGGCGACATTCAGCGACCGCGCCGAACTGCCTGAAGTGGCGGTTTATCTGGCGCAGCAGCTTACCGCTGCCGGATTTACGGTGAAGCAGGTGGTGCGCGAATATGCGCAGATCGAGTCCGACGCGCTGGCAGGCAAGTTTGATGCCTTTATCTTATCGCGCGCCACCGTGCTGGATTCCGGCGATCCCGTGGCTTACCTGTACAGTGATTTTTCCTGTGAAGGCTCGTTCAATATCGCCCAACTGTGCCGTCCGGAAATCGATCAGGCGCTGCAAAAGGCAGCGGCGATCCCTGCGGGCGATGCTCGCCGTCAGGCCATTATGCAGGCAGAAAATCTGATCCTTGCCAGCGATGCGGCGATCCCCATGTTGCATGAGCGCGTGATTCAAGGGGAAAGCGCACAGGTAAAAGACGTCCTGCGTGACCCGCGTGAACGCACGCTGATTAATGCTGCCACGCATATTGCTATCGACGCAAAATAACGGGTTACACGCCCAGCAACCAGAAAGATGACGAGTTTATGAGCGAACCGCTATATTGCCGCACCTGTGCCACCCTCAACCAGACACAACGCCCGCGCTACGGCGTGTTGATCCCGCTGTTTTCACGGCTGCTGACGCTGGCGGGGATCGTGGTGCTGATTGGTATGCTGCCGTGGCTATCCGGTCAGGATCCGGCGCTGGCGCTACTGCGCGCCCGCTCCGGCGATCAGGAAGCCACTGCGGAGACGCTCAATGCCATTCGTCATGCTCTCGGGTTGGAGCAGGGGCCGCTGCGTTTACTGCTGAACTGGCTGACGGGCTTGCTGCACGGCGATGCGGGCAGCTCCTGGGTTTCAGGTCGGCCAGTGCTCCCGGGGATGTTGCAGGCGGCGGGCGTTTCGCTCACGCTAATGGCATGCTCCACGCTGGTGGCCTTCACGCTGGCTGCCGTGCTATGCGCTCCCACCTTTCGTCACGGGTTACGCGGTCAGGTTCTCCGTTCAGGTGGCCTGTTCGCCGCCTTGTTTACTGCGCTGCCTGAATTTCTGCTGGCGTCATTTCTGCTGATCGTCGGTGCCGTCTGGCTACAGTGGTTTCCTCCCTATGGCTGGCTGGGGTTGCACTATGCCGTCCTGCCGTCGCTGGCGCTCGGGATTCCGGCAGGCGGTTATCTTGGCCGAATTATTGCCGACGCCCTCTGCGCTACGTTTAGTGAAAATTGGTTAACTACCTGGAGTGTCGCGGGCGTCAGCCGTCGTCATATTGCGCTGGCGGTGTTGAAACGCACGTTGCCCAGCGTGATGCCGCTGGTCGGGCTGGTGTTGGTATCGTTAACCGGCGGTGCCATCGCCGTCGAAAAAGTGTTTGCCATTCCCGGTTTGGGACGCGCCACGCTGGGTGCCGCCGCCGCACAGGATCTCCCCGCATTACAGGCTGGCGTGCTGATTTTATTGCTCATCGCCTCGCTGGCCGGTATGGCGGCAGGCGGCGTACGCCTGCTGATTCTCGGCCGTGCCTTGCATAGCGGTGCGATGCCCGTGCCGGAAGAGCACGGTAATCCGGTATCTCGTCATGCGATCTGGCTGCCTCTCATCTGCGTGCTGTTGCTGACACTGTTGCTGCTGGCGGGTTTACCGCGCGATCCCTATCTCTCCGCTTTTCTGCGTCTGCAACCGCCATCCTTCGCGCTGCCCTTTGGCGCGGATGCCATGGGGCGAGATGTGCTGGCGCGCGTCGCACACGGCACGTTACATACCTGCCTGCTGGCGCTGGCGGTGTCGCTGGCCTGTCTGGCGCTTGGCCTGTTTGTCGGCCTGTTCCCACGCCTGCTCACCGGCCCGATCGAAATAGCGAATGCGCTACCGCCGGTGATAGCTGGGCTATTGGTCGCTGCGGTCAACGGCCCCAGCGCAACGGGGGCGGCGATTGCGGTGATTGCCGTCAGTTGGGCACCGCTGGCAGCCCACACAGCGGCGCTGGTCGCCGAAATCAATGCGCGCCCCTATATTCGGATGTTGCCGATACTCGGTGTGGGGCCAATACGTCGTAGCCTGTTCTATGTGCTGCCCGCGCTGGCTGGCCCCCTCTTTCGCCACGCGATGCTACGGCTGCCGGGTATCGCGCTGGCGCTGGCGTCACTCGGCTTTTTAGGATTGGGGGCGTCACCGCCGACGCCGGAATGGGGACGCGTACTGGCGGAAGGCATGCCGTACATCGAACGCGCCTTCTGGGGCGTACTGGCACCAGCGGCTGCACTCGGCGTGCTGTCGATACTGGCGGTAAGTGCAGCAAACCTCTCCGGTCGCCACCAACACTAATTCTACTTTTCCCAATCGCCGCCCCGTCAGATTCATGATGGCGGGTCTGCGCATCTTCAGTTACGCTGTGAGCTAACCTCTGCCGAGGTACTGAACATGAAGGTATAAAACATGAATAGTGCAGAGCGTGACTAAAGGAGAGAATATGCACAACAGCGGATCCCACATCAGTCCTGCCGTGACCCAAACTCTGGATAAACTGGAAGCGCTGTATGATGACGCCGTCTCAGCCCTGCGCGACGCTATCGGCGCGTTCATCAATAACGGCACGCTGCCCGATCCCGAGGCGCGTGCGGCGGGGTTATTCGCCTACCCGGCCTTGTGCGTCAGTTGGCGTGGCAATTCAACCGGACACCCCCGTCACCGCGCCTATGGGCGTTTTACCCATCCCGGCAGTTACTCCACTACCGTCACTCGCCCGGCTTTTTTACGCGCGTATCTGGCGGAGCAACTCATGCTGCTGGAAGGGGATTATGACGTCACCATTGAGGTCAGCCCGTCACAGCAGGAAATCCCCTTTCCCTATGTTCTCGACGGTTCCGATCTGATCCTCGATCGTTCCATGAGCGCGGGCATCGCCAAACATTTCCCCACCACCGAGCTATCGCAAATTGGGGACGAGACTGCGGATGGTTTGTTTCACGCCACGACCACATCGCCGCTGTCACACTTCGACGCGCTGCGCACCGATTTCTCGCTGGCGCGACTACGCCACTATACCGGCACCCCGGTAGAACATATTCAGCCGTTCATCCTTTTCACCAACTACACCCGCTATGTCGATGAGTTTGTACGCTGGGCCTGTGCGCAGATAGCCGACCCCGATAGCCCCTATGAGGCGCTGTCCTGTGCTGGCGGCATCTACATCACGGCTGATACGCCCAACCCCGAACAGACGGTGTCCGATCTGGCATGGAAGAACCACCAGATGCCCGCCTATCATCTGATTCCGCGACAGGGTAAAGGGATTACGATGGTCAATATCGGCGTCGGGCCGTCCAACGCCAAAACCATCTGCGATCATCTCGCGGTAATGCGCCCGCATGCCTGGTTGATGATCGGGCACTGCGGTGGCCTGCGTGAAAGCCAGTCCATTGGCGATTACGTGCTGGCGCACGCGTACCTGCGTGACGATCATGTGCTGGATGCCGTGTTGCCGCCGGACATCCCGATCCCCAGCATCGCCGAAGTGCAGCGCGCGCTGTATGACGCCACCAAGATGGTTAGCGGTATGCCGGGGGAAGAAGTCAAACAACGCCTGCGCACCGGCACCGTCGTCACCACCGATGACCGTAACTGGGAACTGCGCTACGCGGCCTCCGCTCTGCGGTTTAACCTGAGTCGCGCCGTCGCGGTAGATATGGAAAGCGCAACGATTGCCGCACAGGGTTATCGCTTCCGCGTGCCTTATGGCACGCTGCTATGCGTGTCGGACAAACCGTTGCACGGAGAGATCAAGCTGCCGGGACAGGCAAACCGTTTCTATGAAGGGGCGATTTCGGAGCATTTGCAGATTGGCATTTGCGCCATCGATCTGCTGCGGGCGGAAAGCGACAAGCTGCACTCACGCAAGCTGCGTACCTTTAACGAACCGCCGTTCCGCTAATGGGATAACATCTGTGCAAAACGGACAACCGCGGTTTGCGGGTGTCCGTTTTGCACTCATTTCCGGTTCCTCAGCCGCGAAGCACAGCAGGTCAAAAAATCTGCCCACGTATAACTTCAGCCCCAATCAGGATGTTAACGCTGACGTGTCGTAATCATTTTCGGGTTGCGCTGAAAGTAACGCGTAAAGGCCAGACTAAAATTAGCGGGGTGTCGGTAGCCCACTTGCCAGGCCGTTTGCGCCACCTGAAATCCCTGTTCTAATAGCTGATGCGCACGATCCATGCGCATCCGCAATAACATCTGACCCGGCGTGGTCGCAAAACAACGGTGAAAACCGAGCTTGAGCCTGGATTCGCTCATCCCCGCCTGAGCCGCAATACAGGCCAACGTTAACGGCTCGGCCAGGTGTTCCTCCATCCAGCGACAGACCCGCGCTAATTGCTGTCGCTCCTGTTGCTGGATGCCACCCCGCCGCGCTTCCGGTTGCAGAAGATGCCGATACTGCGCCAGCAAACTTAACGCATGAATGTGACGATTCAGTGGGTCATCACCCTCACACAACGCCTTTACATGATTCAGACTGGCTACAGAGATAGGCGTCAAGGCTCGTTGTTGCACCCCGTTATGACTAAACAGGTGTTCCGCGCAATCAATGCCCAAGTAGCGACTCACCGCCGTTTTCCCCACCAACAACCGTAACTGATCGACCTGCTGTTGAGCCTGATAATGGCGTTCCCCCATGCTGGCACCAAACGTCGTGATCGTGACATGCTGTTGACGAAACCAGACCTGCGCACCGCAGCTATCGTAATAGGCCGATTCCCCTGCCAGCGCAAACGTCATCACCAGCATCGGCTGTGAATGTGGATGTTGAGTTTCCTCGATTAAAGCGTGATGTGGGCGGTATAACGAACGAACCAAAGACAGATCAGCTTCAATGCCACTGAAATCTGACCAGCATTCACCCAGGCCATCAGGCAGGATTCGACGAGAGCCAGAAAGATGGGCATCACTCACACGGCACCGCTTCATCATCTCGCCTCCGTTGCTGTCTTTGCATCATCGTCCCCAGCTTCTTTCGCCTATCTGAACGTTTCGCATAGGAAAAACGCCGTCTCGCATAACAATCAACATAATAACCATTCTCATTTATAGATAGCATATTCCCTATCGACTGACCATCAATGAGAAAGCGCACTTATGAATCCATTAGCGACATTATGGCAGCTTGCCGCCAGCAGTGTGCAAGCTGACGCCTTACATCTGGCGTTAGAAATGCAGATTTTTGACCGATTGGAGGAAACCACTACACCGGAGCAACTGGCAAACCAATTGGGTTGGCAACCGGAGAAAACCGGTTTTTTACTTGAACTGCTGTGGAGTATGCAGTTCCTGACGCGTCATCATGACGGCTATCGCACCGTCCCCGCCTGTGTCGCCGTGCTCTGTCGCAGCAATCCGCGCTTTCTGGGTGACGCCTGGCGTTTTCGCCTCACCAGCCTGCGCCAGTTTGGAAAGGGACTCGGCGAAGGAATGCATCTCCCTCTGCCTGCGCAGTTGAGCGAGTTACCCCGTGATACCGCGTGGGCCAACGCAGCAGAGCAGCAAATCGCACAGGAACAGCGTGCGATAACGGCAGATCTTGCTGAATATGTGCTCGCCAGCCTGCCGGATTTCCCACAAGTCAGACACGTTCTCGATCTGGGCAGCGGCCCCGGTTGGGTGGCGATTACGCTGGCGCGGCGTCATGCTCAGATCTCCGGCACCGTCTATGACCTGCCGCAAACGGCTGCCGTGGCACAGCGCAATATCGACGCCGCTGGGCTATCCGCCAGACTGTCGGCACACAGCGGTACATTTCCCAGTGACAAATACGATCTGATCTGGAGTTCTTCTTTCCTCCATTTTGTTGAAGATATTCCCAGCATGTTGGTTAGGCTCTATGAGGCGCTGACGCCGGAAGGAACACTGGTGCTGGCACAGGCGGAAATTGCAGAAGAAGCTAACGATGCCGCTCCGGTTCTGTCGTTCTACCTGCCGTTGCAAATGAGCGGGCGTCACGTTACGCGAGAAGGACAACTGACACAGTGGCTCATTGAGGCGGGGTTCACCGCTGTCGAAACCCGACGTCATCAGGCCTTTCCCATGGCGCCACTGAATGTGTTGATTGCGCGTAAATCCCCCTAACTGCCAATGCGACGGGCATCCTCCTCAGCATGTAAAAAAGCCAGTCAGTGAGGGCTGACTGGCTTTCGGGATGAATATAATAACGTGTTACACGTTCCGTTTCTTTTTTCACTCTACCGCATATTCCTTCATTTTATTTTCGTCAGGCATCGTACCACTGAGCGTATTCAGCACCTCTTTCGCTTCTTTCAACACCCGAACGCATTGTTCGTGCGTGATAGTCAGCGGTGGCTCAATCCTGACCGATTTAGCATTGTTTAGCGTACCCGCGACCAGCACATGACGCTGAAACAGTTCTTTCGCGAAAGCATACCCGATCTCGTTTTTCCTGAACTCGATAGCCTGTAACAGCCCCATTCCTCGTGCTTCGATAATCAATTGAGGATATTCGGCCGCCAGCTTCTGTAAGCCCTGCAACAAAAATGCCCCTTGTATCGCCGCTTGCTCAGGCAGTTTTTTCGTCAGCAATTCATTCACCGTCGCCAACGCCGCCGCACAGGCCAGTGGATTGCCACCGAACGTGGTGGTGTGCAGGAACGGGTTTTCAAACAGCACCGAGAACACCTCTTCCGTCGCCACCGTGGCCCCTATCGGCATCACGCCACCGCCCAACGCCTTCGCCAGACACAGAATGTCAGGCTGCACGCCGTAATGCTCACAGGCAAACATCTTGCCCGTGCGCCCCATGCCGGTTTGTACCTCATCCAGAATCAGCAATGCCCCAACCTCATCGCATAATGCTCTGACCGCAGGCAAGTAATGCTCCGGTGGCACAATCACGCCCCCTTCCCCCTGAATAGGCTCAAGAATGATGGCGGCAACATCATCGCCGGTCTTCTGGCATTGCAGAACCCGCTTACGCATGGCGCTGATATCGCCAAAAGGAACATGATGGAAGCCAGGCAACAGCGGCATGAAAGGACGACGAAACGCAGGTTTGGCGGTGGCAGAAAGCGCACCGAGCGATTTCCCATGGAACGCCCCTGTCGCGGCAATAAAGGTATATTTCCCGCGCGGTGATTGATAGGCCTTCGCCAGCTTGAGGGCAGCTTCGACCGATTCCGTTCCGCTGTTGCAGAAGAAGCTGTATTTCAGATTGCCCGGCGTCAGCGCCGCCAGCGTTTTCGCCAATAATCCCCGCAGCGGATCGAGCAACTCCTGACTGTGCAGCGGTTGTCTGGCAAGCTGGCTCTCAACGGCGGCAATAACGTTAGGGTTGCGATGTCCGACGTTAAAAATGCCGTAACCGCCCAGACAGTCCAGATATTCATTCCCTTGGGTATCAATCAGCGTATTCGGGCCGCTGGCGCGCCATTCGACTGCGCCGTAATCGCCGCCGGTAGTGACAGATTTTCTGTACTCCAGAAAACCCGGGTTGACGTATTCACGAAAACAACTCAAAACTTCTCGATTCAGTGCCGCCATGTCATCGTGGGATAGCGTGTCACTATGAATCCAATGCAGTGCCTGCTGAGTACACTCTAGCGGGTTAAGGTGGGCGTTTGATCTGGACAAAATGCGCTCCTTGGAAACGGACATCATGTGATGCCAATTTAATTAATGCACATAACACGCCAGTCGCCTGCCTAAAATCAGAATAAAATATAAAAATGTGATCTAATCGGAAAATTCAGCAGATGATTTGAACTAAGAGTAAATATTCGAAATTAATAACCAGCAGAGATATTATCTATCCGAGCCAAAGCCAGTAAAAAACGCCTTGCTTGTACCCAGCGTGCCCTCTTTTGGGGCACACCGGGGTTGGTAAACACACAACGTCATCACCCGCCTTTCCTTGCAGGACGGGCAAAATCCGTGCAGCAGACCGACGCTCCTCAATGCCGAATCATGATGTGACGCACGATGGTGTAATCTTCCAGACCGTACATCGACATATCTTTGCCGTAGCCGGACAGTTTTTGCCCGCCGTGTGGCATTTCGCTGACCAGCATAAAGTGGGTGTTTACCCAGGTACAGCCGTACTGAAGACAGGCAGCCAGACGGTGCGCTCGCCCGATATCACGCGTCCAGACCGATGAAGCTAAGCCGTAATTCGACGCATTCGCCCAGCCAATCACCTGCGCCTCGTCGTCAAACGGCGTGATCGATATCACCGGGCCAAATACCTCTTTCTGTACGATCTCGTCTTCCTGCTTCGCCCCCGCCAATACCGTAGGCTGGAAGTAGAATCCTTGCCCTTTCACCCGCTCGCCACCGGTCACTACCGTGATGTGCGGCAGCGCTTTGGCGCGTTCGACAAAACCAATGACGCGTTCAAGCTGCGGTTCGGTGATCAACGGCCCCAGTTCGGTTGTTTCATCGTGCGGATCGCCCATTTTCAGCGTCGATACCGCGTTGCCTAATGCCTCTACGACCTCATCGTAGACCGCGCGCTGCACATACAACCGACAGGCCGCGGTACAGTCCTGACCCGCGTTGTAGAAACCGAAGCTACGGATCCCATCAACGACCTGATCGATATTCGCATCGTCAAAAATTATCACCGGCGCTTTACCGCCCAGCTCCATGTGCGTCCGTTTTACGCTCGCGGCAGTATGCGACAAAATGTGCGCGCCGGTCGCTATCGACCCCGTCAGCGACACCATGTTCACTTTCTCATGCCCCGTCAGCGCATCACCGATGTCTGCACCACGCCCGAACAGAATATTCACTACGCCAGCCGGCAGGATATCCGCCAGCAGATGCGCCAGATAGAACGTGGTCAACGGGGTTTGCTCCGCTGGTTTCAACACCACGCAGTTCCCTGCCGCCAGCGCCGGGGCCAGCTTCCACGATGCCATCATCAGCGGATAATTCCACGGGGCGATGGATGCGACGACCCCAACCGGATCGCGCCGGATCATGGAGGTGTGCCCTTCGAGATACTCTCCCGCCGCCGAACCGCTCAGGCAACGCGCCGCACCAGCAAAAAAGCGAAACACATCGGCGACCGCAGGGAGTTCATCATTTAGCGCCGCATGGTAGGGTTTCCCACAGTTCAGCGATTCAAGCTCGGCGAACATCTCGGCATTTTCTTCAATGGCATCGGCAATCTGTAGCAACAGCGTCGCACGCGTTTTCGGCGTGGTTTGTCCCCAGTGCGCAAAGGCAGACTCCGCGGCCAGAACGGCTGCATCAACCTGGTGCAGATCGGCTTGCGCAATGACGGCAAGTTGCTCTCCCGTTGCAGGGTTGAATACTGGCAACGCTTCGCCTTTCCCCGCGACCAGCTTGCCTTCTATCAGTAATTTGTCATGCATACATTTTCCTTACAGAGAGAAAACGGTGGTGTGTTTCATCACTATCTGCAAAATGTTGGTGCAAAAAACCTGCCACTTTATGTTTGATAACTAATCGGTTTCGCAACAAGCGGCATCACATTAAGGCGTGTTATCCGACGCTTTCCTCGTCTGCGTCGCGGCCTGTCTGGCTTCTTCCGCCAGCGCCTCAATGTCCTCTTCCGTCAGTTGATCTGACGCTTCATGTACCTTTGCCAGCCCTTCACTGACCGTCACGTCTTTAGGATCGTCTTTCGTCGCCATCGTCATTCCTCTCAATGAAATAGTACGTCAACACCGATAAGTGTAGCCGATGGCAAAAATCCGCCACTCTGAAGAAGATTTAACGCTACTTTCCGGCTCGTCATATGTGATAATAATTATCAATTACATTAAATTTATTATTCAGGGCCTTACCCCGTCGACGTCAACGGACAGTACGTGCACCGTTATGGCGCGCGTCGTGACAAGGGAAAGGGGTTCTGTTGCCGCAAAGGCGGCAGGAAGGTCACCTGACGGGACGTTGACATGTCAGAGTCTGAACTCAGAATACTGTTCAACCACTATGCAGAACGGTTAGAACGCTATCTCACTCATAAACTGCGTGATCCTCAGGCAGCAGCCGATCTGGTGCAAGAGAGTTTTTTACGGTTGGCGCAACGACTGGAACAGCAGGACGATGTCGACGACAAAAAAGCGTATCTTTATAAGACAGCAAATAATTTGCTACTCGACCATATTCGCCACCAACAGCGCTGGCAGATGGCGACGTCTGTTGACGACGTGGAAACAACGCTGGAATATCTGCCGGATGCCGCGCCTCAGCTCGATCAAACAGCCATCGCTCAACAGGAGTTGGAACGTCTGGCAAACGTATTGGCAACATTGCCAGAACGCACGCAGTTGATATTTCATCTGCACCGGTTTGAACACATGACGCAGGCGCAAATTGCTCAGCAGTTGGCGATTTCTCTCAGCACGGTTGAGAAACACCTTGCCATGACGCTGCATGCGATGATGGCAAGTCGCTCCTCGTGAGCATCATCACTATGCTGAAAACCATCGACCATCATGAAATAATCACAAATTATTTACGGGTTTATTGCCGTCAGACGTCTACTTATTTAGAGACCCTACCTACTCCAGGCCTATAACATGAATGATTATCCCCCTGAAATCCAGCAGCAGGCAGCACGCTGGGCCATACGTTTGGCCGAAGCGCCGCTGGACGATGAACAGGAGCTGACATTCCAGCACTGGCTGGCACAGGATGCGCGCCATCGCCATGCGCTGGAACAAGCAGGGAGGCTCTGGCATGGACTCGGCGCGCTCAGCGCGGAACAGCAACGGGTACTACAAAAACAAGGGCAGCAACCACACCCTGTGGTCGCGTTACCCGTCAAACGCGTGAATCGTGCGACGCAGTGGAAAATTGCAGCGTTATTACTGTTAGGGGTGAGTATCGGCACTACGTGGCTTTCCGACGGCATCCTGCTGCTGCGCTCGGATTATCATACAACGCATCAGGTGAGACAGGTTACGCTGCCCGATGGCAGTCAGGTTGATATGGATGCGGGCAGCGCCATTGCCCTCGCCTACTCGTCGCAAGAACGACGGGTCACGCTGCTGCAAGGCACCGCCTGGTTTACCGTCGCACCGACCCGCGCCCAGGAAAAACGGCCTTTTCTGGTCGAGGCCGCATCAGGCACCACACGGGCATTGGGTACGCAGTTTATTGTGCAAAACACCTCACAGGCAACGAGCGTCGGCGTGGTGGAGCACAGCGTTCAGGTAACAGCAAACGGGCAAACGCTGCGGCTTGATGAGCAACAGGGGGCACGCTATACCGAACAAGGGATGACTCGCCTCCCCGGATGGAATAGCCGCGAGCGCGGCGACTGGCGGCGCGGCCTGCTGATATTTGATCAACAACCGCTGGCTATCGTGATCGCCCGCATCAATCAATATCGTTCGGGGACGATCGTGATTCCCAGTACAACGCTGCGCCAGCGTCAGGTCAGCGGCATTTTTTCGCTGAACGAACTGGATGGCGCACTGCAAACCATCGCCACTGAACTGGGTGCCAAAACGGTTTCACTACCCGGCGTCACCGTTCTGTACTGACCCTCTCTTCGCATACGCCTTTCCCACTCCAGCCATACCGCTCAGGCATGGCTGTGTTTCATCAATATCCTTAATATTCACAAGGTCGCAACGTACCAGAGAAAAAAATTTAAATATTTTTTTACGGGTTCTGTCATCTCAGCCGTCTTCATATTTAGGTAATGATTTTTATTATCATTTCCATTAAGAGATCAGAGTTAACTATCACTTTGTTTATTAATAACTATTGATAATTTAACAGATAGCAGACCAGGCGAAAAATGTTTAAAAAAACACAACAGCAAGGCAGCAGCTTGTTACAACTTACTCCACTCTCTCTCGCCGTCGGCATCGCACTTGCGCTGCCTGGTTCATTTCACTCTGCGCAAGCGGAGACCCAAGCTGCCCACGTTCAGGAAGCGGTTCGTCAAAGCGTCGCCTTTTCTATCAGCTCGCAACCGCTGAGCAGCGCGTTACTCCGCTTTGCCGAACAGGCCGGGTTACAAGTCTTTTTTGCTGACGTCAAACTGGAAAATATGCAGGCCTCCGCGCTTCAGGGACGTTTCGCGCCAGAGCAGGGACTGCGCCAGTTGATCGGGGCCAACCCGATCGATTTCCAGATCGACAGCAATGGCGTGATTACCCTGCGGCCTCGTTCAGCCAACGTCGATACGGCAAAAATAGACGATGTGATGACGGTGCGGGCGTTTACCGTCGCTAATCCGGGTGACTGGATCTACGAACAACCGCGCGCAATCAGCGTCATTTCACGCCAGCAGATGGATAATCGCCCTGCCCGCCACGCTGCCGATATGCTGGAACAATCCGCAGGCGTGTATTCCAGCGTCAGCCAGCAGGATCCCGCGCTGTCGGTCAATATTCGTGGCATACAGGACTTTGGTCGCGTGAATATGAACATCGACGGCGTACGGCAGAATTTCCAAAAAACCGGCTACGGCCAACGTAATGGGCAGATGTATATCGACTCGGAGCTGCTCTCCGGCGCCACGATTGAGAAAGGCGCGACCAACGTGATGGGTAGCGCAGGTACACTGGGCGGCGTCGCCACATTTAACACCGTCAATGCCCATGATTTTCTGGCACCGGGTAAAGAACTCGGTGGAAAACTGCACGCCAGCACCGGCGATAATGGAACGCATTTTATCGGCAGCGGAATTCTCGCACTAGGTAACGAAAAGGGGGACATTCTGGTTGGTGCCAGCGAGCGTCATCTGGGCGACTACTGGCCGGGCAATGACGGCAACCTCGGGAATATCCGAATTCCCGGTAATTCAAATAATTATGAGGAATGGGCCAATAACTTAAAGCATCAGAAAGTGACCAACGCGGCCTACACCATGCGTTCAAGGCTGGCGAAAATCGGCTGGAATCTGCCTGCTAATCAACGTTTCCAGCTCAGCTACATGCAAACACAAACCTCTTCTGAAAATGCCGGGACATTATCCAATCTCTCCAATACCGAACTCGGTTGGAGAGCCAGCGGGCACAGTGAGATCATGGCACGCAGTACAGCTCTGGATTACAGCTTAAAACCGGATGACCAGCGCTGGCTGGATTTTAAGGCCAAAATTTATTACGCCGATACCAATAACGATACCGATAACTATGCCCTCTCCAATACCAGCGCATACCACGAGCGCACGCGGTTACGGACTTACGGTGCGCAGGCACAAAACACCTCCACGCTATGGCAACAGGGCGCTCACGAGCTTAACGCTGATTACGGGTTAGATTTCTATTACGACAAGATCACGACGGACAGCACCAATAGCACGGCCAGCAACGCCACCCCGGAAGGAGATCGGGCGATGACCAGCCTGTTCGCCAACCTGAATTACGCCTATGACGAGTGGGTGACGCTACAGGGCGGCCTGCGTTACGATCGTTACCGGTTACGCGGCACCACCAGCATTAGCTACCGGGACATTCCCTATACTATTACCAATCCCTGCACCGCACGGTCAATCGCACTCTGCCCGCCATTCGTTACCACCACACAGGATTGGAATATCGATGACGAACACGGCAAGCTTTCTCCTACCCTGTTTGCCGGTATCCGTCCCGGCGTTGAATGGCTACAGCTATTTACCAGCTACGGTTTATCCTGGCGTCCACCGTCAGTCAGCGAAACCTTTGCCAACGGCACCTACAGCGCGGGTAACTATTACCTGTACCCGAACCCCTATCTCAAACCGGAACGCTCCCGCGCCTGGGAGGTCGGATTCAATATTCAGCAGCCCGACCTGTTGTTGGATGGTGACAGGCTGGTCACCAAGGTGTCCTATTTCGATACCCGGATAAATAACTACATCAGCCTAAACGGCGCGCGCAATAAACCGGGTTATAACGGCTATTCTCTCAGCAACTCCGTGTTCCAGAACAATCTGGTGAAAAGCCGCTTCCGCGGCATGGAGTACCAGCTTAATTACGACGCAGGTTTTCTGTATGTCGATGCCACCTACACCCACATGTTCGGCAATAACGATTTCTGTGCGCCAGTAGCCTGGATGGGCGGCGTCACCACCGTCGGGGGTTCCAGAGGCAACTATTACTCCACGCCTGTCGATACCACGGCCAGTGATTTCTCTTGTCAAAAAACGCTGTTATTCAGCAACGCCGCCTATCTGCCGGGCGACCGCGGTTCCGTCACGCTGGGGACTCGCGTCTTCGATCGCAAGCTCGATATGGGGGTAACGATGCGTTTCGCGCCCGGCTATCAGGATGCCGCCGCGCCCAGTAACTCGGCCTATTTAGCCGACTGGCCCAAATATGAAGTTTACGATCTGTACGCCAGCTATCGTCTGACCGACAGCCTGACGCTGCGCGGCTCCGTCGAGAATATCGCCAACCGTACTTACATCGTGAGCTATGGCGAATCACTGGGTTACACGCCAAGCCGAGGGAGAACGGTGCAGGCTGGCGTGGAATACCGATTCTAATTTCTCTGTTACCCCACGCGGGCAACAGGAAAACCAAGGGGATGGGATGGCTCATCCTCTTTCACGACAGACTCGAATGACCGCGCCTGTCGATCGTTAGCTAATGAGGAATCTATTATGAGTTTTGCAATTACCTACGATGCCTACTATGCCAATTACAGCATTGCCAGCTACCTGACTGAATGGTCGGCAGCGTTTGGCGACGTTAATCATACCGCGGGTAACACACAAGTCGGTGGCAATAATACCGGGGGCTTTTACGGCGGCGATACCTCTATAGACGGTACTCAATATGCGATCACGAGTACACAGAATGATTTCTCCGCGCTTATTGCTGGTGGCGATCTGACTTATAGCCTCTTCTCCCCGCCAGCCCACACCCTGTACGGCGATCTGGATACCCTGTCATTTGGTAACGTCCTGCAAGGCGGCACCACGGCGGGCACCACGTATTCTCTTGTTGAGCCGGAAGTGACGTTCAGCGGGCTGGATCTCTCTACCGACGTAGCCAACCTGACGGTTAGCGATCGCGGTGTGGTGCATGACGTGATTTACGGCCTGATGAGCGGTCAGGTTCAGCCGCTACTGGATGCGCTGACCAGCGCGGGTATCGATATCAACGCCAGCCTGGATAGCCTGAGCTTCGCAACCGCCACGTCTGATGCGGTGCTCTCAGCCGACACCGTGGTTGACGTAGTTGGCGTCGCCGACACCGCCGACCTGCTGGCGGCATAAGAAAACGGCTAAAAGATGACGCTTTTAGCCGTTTGAGCGAACACCGTCGCGGTACGGAGAGAAAGAAACCTTACCTCATTCACGTTGCAGGGAAGCGGCATGAAATTTGGTAGGTACGGCACCGCGGCGGTCTATTGAGTGTAATAACCGTTAGGAAGCCGCGTCAATAGCGGTACACCTAACCACTTTTCCCCTCTTCCACACGGAAGATACCCCGTGTGAGAACGTTGGCGACTTTATTGAAGAAGGAACATCCCATGCCCGTATCCCATCCGGCTTCATCAGGCAGGGAGATTATTGACGCGCTGGCCGCCTACCGTCAGGGGTTCTGGGGAATTGGCTTGTTCAGCGCCGTCATCAACCTGCTGATGTTGGCTCCTGCCATTTATATGCTTCAGGTCTATGATCGCGTGTTGCCTTCCGGCAGTACCATGACGCTGGCGATGCTGACGCTCATCATGCTGGGTCTATTTTTATTAATGGGATTACTGGAATGGATACGCAGCGCCGTGGTGATCCGCCTCGGTACACAGATGGATATGCGCCTGAATCAGCGCATCTACAATGCCGCGTTTGACAGTCATCTCAGAAACGGAACGGCAGGAGCCGGACAAGCCTTAAACGATCTGACCGCTCTGCGTCAGTTCGCCACCGGAAATGCGCTATTCGCTTTCTTTGATGCACCGTGGTTTCCGGTTTACCTTCTGGTGATTTTCTTACTTCATCCCTGGCTGGGCGTCATGGCGCTGGCGGGGGCGATCATCTTGATTGTGCTGGCCTGGCTGAATCAAAAACTGACTCGTGAGCCTCTGGCTTTAGCCGCAAAAAATACCGTTCAGGCAACACAACAAGCCAATGCCAACCTGCGCAACGCCGAGGCTATCGAAGCCATGGGTATGTTACCCGCGATGCGTGAACGCTGGCTGACGCAGCATAAAACGTTTCTCTATTATCAGAATGTTGCCAGCGAAAAAAGCGCCAACATTACCTCACTGACCAAAAGTACCCGACTGGCACTTCAGTCGCTGATGCTGGGGCTGGGTGCACTGCTGGCCGTCAACGGGGATATCACGCCCGGCATGATGATTGCGGGATCCATTCTGGTGAGCCGCGTGCTTAGCCCGATCGATCAGATTATTGGCGTCTGGAAACAGTGGATGCAGGCACGCCTCGCCTGGCAGCGGGTCAATCTCTTGCTCGACGAGCATCCGGCACGCCCCGTCGGCATGGCGCTGCCCGCACCAGAAGGTCGGCTTCAGGTGGAACAGCTTAGCGCCAACGCGCCGACTACCCGCACGCCCATACTCGCCAATATCACGTTTGAACTGGCACCCGGTGATGTGCTCGGCGTGCTGGGGCCTTCAGGTTCAGGTAAATCGACCCTCGCCCGTCTGCTGGTTGCCGCGATGCCCGCTCTAGGTGGAAAAGTCCGACTGGATGGCGCAGACATGCACCAATGGGACAAAGGCGATTTGGGCCGATTCATCGGCTATCTGCCGCAGGACGTACAGCTTTTCAGCGGGACGATTGCCGAAAACATCGCGCGTTTCACACAGCCGGACGCAGAAAAAATCATCGCCGCTGCCGTCACGGCAGGTGTACATGAGATGATTCTGCGACTGCCGCAAGGCTACGATACACCGTTGGGTGAAAACGGATCTGGATTGTCTGGTGGACAGAAGCAACGTGTCGCACTCGCCAGAGCCATTTACAACCAGCCGCGCCTGATAGTGATGGATGAACCCAATGCCAGTTTGGATGACGACGGTGAGAAAGCCTTACTGGCAGCGATTGCCGCCCAGCAGGAAAACAGAAGCACACAGATACTGATCACACATAAGCCCGCACTGCTTTCTTGTGCCAACAAGCTGTTAGTCCTGCGGGCTGGGCAAATTCAGTACTTCGGCGCGACAGAACAGGTACTGAAAGCACTACAGCGCACCGCCCCCGCCAATGCTGCTATGACCAAACCCACCCGCCCTAAACCTGCATCGGTTAAGTCAGCCGACGCCGCGAATGCCTTTCGCCCAAATACGTTTATCCCAAAAGAACAGAGTTCCGCCGGGCTGAGTATGGTGTACAGCGCACCGACGCCTCGTCGTGTTGCGCCGGATAAATGAGATTTAGCGCCATGATAACGAATACCCACAGTCGGGAAAGAAGAGGATAGCCATGCCCGCGTTACGTGAAATCACATCACAGCCGATAGCCGTCCAGCATCAACGAGAGGATAACGTTACGGCGATGCCGTTACATACCGATGCTGGTCGCTATTTGAAGCATGGCCTCTGGCTGGTTCTGCTCGGTTTTGGTGGCCTACTGCTCTGGGCTGGCATGGCTCCCTTAGATAAAGGGGTCGCGGTATCCGGTCGGGTCATTGTCGCGGATAACCGGAAGGCTGTGCAGCCCGTCAGCAGTGGACGTATCGCCTCCCTCAGCGTGCGGGATGGCGACCGCGTGCAGATCGGACAAACGCTTGCCACGCTGGATCAAACCCCTGCTCAGGCACAGCGCGACAATCTGGCAACGCAGCTTCAGGAAGCGCAAGCGGGCGAAGCGCGTCTGCTGGCGGAACGCGACGATCTCAGCACGATCCCCTTCCCTGCTTCCACCGCGCCACACAACACCGTCACGCAGCAAATCCAGATCGCTCAACAGCAGCTCTTCATCAGCCGTCGCGCGGCGCTGCAACAGGAACGTGCCGCGATGCAGGCCGCCATTATCGGGGCAAAAGCCCAGTTTCAGGGGTCACAGGCACTGCTTGCCAGCAGCCAAACACAGTTCCAGATTATTAACGAGCAGCTACGCGGGCTGCGTCCACTGGCTAAGGAAGGTTATATCGCCCGTAATCGCCTGCTGGACATCGAGCGGCAGGCAGCCCAATTAGCTGGCGCGCTCGCGCAGGAACGGAATAATCAGGTGCAACTCCAGCAGCAGGTGGTCGAGCTGGAGCAAAAGATTCAGCAACGCCAGAACGAATACCAAAAAGAAGTACGCACACAGCTTGCCGATACTCAGCGCTCCATTCAGGATCTCACCCAACGGCTGAAAACGGCGGATTACGAGCTTCAGCACACACAGATTCGCGCCCCCGCCAGCGGCACGGTAGTCGGTCTGGCGCTGCATACCGAAGGCGGCGTGGTCAATAGCGGGCAGATGCTGATGGAGATTGTTCCCGATGGACAACCGTTATTAATTGACGCACAACTGCCCATCGAGTTGGTCGACAGAGTTAATAACGGGTTGCCAGTCGAACTACTGTTTTCCGCGTTCAATCAAAGCACGACGCCGCGTATTTCCGGCGTGGTCGCACTCATCGGTGCCGATCAACTCGTCGAGCAACAAACAGGAAAACCTTATTACTCCCTGCGGATTCAGGTAGATGAACAGGGCAAGCAGCAACTCGCGGGACTGGACGTTCGCCCCGGCATGCCGGTGGAAGCCTTTATCCGTACCGGTGAACGCTCTCTGCTTAATTACCTGTTCAAACCGCTTTCCGATCGCCTGCATCTAGCGCTGACCGAGGAGTAAACATGCTGCGCCTTTCATCCGTTTATCGCTCGGCAATCCATGCCGTCCCGTTTTTTCTCGCGCTGGCCTATAGCACACCGGGGCAGGCGCTGGGATTAATCGAAGCCTGGCAGCAGGCGCTGAAGCACGATCCGACCTTTCAGGCCGCCGTACACGCACGTAACGCCGACAGCGAAGAGAAGAACATCGGGCGTGCGGGGCTGCTGCCAAAAGTCACTTATGACTATAGTCAGTCCCGCAACGATTCCACGGTCACCGCCGGCGGCCAACAGGCGGAGCGGGATTACACCAGCCACGCCTCCGGTTTTTCTCTGCAACAGCCGCTGATCGACTACGCGGCATGGTCACGCTATAAGCAGGGCGAAGCCAGCGCCGTGCTGGCAGACGAACAACTGCGCGATGCCAGCCAGCAACTGCTGGTGCGCCTGTTTCAAGCCTACACTAACGTCCTGTTTAGCCGTGAGCAAATTGCACTGGTTCAGGCACAGCAGCGCGCTTACCGCGAGCAATATCACCTGAATCAGCGTCTCTTCCAGCAGGGAGAAGGCACCCGCACCGATATGCTGGAGACTGAAGCGCGCCTTAACCTGACGGAGGCGCAGCTCATCGAAGCGCAGGACAATCTGGATATTAGCCTGCGCGAACTGGAAACGCTGCTGGGGATGCCCGTCGGCGTGGAACAACTTGCGGCGTTGACGCCACGCTTCACGCCGCAGCCGCTTCAGCCCGCTGGTTATCAACACTGGCAAGCGCTGGCGCTGCGCCACAATGCGCAGCTATTAGCGCTAAACCAATCGCTGGCTGTGGCGAAATACGGCATTGAACGTAACCGGTCGGGTCACCTGCCACAAGTTACGCTGGTCGCCAGCACGCGCAACACACAGTCAGACACCGAAAACAGCTACAACCAGAAATACGACACGCGATCGATTGGTATCCGCGTCAGCGTGCCGATCTTTGCCGGAGGTGGCGTCTCTGCCGCCACACGCCAGGCAAAGGAACGCTATCAGCAAACTGCACGAGAAAAAGATGAACAGACGGCGACAATCCAGACGGAACTGCGTCGCCAGTTTAATTTAGTCACCAGCAGTCAGGCGAAGATCCGTGCCTATGAGTTAGCGGAAAAGTCGGCGTTAGCGCTCGTCACCGCCACTCGAAAAAGCGTCCAGGGCGGAGAACGTGTGAACCTTGACGTACTGAGTGCCGAACAACAGCTCTACGTCGCACGACGCGATCTGACAGAAGCACGCTATACCTGGCTGACAGCCTGGCTACAGTTGCGTTACTACGCGGGTACGCTGAACGAGCAAACATTGCATCAACTCGCGGCCTATTTCGTGCATATTTAGAACGAACGATGGGTATATATTTTTATCATTTATAAAATATTTATATTAATAACCAATTGCGCTATAAGTTTGATAGCGCATTCAGGCATGCCTTATTGTGAGGTATTTCTCCAGGGCATCAATTGACTTTTTAGATGAATGCGCATTCATTTTTTTAATTTTAAATTAATCATTTAAAAACAATATGATACTAAAAAATACCACTTTATGGTTAATTTTTATTTTTGATAAAGAATGATTAGCTCAATAAAATTAACCAGAAACAAAAAATAGCACAAATAAAAACAAACAAAATAAAAACATGGAGTTAATTATTCACCAATAAAAACACACAATCCACTAACAAAAAACGCAGAAAACGGCGCCAACATCCATTAATAAATTAAACTTACACTTAAATAACTAAATAAACCAGAAAAACATCATTATTGCGAGCGAGATCTTTTATTTTCAGGAAATAAGACAAAGGTAAAAATTAATAGATTTAGATCAAGAAAATAAATAACAACCCGTCCATATAGTACCCACAGTAAAAACTCACTTATTTTAATTCTAACTCATCCTTTTATCTTATAAAGCAATGCAATGGGGCTACTATGGATTTCATCATTCAATTAGTCATTGTCCTAATCTGCCTTTTTTACGGGGCAAGAAAAGGCGGGATCGCGCTAGGTTTATTAGGCGGGATTGGACTTGTTATTCTGGTCTTTATTTTTAAACTGCAACCAGGTAAACCACCTGTTGATGTCATGCTGGTCATTATTGCCGTGGTGGCTGCATCGGCAACGCTTCAGGCATCCGGCGGGCTGGATGTCATGCTGCAAATCGCAGAGCGTATGCTGCGGCGTAACCCGAAATACGTTTCGATTATTGCACCGTTCGTCACCTGCATTCTGACGATCCTGTGCGGTACAGGCCATGTGGTGTATACCATTCTGCCGATTATTTATGATGTCGCCATCAAGAATAATATCCGCCCTGAAAGACCGATGGCTGCCAGTTCCATCGGTGCGCAGATGGGGATTATCGCCAGCCCGGTATCTGTTGCGGTGGTGTCGCTGGTCGCCATGCTGGCCAATTTCACCTTCCAGGGTAAACATCTGGGATTCCTCGACCTGCTGTCCATCACCATTCCCTCTACCCTATTGGGTATTCTGGCGATAGGGATTTTCAGTTGGTTCCGTGGCAAGGAGTTAGACAAGGATGAAGATTTCCAGAAATTCATCGCCGATCCAGAAAACAAGCAGTATGTGTATGGTGATACTGCCACACTGCTGGACAGAAAACTGCCACGCAATAACTGGATTGCCATGTGGATCTTTCTGGCAACCATCGCGGCGGTAGCGATTATGGGTGCCGTTGAACAACTGCGACCAGCCTTTGACGGGAAGCCGCTGTCGATGGTACTGGTTATTCAGATGTTTATGCTGCTTTCTGGTGCCATCATCATTATTGCGACCAAAACCAATCCGTCATCGATTTCGAAGAATGAAGTGTTCCGTTCAGGGATGATTGCCATCGTCGCGGTATACGGTATCGCCTGGATGGCGGAAACCATGTTCGGCGCGCATCTGGAAGAGATCAAAGGCACACTTGGCTCACTGGTGAAAGTTTATCCCTGGGCTTACGCGATTATCCTGCTGATCGTGTCCAAGTTTGTTAACTCACAGGCGGCGGCGCTGGCAGCCATTGTTCCGGTGGCTCTGGCTATCGGCGTGGATCCGGCGTATATCGTGGCATCCGCTCCCGCTTGTTATGGTTACTACATTCTGCCGACTTACCCAAGCGATCTGGCTGCTATCCAGTTCGACCGCTCTGGCACTACCAAAATTGGCCGTTTCGTTATCAACCACAGCTTCATCCTGCCGGGCTTGATCGGTGTCAGTACATCCTGCGTCTTTGGCTGGGTGTTCGCCGCCATGTACGGCTTCCTGTAACCTACCGAACAGCCGTCCAGCAATGGACGGCTATAATGCCTTTGGATGTCAGCATCAATACCAGCACGATTTCCTGCCCAATCGACAATTCATCCCGTACAGTAGGAAGAAATGTATCCGCCCGGCCAGAAAAACGCTGGCTGGACATCAGGTTAGGAAAGCGTGCCACCACTCAGATTTGATAATCGATCACCACTTCATCGTTATCGGAGAATACCTTATCCTTAATGTCATCCAGCGACAGTTCGGTATTACATAGCTGAATAAATTTCCAGGCATAATTACGCTGTAACTGTCCCTTTTTTAGTCCCAGCGACACGGTGTTAGCTTCAAAAAGGTGTTCAGCATTCAAACGCACCAATCCCTTATCACGCACGGGATCGTATGACATATCGGCCACAATCCCGACGCCAAGCCCCAGTTCAACATAAGTTTTAATCACATCCGAGTCCTGCGCACTGAGCGTAATATCCGGTGACATGCCCACAGCCTGAAATGCGCGATCCAAACGTGAACGTCCGGTAATGCCGTGACGGTAGGTAATCAGCGGCTCCGCATTCAGCATCTCAAGTGTAATAACCGATTCCTGCGTCAGCGGGTGGTGCTCAGGCACAATCACCGAATGGTGCCAGCGATAGTAGGAAAACGCCGCCAGTGCGGGATCGTTAATCAATTGCTCACTGGCAATACCAATATCGGCTTCACCGGAATGGAGCATTGCCACAATTTCATCCGGCGTGCCCTGATTCAGCACCAGACGCACCTGCGGATACAGCGAGCGAAACGCTTTAATCACGGGGGGCAAGCTATACCGTGCCTGCGTATGCGTGGTCGCAATCACCAGTTGACCGGTGTCGTTATTGGTAAAAACATTCGCCAGCCGCCGGATATTGCTAGCGTCATTCAAAATGCGTTCGGCCACCACCAGCAGTTCTTTTCCCGGCTCGGTCATCCCTAACAAGCGCTTGCCACGACGGATGAAAATTTCAATTCCCAGCTCTTCTTCCAGCTCGCGGATGTGGCGGCTCACGCCGGATTGAGAGGTAAACAGCGTATTCGCCACCTCGGTCAGGTTGTAATTACACCGTGCTGATTCACGAATAATCTTCAGTTGCTGAAAGTTCACCTTTCACTCCCTTGTCTTTATTGCAGATGGCAACATTGATTCAAGTTGAGAGGCCGAACAAATAAGCAAATGGA
This sequence comes from Pectobacterium fontis, assembly GCF_000803215.1. Taxonomy (GTDB): domain Bacteria; phylum Pseudomonadota; class Gammaproteobacteria; order Enterobacterales; family Enterobacteriaceae; genus Pectobacterium; species Pectobacterium fontis. The sequence goes on from NZ_JSXC01000030.1 coordinate 152,823, forward strand.
GTTGATTATATTTTTTTATACTAACGGTATGTCTGCCACGATACATTTTTGAACAAACAACATAAATAATCATTAAAATCATAGTATTATTTATGATTTGTTTTTTGGCGCTGACATCATTAATCAATCATTTCGCTATGATTTATGCCTTTCTGATCTATTAAGTACATCGGCTTTAGCGCTTTATCACACGGCTATCTGTCGCTATGCTTGAGTCCTCACGTCGCGGGTGATAAACCACAATATCCGACAATCATTCATCACCAACGCGCACGATGCACGACTATGAATAAACGGATTGATGATGCTAATTGGTGTTTCATTTGCGCTTGCCGCTGGGCTAATGTGGGGGTTGATTTTCGTTGGGCCGCTGCTGATACCAGACTACTCTGCCGCCTTGCAGTCCACCGGACGCTATCTGGCTTTTGGGCTAATTGCCTTGCCGCTGGCCTGGCTCGATCGCCGCCGTTTGAGCCAGTTGACCCGCCATGACTGGCTGGAGGCCACCAAACTCACCCTGATCGGTAATTTTCTCTACTATTTCCTGCTCGCCAGCGCCATCCAGCGTACAGGTGCGCCGATCTCGACAATGATTATCGGCACCCTGCCCGTCGTGATTTCCGTGACGGCCAATGTGTTATACAGCAAGCACGATGGCCGTGTGGCCTGGCGCCGGCTGCTACCTTCGCTGTTGCTGATCGCCGCCGGACTGGTCTGCGTCAACATTGCCGAACTGAAAGGAACCGCCATCGAATTCGATTTATGGCGTTACATTAGCGGTATCGCGATGGCATTTTGCGCGGTCATTTGCTGGACCTGGTATCCGCTACGCAACGCCCGCTGGCTGCGCGATCACAAAAATCATACGCCGACTACCTGGGCCACCGCGCAAGGTCTGGTTACTCTGCCGCTGGCGCTGTTGGGGTATATGCTGGTGAGTGGTCATCTGGCGCTGACGGATGTATCGTTTACCCAACCATTCGGCCCCCGGCCTGAGGTTTTCATCCCGCTAATGATTGCAATTGGTCTGTTTTGCTCGTGGGTAGGCACACTGTGCTGGAATGAAGCGAGTCAGCGACTGCCAACCGTGCTGGTCGGCCCGCTGATTGTGTTTGAGACGCTGGCGGGACTAACCTACGCTTTCATTATTCGACAATCCTGGCCGCCACTGCTGACGCTCTGTGGTATCACCAGCCTGATTGCCGGCGTCATCTACGCTATGCGGGTAAAGCCGGAACCTGTCGTGGTGGAAGTACAAGTACCAGTTTCACGCACCGAATAAACGCCGCCGTGGCTATCGTGAATAAACGGTATGAGAAAGCGGGGGAGGAGCCGTTATTTATGTCCGGCTTGCCAGCTTCTGAAACAGCGCGGTGAGTTGCGCGTCATCTCTTGCGCCCTGATACGAATCGATCACCTTACCGTTGGCATCAATGATAAATGAGGTCGGCGTGCCGCTGACCTGATAACGCTCTTTGGTGATACCCAATTGGTCACGCACCACCGGATAGGTCACATTATGATGCGCCAGCATTGAGGTGATATCCACGCCGTCAGGATCGGTATTCACGGCCACGACCACCACTTTATCACCGTACTGCTGGCTCAGCTTCTCCAGCGCGCCCATTTCGACCATACAGCCACCACAGCCCGACGACCAGAAGTTCAGGTACACGCTTTTTCCCTGCCAGCGCGACAGATCCACCTGCTGCCCAGCCAGATCGTAAGCCGCTAACGCAGGTGCCTGCGCCCCGACGCTCACCTGTTCATCCTTACAGCCGCTCAGCGCCAGCGCGCCCAGCAGACAAAGCGCAGTTATACCGTTACGCCATCTCATGATGATTCACCTCTTCACCAAAATACTTACCGTGTTGCAGGCGGATAATGCGATCAGCAAACCGCCCCAACTCAGGATTATGCGTCACCATCACAATGGTACGCCCCTGCTGATGCAGATCTTTTAGTAGATCCAACACCCGTCGTTCGTTCTCTTCGTCCAGATTGCCCGTGGGTTCATCGGCAAAAATCACGGGAGGTTCGTTCACCAATGCACGCGCAATACACACACGCTGCTGCTCGCCACCGGAAAGCTGGCTCGGTAAGTGATCCACACGATGCGCCAGCCCAACCTGATCAAGCACGCGTCGCGCCGCCGCTTCATCCACCACGCTGTGGTAATGCTGTGCCAGCATGACGTTTTCCAGTGCGGTCAAGAATGGAATCAGGTGGAACTGTTGAAACACCAGCCCAATCTTATCGGCACGAAACCGACGTCGTCCTTCCTCGTCAAGCGCGGCGGCATCCACGCCGTCCAGCAGTACCTGTCCTTCACTCACCGTATCCAGGCAGGTGAGAATATTCATCAGCGTAGTTTTACCGGAACCGGATGCCCCCATGATGGCGACAAACTCACCGCGTGCGATGCGGATATTGATGTTCTCCAGTGCGGTAACCTGACCAAAGCGTTTATAAAGCTGGCGAGTTTCAATTACCGCCTCCGCTGCCTGCGTCCTTTCCTGCGCGTTCACTGCTACAGACATCGACCTACTCTCCTTTCAAGACTTTGGCTGGTTCGACATAAATTGCCCGCCGTGTGGGCACCACCGCCGCTACGGCAGCGACCAGTAAAGACAGCCCCAGCGTAAGCGGGAATACCGGCAAACGGAGGGAAATGGTCGCGTTGAATACCGCCATTCCCAGCACCTGTGCTAGCAGATAACCCACAAGTGAACCGCATACCACCGCCGCCAGCGCGATAATGCCGGTTTCCGCCAGCATCTGCCGGATGATGTCTCGCCCACTCGCACCCAGTGCCTTCTGCAACGCAAACTCGCGGGCGCGCTCACCGACAATCGCCATCAGCGTGGTATTCACACACAGGGAAGACAACACCAGAATAACCGCCGAGACCAGCCCCATCAGCCCTTTGATTTTATTCAACACCTGCCCTTCCGACGCCGATACCTTCAGGATCGGGCGGATCTCCAGTTGCGGATACTGCTGCTGGAGTTGCGCCGCAAAGCGATCGACCTGCCCCAGATCGTTACTGACGCTCAGCAGGGCATTACTGATCGCGCCTTCTTTATCCAGCCACTTTTGCGCCAGATCCAGATTCACGATCAGCATGTTGTCCGTCGCATCGCCGGACTCCACAATGCCCTTAATCTGCAAGCGCTGCTTTCCGCCATCGTCTACCAGCGTGATACTGTCGCCAACGTTGACGTTCAAGCGCTCCGCCAGTTTCACGCCAATCATGGCGTTACGATCGTCGAAGTTCACGCCAATCCAGTTACCTGTAACCTGCCAGTACGGTGCCAATTGGCGCAGCGATTCGAACCACACGCCCATCAACACCACTTTCTCCAGTTCCGTACGCGCCATGCCGTACAGATAAGGACTGGAGGCATTGATTAATCCGGCTGGCGCGTTGTCAATAATCGGCTGAAACGTGCTCTGTGGAACCGTATTGCCTCGCGCCGGGCCGATGTAAAAATTCGCCCCGAAGGTACGCAACTCCTGGCTCATCTTGGCGTTGATATCGAAATAGACAGCCGACATCGCCGTCACTATCGCCGCCCCGACCATCAGCGCGGCGAACACCACGCTGACGCGCTGCATACGGAGTCGTAACGCACGAAGCACCAGACGCCAAAACATGCTGTTCATCCAGCCATTAGCGCCCATACAGCACCTCCACCGGATACAGTCTGGCAATGCGCCGGGCCGGGAACCAGGTTCCGATGATAGCGATCAGCATCGATATCACTAACACGCAGGGGATCACGATCCACGCAAAGCTAAGCGGTACGCCGAACAGCATCAGGCCAATGGCTTTCGCCAGCCCCCAACCGGCAACACAGCCCGCCATCCCCCCAACCAGCCCACTCAATGCCGCTTCCAGATAAAACAACAGCATGATTTGCCACTGACGTGCGCCCAGCGCTTTCATCAACCCGATCTCTTTAGCACGTTCCATAATGGTGCTGGTCATCAGCGAGGCGATCCCCATCGCGGAAGCGACCAGTGCCGCGAACGTCACCACCGCCAATAGCAGTTGGATCTTGTCGATCACCACGCCTTCCGAGGCCGCCACCTGCCAGATAGGGCGCACGACCGAACCGGAAATAGCCTCTTCCAACTGGTGTGCAATCGAAGAGACATACGCGGTGCAGTACCACAGGTCATATTCTTCGGCATTCAGCGCTTCCAGATTTTCCCGTGCCCGCCGTGACAGTTCATTTTCTGGTACGGTCAGCGCCGATACGCGGATAGCCTGAATTTTACCCGCCAGCCCCAGCAGCGATTGCACCGTTGCCAGCGGCATCACCAGTCGGCTTTCTTCGTCACCGCCGCTGCTCAACACGCCGCTAACTTCTACCGTTGCCTCGCCTTTCGCGCCGTGCAGCACGAGTTTATCCCCAACTTTCCAGCCCGTTTGCGCCGCCAGTTGTTTCCCCACCAGCGCCTGCGCCAGATTTTCCGTCGTCACCGGCTCCTGCGGCCACTGCCCCGTTACCTGCCAATAAGGGCTAACGGTCATGTGCCCTGTGCGATAGTCTTCTTCATCCGGCACCGCGACAGGTTGAGAGAAGAAAGTCCCCAGCACCGCAATCGGCTGACCATTGATCTCGACATCACCACTCAACAGCGGTGCAAAACCGACAATATTATTGCGCCAGAAGATATCCTTGATGTTTGGTAACTCGGCTTCATCAAGGAAATCCTGCCCTTCCAGCGGATTGCTACGCTCGCCAAACAGCGCGGGCAGCGCGGCCTGACCTGCGGGTTCAATCAAAATATTGGCACCGTAGGACTTCAGTTCACGCGCCATTTTGTCGCCGATGTCGATGGAAACCGCCAACAACGCGGAGATCAACCCCGCAGCCAAAAAAACGGTCAGCACCGCCAGCGATTTGCGCCGGATATTTCTACGCCAGGACTGACGCAGCAGTCGCCATAGCATGATTATTCCCCCTCAGCCTGCTCGCCAGCCGCCGCGTTGGCGGTGACAAATTTCGCGGGGCTTTCGCGGAAGCGGTTATAGTTGGCTTCCGACGAGAAGAAGTAGGTTTTACCGCCGTAGCGATATTTATGCTCCGCGTTTACGTTGGTCAGTTTGGAACCATCAACCGGATCAACAACTTCCATCGACACCACCGTCGAGAAGTAGTTAGTGCCCGCCGCCAGCGAGGCTCGCCCAATGACCAACTCATTGTCGTCGTTGCTCCAGCCCTCAATGGGCACCGGATTACAGCCGCCAGCCTTCCCGATAGAAGGAATGAAAATGTGCACGCCGCACGCAACACAAATCACCTGGTTGCCTTCCATCACGTAGCCCTGATCGCCGCACAGCAGGCAGGCATCAAACACCACGCCCAAACGCAGGCGGTCGGGATAACGGTTAATAATGAAAAAGCGCACAGCTTTGCCGTCGTCGGCAATCCACACGAAGCGGTGCAGCTTGCCATCACGCACTTGCTCAATCGGAATATGCACTTTGCCATCGGCGGCCAGCGTTACCGGCTGGGCTTCTGACAGGCGAGGCGGCTGCGAGGCAACCTTGTCCCAATAAAGCTGGGCGAAAACCACCACCAGCAGCGCCGTGACCGTCGCCAGCAGCGTGCGCCGCACATTACGATAGCCTGCTGTCGCTTTGCGCTTTTCAATCGCCTCATGGGCAGCCAGCCTCTCACGGCGCGCATGCCGCAGCGGCCAAACCAGCCCGGCAGCCAACATGGCCATAAGCAACGCACTGAGGTAATTTAATAAATATGCGCTATTGGTGACGTGCGCCACGTAGCTCAGGCGCGGTTTGGTTAGCCCCAGCACCTGCAATTTCATCAACAGCAGCAGCAAATTGCCGCTTATCGGCAGCAGAAGGAGCGCCACCAGCAGCGCCAGTAACGGCCAGCGGAGCAGACGAAGACGGTGCACAATCATGCCGCACAGTGCAGCACAAAACACCAGCCAGCCAAATGCCAACACCATGGCGCTAAAATTCAGCAGAAGATCGGTATTCACCACATGGGTGGTGGTCAACGCGGTCAGATTGGGATCGCTGCCCCAATGTACCGCCGCCCCCATGGTCAGCAGCGCCTGCCACAGATAACCAAGTCGCGAGTGGGGAAAACATTGGCAGATAAGAAACAGCGTGAGGGCCAGCGCCTGAAGTGCCGTAAACCCCAGCAGAAACGCTTGTCTGTTAGGAAAATGAACGCCAATAAGCGTACCAGCGACGAGCGCCAGCAGTGTGATCCAGCCCAGCGGCCTGATCTGCGGCGTAGAACGATGGCTCCAGTTCAACCCCAGCAAGAGTGCTATCGGCAGGAAGGATTGAAGTGTCGTGATAAAGAAATAACTCATATTCTCGTCATACTTCACGTTGCATGTACGTCGGTTGAGCGCGATGTTGACTGGCACAGTGCTCTGACCGAAAAATCACCGCCCCTGCGGATAATAAAAACCTACCCGCAAAGGTGTGAACATGGCCGCGACAGAGTATCGCGGCCAGAAGACCTTATTCTAAACCGACATATTTGAAGTCAAAGCTGACATCAAACGGTTTCCACCAGCGACCAACACCGGTTTCACTGTCGGTATGACGGTGCATACCTGCTTTGGATGGCGGATCGATGTGGTATGTCACTTTATAGTTACCCACGCCCATCATTTTGATGTTCGCACCGTAGTGCGGGCCATCGCTGGCAACCATCGGCATGAAGGTCCCTTCTTGCTTCGCGCCAGTGTCGGTGTTGGTCAACGTGTAAGCGATGGTCAGGAACGGCATCCATTCACCCGCGCCGAAGCCATTTTTGTTACCTTCAGCCGCGTGGATATCGGCTTCCAGATGGATATCCGCTTTCGCAGCAGGCAGCCCCATCCCGCGTGGTTCCATATCGATAGGTTGCAGATAAACGGCGGCAATTTCCATTTCGTTCATAGAAACCGGCTCACCCGCTGGATGTTCTTTGAACGCCAGCGCGGCAGGCGCAGTGAAAATACCGGCAATAACGGCACCCGCAATCAGACTTTTTTGCATATTCATCAAACCCATCCTCATCTCAGTCTTCCCCAGCTTAATTCGCTAAGCGATTGGGGTTGTTATGGTTATTTTCTGCTCTTACTGCTTTCAGTATTCAGCGTCGGCAGCGTTCTATCATCAGACTGCCGACGCTCTGCGCCGCATCACCCATAGGGCGATGAATGCCGCGACAACCAGTACGCCCTGTGGAATCAGGGTTTCCACATAAGGGTAAATCCCCAGCCCGCTGATTTCTGGCACGCCCGTCAGTAATGTCGGCTCAAACAGTTTTCCTTCAATGAGTTCCAGTACGCCTTTACCCGCAAACACAAACGCCATCAGGTACATAAAGCAGCCGGTAAACATGAAGAATGGCTTAAGCGGTAGCTTGACAATGGTGTAACGCATCACGAGATACGCAATCAGCAGGATCACACAGCCGATGACAAATCCAGCCAGAATGGAGAGATGCCCCGCCGTGTTGCTGGCATCGCCGACTAGCGCGTAATAAAACAGCACCGTCTCGGCACCTTCACGGTACACCGCCAGAAAGCTGGTCAGCCACAGCCCGATCATGGAACCGCTGCTCAGTGAATGGGACAGCTTACCTTCCAGATAGGCCTTCCAGTGCCGCGCTTCTACTTTGGACAGCAGCCAGTAACTCATGAAGAACAGCATCACGACAGCAATCAGCATCGTAATGCCTTCCAGCAGTTCGCGGCTGGCACCGGAGTTGGTAAACAAGAGCTGGAAAATGACAGCGGTAATCACGCTGCACAGCAGCGCGACGTAGACCGACTGGCGAATCAGCGGTAGCTTGTCCTGCTGATTGTTTTTCACCAGATAGGCCACGATCGCCGCCACAATCAGCAGGGCTTCCAGCCCCTCACGCACAATAATCAGCAGGCTGTATAGCAACAAACTCCAGTGCGTTTCACCGCCATCGCCCAACATGGTGACGGCTTTCGCCAGTTCCTGCTGCAACGCGTCGGCCTGTCCTTGAAGTTGATCCACAGGCTGTTTGGCGTTCATCAGGCTCACCAGTCGGGTGAAATACCCTTCCAATGTGGATTTGAACGCCGCATCGCGGGAACCAATTTTGTTCTCCATGCCGCTGGCTTCAAACATATCGAAATAGGTGTCCTGCACCGCCATAATGGCAGGCTTAACCTGACCTTGTCGGTATTGCGCAATCGCAGCGGCAATAGCCTGATTGATATCATCAGAGACTTTCGCCCAGTTGGCATCCGGCACAGTCCCCGTATCCGCATTTGCGGCAGGTGTCGCCGTCGCCTGCTGGCTATCGCGCGTTGTCGGCAATCCCGGCAAGGCGTCCTCGATATCCTGTAACAGCGCGGTGACCCGATAGGCTACATCCGTCAGTTGATCGGGTTGGCTGGCTAGCGTAATCAGTGCCGAAAATTGTTGATTAATAGAAGCGGCCTGCTGCGCCGAGCGATTCTGTCTGACCGACATCTCCATCTCGGAATTTTTAAAGCCCTGATAGTGCGCTTGCTGCACGCTCTGGCTGGCCTTTTTGTAGTCTCCGGCCTGATATTCCGTCACCGCCTGCGCGAGTTGATCATCAATGATTTTGAAACTCTGCTGCCAGTAGGGTGCGATGTCGGTATTGTCATAAGCTCCGTGTTGCTCCTGCGCAACCAGCTTGTGCCCTTCCGACAGCACGGGAAGAACAGCATCCAGTTCGCCCTTCAACCATGAAATTTTTGCCTGCACCTCGGCCTGCGGCTTACCTTCGCCAATCATGCGACGAATTTCACCGAAGGTCGCTTCTAGTTGATAGCTTTTTTGCGCGGAAACGTTGATACGGATGGGACCTTCGAGGTTTTCAAACACCTCAAAATAGGCCATCTGAACTTCAGTGCGGGCATCATCCGGCTTTTGCTGCTCATAGAGCTGAGCCGTTTTATCCAGCCGGGTTTCGATATCGTGAATAAATGAAGCGTAATCTGTCGCGGCCATTGCCACTGAACAGCTAAACAGCCAGCACAACAACAGAAGCGTTTTTTGCCAGATAGACATAAGCGTGTGATGAAGCACAAATGATATTTATTCTTATTATCACTTTGAAGCTGTCATCTGTCTTGATTTACGTCACGAAAATATGAGCAATAAAGACTTTTGTTTGTAACAAGTAATTTCAATTCTCAAAAAACATCTAATAATTCTATTTTCCTTTTATAATATTGAAAAAATACGTTTTTTTGATCACAAAAACAGCAAAATTCGCAAATCAAAATAAAGCAAAAATAATGCCAATATTTTAATTAAATCATTTTTACGTCAGAAAACCTTGTCTTGAAATGGTATTTCTTTACACTAACACAATCAAATTTACAGAGAGGCATACCATTTTTCCCCGCTAATCCAAGGTATTACGCATATCGATATTCATACTTTTCACCGACAACGGATTGAACGATGGGGTATCGCATTCCAACAGCAACCAGAGGCCCAACTAGCCCGGCAGACTCCTTTCCGCCCAGTTCATCTCAGCCTCATAGGCCATCCGGTGTTCTACACTTGCCGTGCACTCAATTTAGGCACACTTTTCATGTCCGGCGCACACGCCTCCCCGTCGGATCAGAATTTTTCCCACCCGTCACTACTGCGCCCATGGGCTGATAAGAGTGGTGTGCTGCCCTGTCTGACAGCACGATGTACGGGAGCCGCGACCGCTGGACGAGAAAAACCGATGGCTGGATCGCAATCTGAATCCAGATCGAACACATCAACCACGGCAGACAGCTCACTGGATTGTTCATCCAGACGGGCGGCGGCTTCCGCCGATTGCATCACCAACGACGCGTTCTGCTGCGTAACGCTGTCCATTTCATGCACCGCCTGACTGATCTGCGTAATCCCCCGCGTTTGCTCATCCGTCGCCGCCGCAATCTCACCGATCAGATCGTTCACATGCGAAATAGCATCGATAATCGCTGTCATTGCCTCACCAGATTGTTTCACCTGACCTGCGCCGGTTTCCACCCGTGCCACGGATTCCGCAATTAACGCCTCAATTTCCTTCGCCGCTTGCGCACTGCGCTGAGCCAGCGTGCGAACCTCACCCGCTACCACGGCAAATCCTCGCCCTTGTTCGCCCGCACGCGCCGCCTCAACGGCCGCATTCAGCGCCAGAATATTGGTTTGAAACGCGATGCTGTTAATCACCGAAGTGATATCAGAAATGTGCCGGGAACTGGCACTGATTCCATCCATGGTCGTCATCACGCTGGCGCTGATATTACCGCCTTTTTGCGCCATATCCGCCGCATCCTTCGCCAGTTTGCGAGCCTGATGCACATGATCGGTGGTTTGCCGCACCGTCGCACTGATCTCTTCCATGCTGGCCGCCGTCTGCTGCAATGCCGCCGCCTGCTGCTCCGTGCGGCTGGAAAGATCATCATTGCCGTCCTTAATATTGGATGTCCCATTGTTGATTTCTGTCGTGCTTTGCCGAATAACAGTTACGGTGTCGCGTAAACTTTTCTGCAACCGTTTGATGTCAGGAATCAACCGGCCTGCACAGTTCCGACCAAACTCCGCCAGCTCGCAGCCCAGACGGCCCGCCGTGAGCTGTGCCAAATGAGATTTCAGCACGGAAATCGGAATCACCAGATAATATCTCAAATAATATTCTGTAAAGATCAACACGATCAGGCCAATAACCATCACGCCAATAAGCACATTGCGACTCTGGTTATTTTGCTCATTGACGCTTGGAATCAATGATGAAGCAGTAATACCGTCCGAATAACGTTTGATACTCTCCCCAAACATCATACTGATGGACGGATAAACTGAACGGAAAATTTGCCGGAATGCTTCGGGATCGTTGCGTTGCAGTGCCGCATTCATCGGATCGATAGAAGACGATATTAAGGTATTCCACGTATTTTTTACCCCATCAACCGTTGCCTGATCGACACCGACATGTTCTGACGTCTGGAATTTATCGAACGAATCTTTGGTGTTTTTGATCGCCACCTGTGCCATTTCCAACGTCTGCCTGGCATTTTCAGGCTCGTCACGCTGCAAATAATCCATCGTTCTTTCCATACGCGTTACGGCCCGAAAATATTGATCGGCACCATAGACCAGATGGGAATAGGTTTTGCGCTGGGTCTCACTTTTATCAAGCAAATTTGTGACCTGATAAAGCGAATAAAGGCTGAATCCCGATGCCACTCCCCACGCCACTAACAGGGAACCCACGATAACCAGCACCATTAATTTTATGCTGACATTTTTTAGAAATTCCATAATCCACTCCGCGATATTGACAAATCTTTCCCGTCCACACACGCTGTCGGAAAAGTATTTACTTTTTACTCATGACGGTGCCGCCCGTTGTTTCCGCACTTCATCTCACGAATCAAACAGACGTTCTGGAATTCCCTGATTCATTATCCATCGAATGGAAAGTTGCGCTAAAAATTTAGCGAATAGAATGCGTTATCTTCCCTGAGGTGCCAATATCCCTGGTTTTAAACCGCCGACAGACATCACTATCACGGTCTGATCGGCGGCACACAGAATTAATACTGCCCAGAACAGTATAGGCATTAACGAATAAAGAGGATAAATACGCTAAACATTTTTCCAGAGCCATTCTTGATGAAAAAAGGTCGTCGCGTTCAAAGCATTAGGGCAATTGGTCACGCACTGAGCATGACCACGATCAGTAAATTACTTTTCTTTATCGACGATTATCAAAGGTTAGCCAACTGCATCAACAGCCAGCCACAGGCATGCAGTTCTTACTATCCAAAACTCGGCTTTGGAGAATAATCATGCAGAAAGTGCTTACCGTCTGCCCGTATTGTGGATCGGGCTGCAAAATTAACCTGCTGGTAGAGAACGGCAAAGTCGTGGGCGCGGAAGGCGCAAACGGCGTCACCAACGAAGGTGAGCTGTGCCTGAAAGGCTATTACGGCTGGGATTTTCTCAACGATACGAAACTTCTGACCCCGCGTTTAAAACAACCGCTGGTTCGACGCCAGAAAGGCGCGCCTTTTGAGGCAGTATCCTGGGATGAAGCGATCCGTTTCGCCAGTTCGCGACTGAAGGCCATTAAGGAGAAGTACGGAGCCGAGTCGATTATGCATACCGGATCGTCACGCGGCCCCGGTAATGAAACCAATTATGTGATGCAGAAATTCGCCCGGGCGGTCACTGGGAATAATAACGTCGACTGCTGTGCTCGACTCTGCCACGGCCCGTCGGTTGCCGGGTTACAGGTCACGCTGGGAAACGGGGCCATGAGTAACTCCATCTGCGAAATCGAAAAAACCGACTGTATCCTGATTTTTGGCTATAACGCCGCAGATTCACACCCTATCGTGGCGCGCCGGATCCTGAAGGCCAAAGCGCGTGGTGCAAAAATCATCGTGTGCGATCCGCGCCATATTGAAACCGCACGCATCGCCGACTTGTGGCTGCCGTTGAAAAATGGCTCCAACATGGCGCTGGTCAACGCGTTCGCCAACGTACTGATTAACGAAGGTCACTACAATAAAGCGTATGTCGCTCGTCATACCGAAGGCTTCGAGGAATTCAGCAACACTGTCGCCAAATACACGCCAGAGTATGTCGCCGATATCACGGGGCTGTCGCCGCAACTGATTCGCGATGCGATGCGAATATATGCCGCCGCACCGTCTGCCACCATTTTATGGGGAATGGGCGTAACGCAATGGGGACAAGGCGTTGACGTCGTCAAAGGGTTGTCCGGCTTAGCGCTACTGACCGGTAATTTAGGGCGTCCAAACGTGGGCGTCGGGCCGGTACGTGGGCAGAATAATGTACAAGGTGCCTGCGATATGGGCGCCCTGCCCAATATGTTCCCCGGTTATCAAAAAGTTACGGATCACACGGTGCTGGCGAAATTCGCCGACGCCTGGGGCGTGCCTGAACTCTCTGACAAAATTGGCTACTCGCTGACTGAACTTCCGCACAACATTCTGGAAGGGAAAATCAGAGCCAACTATGTAATGGGGGAAGATCCACTGCAAACCGAGCCGGATCTGTCGATGCTGCGTGATGCGTTCAACGAACTTGAACTGCTGATCGTACAGGATATCTTCATGACCAAGACCGCCGCCATTGCCGATGTGATTTTACCCGCGACCTCCTGGGGCGAGCATGAAGGGGTGTATACCGCCGCCGACCGCGGGTTCCAGCGCTTTTATAAAGCCGTAGAACCTCAGGGGGATGTCAAACCCGACTGGGAAATTATCAGCCTGATGGCGACCGCCCTCGGTTATCCAATGCACTATCACAACACGCAGGAAATTTGGGATGAATTGCGCCAGCTCTGCCCGCTGTATTACGGCGCAACCTACGAGAAAATGGCAGGGCTTGGCTATGTACCGTGGCCGTGCCTAACGGAAGACAGCCCCGGAACGCCGTGGCTATATGCAGGCAACCACTTCGATCGCCCCGGCGGGAAAGGCCTACTGCTGACGGCAGAATGGCGACCGCCGATGGAACTCGTGGATGACGATTACCCGCTGGTTCTGTGCACCGTGCGCGAAGTCGGTCATTACTCCTGCCGTTCCATGACAGGCAACTGCACCGCGCTGCAAACGCTGGCGGATGAACCCGGCTACGTGCAGGTTAGCCCCGCGGATGCCGAACGCTTAGGAATACGCGACCAGCAACTGGCCTGGATTTCCTCACGACGCGGCAAAGTTATCTCCCGTGTTGCCGTTAGCGAACGCATCAATCAAGGCGCCGTCTATATGACCTACCAGTGGTGGATCGGTGCCTGCAATGAACTGACGCTGGATCATCTCGATCCGGTATCTAAAACGCCGGAGTACAAACACTGTGCCGTTAAACTGGAGGCGATTGACGATCAGCAGGCCGCAGAGAACTACGTGCAGCAGGAATACCGCCAGTTGAAAGATCGACTGCGCACCGCCGCAGAAAACGTTAGCTAACGCCCCTTACCTGAGCCGCTGCGTCAACGCCGTGGCGGCTTAGGCAATGCCGATGGCTTAGAAGGAAGTGAGTATCGACCTTTTTCGCTGACATCATCAACCGCGAGGTCTCAAACCATCGATAACATATGGTTAAAAAATGAAAAACACCATTTTAAATACCCTAAATGCCCAACGCGTCACAAATGGAAACATATCGCACAATAATTAAACTTCAAATCAGAAATGCAAGAATAAAAAAATGATCAACTCAATAAAATCAAGCATTAAATAATTAAAAAAATAACAAAATCAGAAAATGACAGATATATAAACTTTTCGTTAATTGTTCTTTTATTTTTACTTAATCTTTAAGCAATTCACCATATATTTTATTGATGTATAGCGTCATATCATTAGCAACACTAATTCAACACTTCACTCAGCACTTCTTGCACACACAGAAAAAACAATAATTCATTGTTTTAATTGAAAAATAATGATTATTGAGCTTTTATCCCATCTGCACACCACATCCTCTATCATCATTAAGATCTGTTTGAGCATGCATTTCTTGCATGACAAAGATCACAAATACATAACAATCCATAGAAAAAAAATGTAAAACGTAAGAATCATTGTAATATCGGCGGGCAGACACAACACCCTAACAACAGACTCGGGTGAGGATTGGTGTATTCAGGGAAAACACCGCCCCTCACGCGGCAATAATATTGTGTTGTCTGAATCAATTCACCAACATGAGGTTTATATGCAAAGGCAGAAGTTACTTGTACAGATAGTGTTAGCTATCGTCCTAGGGATATTAATTGGATGGGCTTGTCATCAATACCTGGATGGCAGCCGAGCAAAAGAAGTTGCATCTTATTTCAACATGGTTACCGATATCTTCCTGCGCCTGATTAAAATGATCATCGCGCCATTAGTCTTCGCTACACTGGTTTCCGGTCTGGCAAGCATGGGCGGTAATTCTTCTGCCGTTGGTCGTATTGGTATGAAAGCGATGATCTGGTTTATCAGCGCATCGTTCATTTCTCTGCTCATCGGTATGCTCTTTGCCAACCTGTTCCAACCCGGCGCCGGTATGAACCTGGACGTTCCCGCCCAGCATGTTGCCACTGGTTTGAATACCGACAGTTTTACGCTTAAGAGCTTCATCAGCCATATCTTCCCGAAAAGTATCGTAGAAGCCATGGCGAATAATGAAATCCTGCAAATTTTGGTGTTTTCCCTGTTCTTCGGTTCCGCGCTTGCCTATGTGAAAGGCAAAAACAAACACGCGACCACTATGATTTCACTGATCGAAGAATTAACCAAAATCATGTTCCGCGTGACCGACTACGTCATGGCGCTGGCACCGATTGCTGTTTTTGCCGCAATCGCTTCCGCGATTACCACACAAGGACTGGGGCTGCTTTATGATTTCGGTAAATTGATCGGCGAGTTCTATCTCGGTCTGGCGGTGCTGTGGGGCGTTCTGTTCCTGGTTGGCTACCTGTTCCTGGGCAAAGCCATTATGACATTGGCGAAATTAATTCGTGAACCGACTATGCTGGCATTCGCCACAGCGAGCAGCGAATCCGCTTACCCGAAGACCATGGAAGCACTGACAAAATTCGGTGTTCCGAAAAAAGTCACCAGCTTTGTATTGCCGCTCGGTTATTCATTCAACCTTGACGGTTCGATGATGTACCAGTCTTTCGCGATTCTGTTCATCGCGCAGGCGTACAATATTGACCTGAGCGTCACTGAGCAAATTCTGATCCTGTTAACACTGATGATCACCAGTAAAGGAATGGCGGGCGTCGCTCGAGCCTCCGTAGTTGTGGTTGCGGCAACGTTACCGATGTTCAGCCTGCCGGAAGCCGGCATTCTGCTGATTATCGGTATCGACCAGTTCCTGGATATGGGCCGTACTGCAACTAACGTCATCGGTAACAGTATCTCTACCGCCGTGGTCGCCAGTCTGGAAAAAGACATCCATGACGACGAGGAAGAAGAACCGGAAACTGATGGTTCTGCTGCCTATAAGGCACCTCAGCAGGCAACGCAAAATAGTTAATGCTGAGTGAATGTTTCATCATAGCGGCCTTCGGGTCGCTATTTTTTACTCGTCACACCTTTATTCCGGTTAAAGCGCTCATAGCCCCGACATTGATGACAGCCCTTTCATGTAGCGCCAGAATTTCTCAGAAGCCACATTCAGCCGCGCATCAAGACGATACAGATAAACCCCCATACGGATCACGGCATTTTCCATACTCAGGATCGCTAGCTCTTTGTTTTTCAGCTCTTCCTGAATGGAATAGTCTGGCAGCCAGGCAATGCCATAACCTTTCTTCGTCATGCGTTTGAGCAGGTCGCTCATGGAAGAGACGAAATTGACCGTAAACTTATCATTGTCCACGCTGGATAAGTAACGGCTAACCTGACGCCCCATGTAGCTTGTCTCGGTATAATTGAGTAACGGCACCGATGCGGCGCTCACATCAAACAACGGCTTCCCGGCACTATCGCATGCGCAAACCGGATAAAGCCGGGATTCCAATATCTTCTCGTGCATAAAAGGCTCCCCCATCAGATCTTCATTGTAAAACGAGAAGATAAAGTCGCTGCGCCCCTCTTTGAGATTCAATACCGCTTCATCTACGTCGATCGATTCGACATAGAAGATTTTTTCCTGCGGATCCGGCACATCTTTTAACAGCTCCGGCATGATGAATACCGACAGAGAGTGGGCTGCGGCGATGGTAATCTTATTTTTGTAATTATCCCCGCCGTGCAGCTTATTAAGCTGATATTCCAAATCATCCAGCGTATTGCGGATATAAGCGTGGAACACTCGTCCCTGTTCAGTTAATTGCAGTGGCAACGCGCTGCGATCGAAAATATCAAATCCCACCGCCGCTTCCAGCGCCTGAATACGCCGACTAAATGAAGATTGAGAAATATTCCGCTTCTCGGCAGCCAGCGTAAAACTCCGATGCTCTTCCAGCACAATAAAGTCATAGAGCCACTTGGTTTCGATATTGTTTAGCATCACCCCTCACTCAACATGCCCAGCAGAGACTGTTAAAACCAATAAAAGCATAGAGATGCCAATAGTTATGCAAATCATACATAGCAGATGGGAATTTAGCAATTCACATTGCCGGGCAGTATGCGATTATTCTTTTAATTTCATAATGCTACAGGGTTAACAGCATGAACAGTCTTGTGGGGATTCTGGGCGGAATGGGGCCGGGCGCTACCGTCGATGCAATGCAAAAACTGATCAAAAACACGCCGGCGTATCGGGATCAAGACCATATTCCGATGATTGCAGTTTCTATTCCTGATATTCCAGACAGAACACAGTGCATACTCCAGCACAGCGCTTCACCGCTGGGTAAAATGCTGCAATATATGAAAATTCTCGAAAATGCAGGCGCTGAATGCATCATTATCCCGTGTAACACCGCACACTATTGGTTCAATGAATTAAAACAACAGTGCCGTGCAGAAATGATCAGCATTATCGATGTAACCTGCCAGGCGATTAAGCATGCCAACACCACACGCGTCGGCCTGCTAGCGACCACAGCAACGGTCAAAGCGAGAATCTATCAAGACAATTTGCTCGTCGATAATATTGAATGCTACACGCCAGATGAGGCTGACCAGCATCAGGTTATGGAAAGTATCTACGCCTATAAATCCGGTGATATTATCGGCGCCTATAGCATCCTGTCACCGATAAAAGATCGCCTGTTACAGTCTGGCGTCGAGAAAATTATTCTGGGTTGCACCGAACTGCCCCTGATTCTGGAACGAGAAGTCGAAACGTCGCCGCAACACTATGTCGATGCTACGGAAGAGTTAATTAAGAAAACGGTCGAGTGGTATTTTACTCACCGCCCAGCCAGTACTGGCGACACAATTCAGCCTCGGGTGTTCCGGCCTCAGCCTGCTTGAGGAGCGATACGGTTTTGCGGAGAGATTACCTCATTGCCAGAATCCTACATATACAGAGTGTGGCTGACGCCGAACATCACTGGGTTATCTACAGCGATCAGGTGGCATGAGGTAAAGTTCTGAGAGCAACAGGAGGCTTAAACCCCACTGATTTTGCTAGTATTTTTATATCGAAACTCTAAGTTCATCTATTTTACATACAACCGAATATAATATTACGCTTGGTTATTACCCGATTAGAAACTCTTTGGCTAGATTCAAATTAAGTTCATGCACATTTTACTCGCACGAATTAATCAGCCAAAGACATAAAAAGTTGCTCAATTATCCACCCACGTTTCACACTGGCCAATAACGGTAGCTACGGCATCTTCTACGCCTTCCGGCGGATATTTGTATTTTTTCAGTAGTTTTTTAACCATTCGACGCATGCCAGCGCGTGCGGATTCTTTCTTCTGCCAGTCGATAGTGCGGTTTTTACGCAACATCTCCGTGAGTTCGTGCGTCATCGCTACTAGTTCTTTGTTTTGGTAGAAGTCTTTCACGGCTTGGGGACGGGTCAGCGCGAGATAGAATGCAAATTCTTCACCAGTCAATCCCAGCGCATCGCCTTCCGCCTGAGCAGACGCCATATCCTTCGCCATTTTCATCAGTTCAGCGATGACTTCTTCGTTGGAGAGCATACCGTTGAGGTACGCTTTCATGGCGCGAGAAAGCATTTCCGAGAACTTTTCACTCTGGACGAGATTAGTGCGGCGATAGAGCGTCACCTGCTCGGCGAGCAGTTTTTTCAGCATCTCAACGGCAAGATTACGCTCCTTCATCCTGGCGATCTCATCGAGAAATTTTGGATCGAACAACGAGAACCCAGTGTCTACATCGGAAAACAGATTGATAACCCCATCACTTTGGATACTTGCTTTCAGTAATTCGTTAACGCGGGCATTAATTTCTTTCAGGGACAGCGGCTTACCCTCGCCGGTGAGGCGAGTAAACAGCGTACGTACCGCCTCAAAGTAGGCGGCCTCGAATCGCTGCTCGGCACTTATTAGCGAACGACAAAGGGATAACGCCTGACGAAGCAACATAGATTCTTTGATGAACAGATCTTTTTTGCTCGGCGCTTCGCCATAAGCGGGTTTCGGTTCTGCGGCCATTGAATACCGAAAGTCCATGTCTTCGTGATTTGGGGTAACTTTCGGCTTATCAATAGCTGAAATAAAATTCACTCCGCCAGTAATAGTTTTGGCGCGAACAAGATCGCTATCAGTGGACAGAAACGCTGAATAGTCAAAACCGTGGAACAGGCTGCGGCAGACTTCCAATTTTTCGATAAATTTCGGCAGCGCGGTCTTGGCGACATCGGTATCACCGTAGTTGTTCTTATCGCGGTTAGTATAGGCGTTCATCGCCTGTTTTAACGCTGAGGCAATGCCGACATAATCAACAACCAGCCCGCCTTCTTTATCTTTGTAAACCCGATTGACGCGGGCAATCGCCTGCATGAGATTGTGTCCCAACATCGGTTTGTAAACATACATGGTAGCGAGCGATGGTACATCAAACCCTGTAAGCCACATATCCACCACGATGGCGATTTTCAGCGGGTCATCGTTATTCTTGAATCGGCTAGCCATCGCGTCGCGGTGGCGTTTATTGCCGATAACGCCGCGCCACTCTTCCGGATCTTTATTGCTTTCGGTCATCACCACGCCAACTTTTTCGGTCCATTCAGGGCGTAGCTCAAGCAGCTTGCGGTAGATGCTCATTGCGATGGAGCGCGAATAACCAACTATCATCGCCTTACCAGTCAGCTCATGCTGACGGTTTTCCTCATAGTGTTGGATGATGTCATCGCACAATGCAGTGATAGTCTGTTCCGCCCCGAGGATAGACTCCATTCTGCCGAGTTCCTTTTTACTCTTTTCGATGGCGTAGTTTTCGGCATTCTGCGCCATAATGTCGTATTCCGCGTCAATAAGCCGCAGAATGTCTTCGTCCAACTTCAGGTGGATAACGCGACTCTCATAGTAGACGGGGCGGGTCGCGCCATCTTCCACTGCCTGAGTCATATCGTAGATGTCGATATAGTTGCCGAATACTTCGATTGTGGAGCGATCTTTGTTGGATATCGGCGTTCCGGTGAAGCCGATGTAGGTGGCGTTGGGTAAACTATCGCGAATAATGCGTGCCGTACCGATGATCACACGACCTGTTTTCGCGTCCACTTTCTCTTCTAACCCATACTGCCCACGATGGGCTTCGTCTGCCATCACAATGATATTACGACGCTCAGAAAGTGCTTCAGATGCCTCCTCAAATTTCTGCATGGTCGTGAAAATGATGCCGTTTGCCAGCCTTCCTGCGAGCAGTTCCTTTAAATGACCCCGGCTTTCGGCCTGCTGGGGCGTTTGGCGTAGGAACGATGCGCACCTGGCAAACTGCCCGAATAACTGCTCGTCAAGGTCGTTGCGATCTGTCAGCACTATCAGGGTCGGAGAATTTAGCGTGCTTTGTAGTAGATGGGCGTAAAATACCATCGACAGCGATTTTCCGCTGCCCTGGGTGTGCCAGAACACACCGCCTTTGCCATCTGTTGCGGTAGCCCTGCTAGTGGAAGCGACCGCTTTTCTGACAGCAAAATATTGGTGGTACGCGCCGAGGATTTTCTCGTCGCCGGAAAAGCAGATAAAATTCTTGATGATGTCGAGCAGCCGTGCTTTGTCGAACATCCCCTCAATGAACGTATCGAACTGGGCGTACTGCGTATTTTCGTAGCTGCCATCCTTGGTTTTCCACTCCATAAAGCGATCTTCGCCTGCCGTAATAGTTCCGGCTTTCGAGACGGCCAAGTCGCTCATAGCGAGAAAAGCGTTGTATATGAACAGAGACGGTATCTCATGCATATAGTTACGCAGTTGCAGAAATGCCTCAGAAGCGTCCGTTTCCTCACGGGAAGGTGATTTCAACTCAAAAACGACAACAGGCAAACCATTTAAGAACACGATCACATCAGGGCGTTTCTCACTATTTTCGCAGATTGTCCATTGGTTGGAGACAGTGAATGAATTCCGATCCACATCCTCATAATCCACAAGATGAACCAACACCGCCCGCAGCTCATCTTTATCGTAATAATTGACCGATACACCATTTTGCAGGTACCCCATAAATTGCATATTCTTCTGCTGGAATGTGCCACCCTCGATATTCCGCAGCTTGTAAATCGCCTCGGCAAGCGCCGCTTCCGGTAGCCTGGGATTCACCTGTTTGAGAGCAGGGAGAAGCTCGTCCATATAAAGCGGATTAGCATAGTCCCGCGTCAGCTCTGGAGCATAGATATGGTTATAGCCCAACGTGTCGCGGAACAACTCAAGACAGGCGTTTTCGTAATGAGCTTCGGTATAGGTCATTCTGATTACCTTTTTACAAATTTATAACGCAATTTTTGCGTTAATCTTCGTTGTTCGTTTTTGAACGACAAAATTGGTTAATTCCACAACGTCGCTGGGCGGTAAATCATCATTTAG